>CACANZ010000032.1 GCA_902533965.1 uncultured Pelagibacteraceae bacterium | reverse complement strand
TGATCATTTGAAAATGTAAAGACAATTCTATCGTGAAGTCTTGTTTTATAATCGTCTCTACTTTTCCAAACTTCTACTTTTTCAGGATGTATTATAACCCCTCCCCAATGATCAGGCCTGGGTATCTCTTTGCCTTCATAATCATCTGCAAATTTTTTAAATTCAGCATCAAGAACTTCTCTGCTTTCAACCGCTTCTGATTGTTTAGAAATACTTGCTGAAATTTGAGCATTACGATCTCTAGATGCAAAATAATTATCTGAAATTGAAGCATCAATCTTTTGTACTTCACCTTGAATGCGAATAGAAACACCTTGTGCTCTACTATACCATGTGAGGTGTCCTTTATTATTATGAAAAAGTTCCTTACCTTTTTGAGACTGATAGTTTGTGTAAAAAATAAAGCCTTTTTTTGATACGTCTTTAATCAGTATAACACGAGCGTTTGGATAACCTTCTACATCAACTGAGGAAACAAGCGCGGCATTAGGATCGAGTTCTACTAATTCTTTTTCTTTCTCGTAAAAATCATTCCACGCATCTAACCAATTGTTGTAATTAGAAATATCATTGCTCATTAGTTTACTTATAGTCAAATTGTAAAAAAATTGAATTGAAATAAGAGCGAATGAGATGCATTATCAAAAATAATGATTGAAGTGTTAAAAAAAATTTGGTTTTTACAACTCAGATTTATCAAAATCTATCTATCAACAGGTGTGTACCCACCTTTAATTAGAAATAGAAAACGTAATAATTGGAGTAAAAAGAAGTAATTATTCTTGCTTTTCTTGATTCTTGATAACAACTTCAGTAACACGCTGCATTTGGCTTTCAATCCTTACAGAATGATCTTTAAAGTCCTGTCGAATTAAATAAACAAGATAAATTAATACACATACAGCAATGAATGTTAAAAATTCCATGATATTATTATAGCTCTAAATGCACATTTAAAAATGATAAAAAAGAATAGGAATTTTGCCTACTTTTCACCTCTAATTTTTAAAATTTGTTCGTATGCATCATTAATTCTCTGAAAGTTTTCTTTTGCTTTTTGAATAAGGCTTTTATCAGTAATACCTTTTGCCCGAACGATATCAGGATGATTTTTGCGAGCTAAATTTCTGTAAACTTTTTTTATTTCTGCAGATGTTTGAGATTTAGAAACGCCAAGCACCTTGTACGGGTCTTCTTTTACAAATTCAGGTCGAGAATTTCTTAATCTATTGAACGTTGTTTGATCAATTCCAAAAATCTGGCTAACTTTTTTTATATATTTCAGTTCTGGAGCCGATAAATCATGATCAGCATACCCAATTTCAAATAGGCCTAATATTACTTGCTCTAACATTTGCGGAGTCCGGTAGAAAGTATCTCTTAATTGCTGAGCATAAGGTTCAAATCCTGCACTGGTTTGTGCAGCTTCTTTCCATATTGCCCCAACTTGTTTCATGTTTTCTTGAGGTATTTTAAATATTTTTTTAAATTTTCTTATTTCGTCGTCAGTGACTCTTCCATCTGCTTTTGCCAACTTTGCACAAAGCACTACAAGCCCTAGAGCATAAACACCTTGATTACTATTAAAGTTAGCTCCAGGATTTCTAAAGTTTGTTTTCTTTCCAAGAAAGTATGCACCTGCAGTAAATGCAAGTGCGCCTAAAGGGCCCGCTATCATGTTTCCCAAAGAGGCTGCTATTAAATATTTCCAAATGTTCATAGGTTTAAAATTTGATTAATGATAATCTAAATTTTAATAAAATCTATATGAACAGAAATAATATTAAGTTGGGCGCTTTCTATATGCTGATATCTGTTACAGGTTTCAGCGTCATGGATATAGCAGTAAAATGGACAACTGCAGAATATTCAATAGGCATGGTCATTGCGGCACGTATGATAGGAGGCTTGATCCCTCTTTTTCTAGTTGTGCCTAAAGAAAGGTGGGGTAATTTTTTTCATACTACTAAACCCGGCTTGATGTTTATTCGAGCATTCACTGGAACAGCTGCACTTTTTTGTGTTTATGCAAGTCTTCATTATTTACCCCTTGCAACCACTGTAAGTCTCACGTTTGCATCACCAATTTTTAGCACACTGCTGTCAATATTTATACTTGGTGAACTTGTAAGAGTAAGAAGATGGGTTGCAATTGTGATTGGTTTTGCTGGAGTCTTGATCATAATCAATCCAACATCCAGTGAGTTTAGTGTCTACATGTTATTACCAATTTTATTTTGTGTATTCTTTGCGATGGTGTCGATTTCAATCCGTTTATTAAGTGAGACCGAACCTTCCTATTTGATTGCTTGGTATTTTACATTATTTGGTTTCATTGCATCTTTATTTACGATTCCTTTTGGAGGATGGAAAATACCAGTATCTTGGT
>CACANZ010000031.1 GCA_902533965.1 uncultured Pelagibacteraceae bacterium | reverse complement strand
ATTGATATGTCTTATGTTTTTTTCCATAAAATGTTTTTTCCTTCTTTAAAGACTCAGCTTTAGCAATCCATAATGCCCCTGTAATACAATAAATTTCTTCTAAATCCTGAGATCTTTTCGTTAATTGATCAGGAAAATTATATTTTGGCTCATTTTCCTCATTAACTGTAAATGACCACCATGGCAGTGTATTGTAGAATTTACTTGAAGATAATAGAAATTCACATTTGTTTTTTATAAAATAATTAAAAGCATTCATTATAGTATTTTTGTCTCTATTAGGACAGTTGGGCATCATTTGTACAACTATATCGAATTTCTCATTCCAGTATTCTTCAGCTTGCGATAATGCTGACAGCGTAACTAAGGATATTGGTGTATAATCATCTGCTAATTTATTTCTTAAAAATGGAACCTCCGCACCTATTTTACAAGAAATTTCTCTAATTTCTTCACAATCAGTTGATACAATAACTTTACTGAATATTTTACTGTTCAATGCTGCTTTGATTGTCCAATAAATCATCGGCTTGCCATCAAACGATATAATATTTTTATTCTTTATTCTTTTTGAGTTCTTTCTTGCAGGTATAATACATATTACCTTATTCACCATATAGTCCATCCGCCATCTACTATAATATTATGACCATTTATATTTTCAGATTTGTCAGAAATTAAAAATTCAATGACACCAAATAATTCATTCTTAGGTATCATTTTATTTTGTGGTGATAAATTAGAGTATTTTTTTTGGAACGATTTACTCTGATTTCCTCTCACTCCGCCATACGAAACTGAATTTACCTGAATTTTTTTATCTGCCAACCTAACTGCTAACTCTTTTGTTAAATGGTTTAGAGCTGCTTTCACAGTACCATAATTTATTGCTGAGTCTTTTTTTGGATTCTTATATATTTTGATATTGGGTGCCACTACGCCATATATCGACGAAATATTTATGATTTTTTTTAGTGGTGATTTTTTTAATGCAGTTAATTTTAAACTTAATTCGTATGGTACTAAAACATTAATTTTGAATTCGCTTATCCATTTTGTCCTATTTATTATACCTTTATGATTTGTTTTTAAGTTATCTTTATTTCTTGCGTTATTTAATAAAATATCAGGATAAAGTTTTATTTTTTTAATTTTACTAATAATTCTATCTGTAGCTTCATCATCATCTAAATTGATAATAATACTGTGTATTATTTGACATCCATGCTTACTTGCAAAATCTATTAGTTGTTTTGATTTAACTTTGCTTCTACTTGTAAAAATAATGTTATAATCTAAGTTAGCAAAACCTCTAACAAACTCATAACCTATATCGCCTGTTGCTCCTGTAATCAAAACAGTACGTCTTTTTTTATCTTTATCAAACATATTGTTCTATATTATCTTACACCTGCTTCAATAAGCTTTACAATTAAGTACAATTCTTTTTCTGAATAGTCATTAGAATTATTATTTAATCCTTCAATAAAATCAAGAATACAGCTTTTAAAAGCAGAATAAGTATCTTTTAAATAAATTACTTGTGATTTTTTATTACCAATAATTTCTATTGAAAATTCACTATCTGAAGTACCTGTTGTTATAAATTTAACCCTGAACTTATTTTCCCATTTTACATTTAAAACCTTGCCAGCTTCTTCGTAATTATTTTTACTGATTATTGAAAAATCATTATCAAGTTGGAATGATTTTATTACGGGTTCAATAATATGAATTGAATAACGATTCCAGTCCTTGGGTGATATTGCTACTATTTCCTGAATGTTACCAAAACTGTCTAAGAATTTTTTGTCAAAATTAAATTCATTAGCATATCTTAATGCAGAATGAGAAAAAATTTGTCCTTCATAAGACTGTAATTTAAGTATTTTATCTAATGCAGCTCTTTCAACAGCAATAGGTTTATCGATATAAATTGGAATACCGGCCTCAAGGAATGGTTTGCTATATTTATAATGGTTTTCATAATCATCTCTGGCCAAAAGTACAGCGTCCACTTTTCCAACCATATCTGTGAATTCGCTAACTATGACTGGTATATTAGAAAAGTCAGATATTAATTTTGAATATTTAATATTTTGAGTCCAAACATGCGTTACATTTGCGTTTACAATATCTTGATTTAGATTTTTTTCATGAGTTAGATATTCTCTTATAATTGGATATGGACATCTGTTTAAATATTTTTGATTGAAACCATTTATTATTGCTGACCAGGAGAATGGATGGCCGTTGCCTTCTGAATAGCCAATCAGTCCAAGTTTTAAATTTTTTTTCACTTTACTCAAGAGTCCATTTTCTAGGATCAACTAACTCGGGTTCATTAAAATTTAATTGATTTGGAATAGTTGGGATTTTTTTAGTTGGTACGCTGCATATTTCACTAATTTCACTTAGTGAAGAAACACCTACTATTACTCTAGAGTCACTAAATACTGATGTAGCATAGTTTAGGCAAGCATCTAAGGGTGATACTTTGATTTCTTCTAACCACTTTTCCCAAGTCAAAAAATGAACTCTCCATCTTTTAAAATAATTATGATGAATTGCTGAATTCGTAAGCAGTAAACCTTGTAAGAATATAGATCTTATATATATCCTTATCGACTGACGTTCTATTGTATCTTTTATTAATTTAGTGTTGAATCTATTATCCATTATATTTAACGGAAA
>CACANZ010000030.1 GCA_902533965.1 uncultured Pelagibacteraceae bacterium | reverse complement strand
AATTTACTTAAATAAGATTTATTTTGGTGAGATTTAATTTTTATATCAATTAAAACATCAATTGCTTTCTTGTATAAATTTTTTTTATTTTCTTTATTCATATGTTTAGAAAAAACTTTATCTCCAAAATCCTCTAGAAGAATGAAACCTTCTTTGTTATTTACATCTATTATCTTAGGAGCACTTAAATTAAATGAATGAAGTATCCTTGCAATTTCTAAAAATTTTGAAATTGACTCACCTTTTTCAGGTGCTGCATCCATGGCTAGGATATTATTTTCTAATCTATAATATTTTCTGAAAGATGCATCACTTTTAATTGCAAATAAATTTTTAGTAGAGATTTTCTGTTTCTCTAAATATAGTAATAGCTTATTGAAACGATTATCCATCGATTTTTAAATTTTTAAACCTACCAAATTTTTTTATGTCAACCTTACGATTATTATTTTTTAAAATTTTAAATATAATTTCTATTCGATCTGATGGGAGAATTTCTTTAAATTTATCAGACCATTCTATTAAACATGCATCGTCAAATGTAGACTCCATAAAATTTAACTCAACTAACTCTGCAGCTGAATTAAGTCTATAAAAATCAAAATGATTAATTTTAATATTTCTATGTTCATACACCTGCAATAAGGTGAAGGTTGGACTTGGTATTTCTTTTATTTTTGCATCTTTTAAATACTCTTGAATAAAATACCTACTGAATGTGGTTTTTCCAGATCCTAAATTACCATTAAGACAAATTACTATATTGCTACCTTTAGAAAACTTGACTAATTCTCTAGCAAACAGTTGAGTATCCTTCTCATTTTTCAGAAGCATAAATAAACTCTAACACTAAAATAAAATTTAGTATCGATAAGCTTCAGGTTTATAAGGACCCTCTGGAGTTACACTAATATAGTCAGCTTGATCTTTGGATAATTGTGTAAGTTTAGCTCCTACCTTTTCTAAATGGAGACGTGCAACTTTTTCATCCAAATGCTTTGGAAGTACATAGACTTTTTTTTCATAATTTTCCGAATTATTCCACAATTCAATTTGTGCTGTTACCTGGTTTGTAAAAGAAGCACTCATTACAAAGCTTGGGTGCCCAGTTGCACAGCCTAAGTTTACAAGCCTTCCTTCAGCTAATAGAATGATTCTTTTTTCATCTGGAAAAGTAATTTCATGTACTTGTGGCTTGATCTCATCCCATTTATAATTTCTAAGTGCATCAACTTGAATTTCGTTATCGAAATGACCAATGTTGCATAAAATTGCTCTATCTTTCATATCTCTCATGTGGTCTGCGGTAACAATATCTTTATTCCCAGTAGCAGTAACAACTATATCTGCTTCCTTAATCATTTCATCCATCAATACAACTTCATAGCCTTCCATTGCCGCTTGTAATGCACAAATTGGATCCGTTTCAGTAACCATTACTCTTGCACCACTTTGACGTAATGAAGCAGCACTGCCTTTGCCAACATCACCAAAGCCAGCAACTATAGCAACTTTACCTGACATCATGACATCTGTTGCTCTTTTAATTCCATCAACTAAACTTTCTCTACAGCCATAGAGATTATCGAATTTAGATTTGGTGACTGAGTCATTTACATTAATAGCTGGTACCATTAACGTACCCTCACTCTCCATTTTTTTTAATGCGAGTACACCTGTTGTTGTTTCCTCTGAGAGCCCTTTTACTTCTTTTAATAAGTCATTATATTCTTTATGCATTAAACTTGTAAGATCACCACCATCGTCGAGAATCATATTTGGTTTCCAACCCTCTTTACCTTCAATCGTTTGTCTTACACACCACCAATATTCTTCTTCTGTTTCACCTTTCCATGCATAAACTGGTATACCTGCTTTTGCTATTGCGGCTGCAGCATGATCTTGTGTTGAAAATATATTGCACGATGACCATCTAACATCGGCACCTAATTCTACTAATGTTTCAATTAGCACAGCAGTTTGTATAGTCATATGAAGACAGCCGAGAATTCTTGCCCCCTCAAGTGGTTTTTTTCCTTTATATTCACTTCTTAATGCCATTAATCCAGGCATTTCAGTTTCAGCAAGTGAAATCTCTTTTCTACCGAAATCTGCAAGATTTATATCTGCTATTTTGTAATCTTCATTTGCCATAGATCATAAAATATAGGTTATATACAACATTAATCAATCTTAATATTTCATCTAATCTGCCAATGGTAAATTAACAATGAACTTAGCACCTATTATATTTCCACCTTCTATGACGTTGTCTGCAGATATATAGCCATCATGAGCATCTATAATTTGCTTAGCAATACTCAGACCTAAACCTGAATGACCTTGATCACTTTTATTGTCTCTAAAAGAATAAAATCTATCAAAAATTCTTTTTATGTTTGGATCCTTAATTCCCGGTCCTTCGTCAGAAATAGAAACGCTTAGATAGTTTTCCGTTGACGATAATACAATCTCTATAATACCACCTGATGGGGAGAATGAGGCGGCATTTAGTATGATATTGTCGAAGGCTTGATAAAGAAAAGATTTTTGGCCATTGACCAAAAGATTTTGATTTTCATTGTCAAAAAATTTAATATTTAATTTATTGGAAATATTCTCTTTATAATTATGAATTAACTCATCTAAAAGTTCCCTAATATTAAATACATTAGACTGACTTTTATATAAATTAACTTCATCTTTAATCATTGATGAATAATCAGTGATAATATTCTCAATTCTTGAAATATCAATTAAGATTAAATCAAGAAATTTTTTCTGCTCATCATCTAATTTATCATTGATTACATCAGTGGCCATTCTTATGGATGCAAGTGGATTTCTTATCTCATGCATTAGATCAGCTGAATTATTTTCAGCATTATCTATTTTTTGATATAGGTTTTTAAGCATGGTATTAATAATTTTTGAAAGCTGACCAATTTCATCTTCTCTCCTATCAAGAACAGTAATTAATGGTTTCGATTTAACATCTGCATCTACATTTTCAGCAGCTTTTGCTAATTTTTTTATTGGCTTAAGAATTATGAAATTTAAGAAAAAAGAAAAAAGAATGAGACTAAATGCAATAGCTAGACCAGCCAAAAGTACATAAAACCTTATTTGATTATTAATTCTTTGAATTTCAGTATTATCTTCGTAAGCAACTATATGAAAGACATCTTCATTGAGACTCACAGGTAAAATTGAAAATAGTTCTAACTTTTTATTTTCTTGTTGAACGGAAAAACTACTTTTTATTCCTTTTTTTGAATTATTATATTTTTCAATAAAGATTTCGTTATTAAGAAAATCCCTAGAGCTAGGGCTTTTTTTGTCCAAATTGAAAATTTCATTATCATTAGAATTTTTACCAAGCTCCTCAATCTCAATAAGCGGGCTTGGAGTAATGCCGCCTGAAGGAACATCATACCCTTTTGTATCAATCACTATATT
>CACANZ010000029.1 GCA_902533965.1 uncultured Pelagibacteraceae bacterium | reverse complement strand
AATAATATTTTTTAATCTTTTACCCATTATCCTGTTACCTCTATACCCATGGACTTCGCAGATCCTACGATTATTTTAACACCTTGCTCTACGGTATTCGCATTCAAGTCTTTTAATTTCTTCTCGGCTATTTCCTCACATTGTTTAATGGAAATAGTATTAATGATATCTCTTCCAGGTTCTTTAGATCCTTTTTTTATTTTTAAAGCCTCTTTAATAAAGAAAGACGCAGGTGGGAGTTTTATGTCCATCGTAAAACTTTTGTCCGTAAAGTATGTGACTACAACAGGCAGCATAACGCCTGGTTGTTCATTTTTACTTTTGTCATTAAACATTTTACAAAAGTCCATGATGTTAATACCTCTTTGTCCAAGAGCAGGTCCAACTGGTGGGGATGGGTTTGCCTGACCTGCTGGTACTTGTAATTTTAATGTGCCTTCAATTTCTTTTGCCATTATGCCTTCTCTACTTGTGTATATTCCAATTCTACGGGCGTTGACCTGCCAAATATTGATACAGATACTTTCACTCTCGCCCTTTCTTCATCTATCTCTTCAATTAAACCATTGAAAGAAGCGAATGGTCCATCGCTTACTCTTACTTGCTCTCCAACTTCAAATGTAATAGATGGTTTAGGACTAGTTACACCTTCTTCAATGTCTTGTAAAATCTTATTTATCTCACTTTCAGGCACTGCAGATGGTTTTCCTTGCGTGTGACCAAGAAAGCCGCTTACTTTCGGCAAAGACTTTACCATATGGTAAGTTTCGTCAGTCATCTCCATTTTAGTCAGTACATAACCTGGGAAAAATTTTCTCTCAGCATTTCTCTTTTTTCCTTTTTTTACCTCGACAACTTCTTCAGTAGGAACAATGATTTCACTGAATGAAGATTCGATATTTTTTGTTTTAGCCTTTTCTAAAATTGCCGCCGCAACCTTTTTCTCAAAACCAGAATATGCGTGCACGATGTACCATTTATGTGACATTTTTAAACAGCAACTCCAATAAGTTTATCTAATCCAAAACTGAAAATCTGATCAATGACCAGAAAAAAAACTGCCGCAAAGGCAGTAATCAGCACAACCATTATAGAACCAGTTAATGTTTCTCTAGAGGTAGGCCATGTAACTTTGCTTCCTTCTCTTCTGACTTCTTGAATAAATTTAAATGGCTTCATAAAATTTACCTTTAGTGGCAGGAGCGAAGGGACTCGAACCCCCAACCCCCGGTTTTGGAGACCGGTGCTCTACCAGTTGAGCTACACTCCTCCAGTTATGAGATAATTTCTGTTACAACACCTGATCCAACTGTACGTCCGCCTTCTCTTATTGCAAAACGTACACCTTTATCCATGGCAATTGGAGCTATAAGTTCTATTTCCATTGCAATGTTGTCACCAGGCATAACCATCTCAGTTCCATCAGGAAGCTTACAAACACCTGTAACATCCGTAGTTCTAAAATAAAACTGTGGACGATAATTAGTAAAGAAAGGAGTGTGTCTGCCACCCTCCTCTTTCTTCAGAACATAAGCTTCACATTTAAATTTAGTATGCGGCGTGATAGAGCCAACATGTGCAAGAACTTGACCTCTTTCAACTTGATCTCTCTCAATACCTCTTAGAAGTGCACCGATATTATCACCTGCTTCACCAGTATCTAGGAGTTTCCGGAACATCTCAACTCCAGTACAAGTTGTTTTTTGAGTTTCTTTAATCCCAACTATTTCAAGCTCTTCACCAACTTTAACGATACCACTTTCAACTCTTCCTGTACAAACAGTACCTCGTCCAGAGATTGAAAATACATCCTCAATTGGCATAAGGAATGGCTTATCCTTATCACGCTCAGGTTGAGGTATATGATCGTCAACAGCTTTCATAAGTTCTACAATTGAATTTTTTCCAATTTCATCGTCTCTACTCTCTACTGCTGCCAAAGCTGAACCCTTAACTATTGGTGTGGTATCACCAGGAAATTCATATTCATTTAGAATATCTCTGATCTCAACTTCAACAAGTTCTAATAATTCTGCATCGTCGACTTGATCAACTTTATTCAAGTAAACAACTATTGCAGGAACTCCAACTTGGCGTGCAAGTAGTATATGCTCTCTGGTTTGTGGCATTGGTCCGTCCGCAGCGTTTACAACTAATATTGCCCCATCCATTTGCGCAGCACCTGTAATCATATTTTTTACATAGTCAGCGTGTCCTGGGCAGTCAACGTGAGCATAGTGTCTTGCGTCTGTTGTATATTCAACGTGAGCTGTTGAAATTGTAATTCC
Organism: uncultured Pelagibacteraceae bacterium; assembly: GCA_902533965.1. Taxonomy (GTDB): domain Bacteria; phylum Pseudomonadota; class Alphaproteobacteria; order Pelagibacterales; family AG-422-B15; genus CACNXQ01. The sequence continues at coordinate 1,788 of CACANZ010000029.1, read as the reverse complement.
ACGTTCTTTTTCTTCAGGAGCTTTGTCAATTGCATCATATGCAGTAAATTCTGCTCCACCTGATTCTGATAATACTTTTGTTATTGCCGCGGTCAAAGTTGTTTTACCATGGTCCACGTGACCGATAGTTCCTACGTTGCAGTGCGGTTTACTTCGATCAAATTTTTCTTTAGCCATTTTTTTGTTCCTCTCAGTTTTTAGTCTTCGTTGTTTTGGAGCGGGTGAAGGGAATCGAACCCTCGTAATCAGCTTGGAAGGCTGGAGCTTTACCACTAAGCTACACCCGCTTGTTCCTTCAAGCTACCCTAAGGTACCTTAACGTGGTGGAGGGGGTTGGATTCGAACCAACGTAAGCATAGCTAACGGGTTTACAGCCCGTCCCCTTTAACCACTCGGGCACCCCTCCCGAGATAGTTTTCAACATCTCAAGATAAGTTTCCCTAGACTTAGTCTATAGAACCTTAAGGGGTGACTTATATGGAAAAAAAGAGCCTAAATCAATAAATATTAATATTTTTGAACCTAATTAAATTATAAATGTTAAATTATTGAGCTAATGAGCAAGAGATCAAAAAAACTCCCAAAAAAAAGGCAAAATTCTGATTACTGGATATACGGCCATCATGCTGTGGTTGGGGCTCTAATGAATGAGAATAGAGTTAAATACGAAGTTTATTTCACTTCTGAAGCTGAAAAAAAACTCAAAAATGAAATAAAACTAGAAAATATAAATGTCATATCCATTAAAAAAACTAGAAATGAAATTGACTTACTCTTAAAGGGTATATCAAATCATCAGGGCATTTGTTTAAGAGTCGAAAAATTACAAACGCTCCAACTCTTAGATTTTATAAAAAATTTAAATAAGGAGAGGTCTATTATCTTTTTATTGGATCAGCTAGATGATCCACAAAATATTGGTGCAATTTTTAGATCTGCTCTTGCATTTAACATTGATGGTATAATATTAACAAACAATAATTCAATTACCGAGAATTCATTTTTAGCAAAAACAGCATCCAGTGCCATCGATAAAGTGCCATTTACTAAAATCCAAAATATAAGCTCTTGTATAAAAATTTTAAAAGAAAATGGTTATTGGATTTACGGCTTAGATATGAAAGCCAAAAGCTTAATTACAGATATAAAATTTCCAAAAAAAATTGTTTTTATTTTAGGTTCAGAGAACAAGGGAATGAGAAAAATTACGGAGTCACTATGTGACGAAAGTCTTAAGATTAAAATGAGTGATAATCTTGAAAGTCTAAATGTATCAAATACGGCAGCTATAATGATGTTCTATATTTCAAATATAAATTTAAAAAGCTAGAGCTATCATTGAGATAACTAAAATAAAGAAAACTACTAAATAGGCTAAAGCTATTTGGCCACCGATAAAATCTAAGAATTTTTTCATACTCGCATTTTACAAATAATTATAGACAATTAAAACTTAAAAATTTAAAAGTTTCATTAGTTGCCCCTATAGCTCAATTGGTAGAGCAATTGATTTGTAATCAATAGGTTCGCGGTTCAAGTCCGTGTGGGGGCACCACTTAATTATAAAAACTGCTTCTGATTAATTAATCATTCAAGCTCGACTGCGATTGTACCCATCATTCCATCTGTTGTGGTCATGCCCACAGCTTTAGCAGCCGCTGCTCTAATTTCATCGATGTTAGCTTTCATTTGTTCTTCGCTACTCCAAATAGTCATCGTTCTAAGTGTTTTTTCGCCCGTAACTGTCGCGCGCATATTAGTTGCTCCATGCTTTTTCATCTCAGGCCA
>CACANZ010000028.1 GCA_902533965.1 uncultured Pelagibacteraceae bacterium | reverse complement strand
AAAGCAGCTATAAAGGCTTCCTGTGGAATATCGACCTTACCGTAAGTTCTAAGTCTTTGTTTTCCTTTTTTCTGCTTATCAAGTAATTTTCTTTTTCTATCAGTAGCTCCGCCGCCATGTATTCTTTCAATAACATTTTTACGGTATCCTCTGACAGTTTCACGGGCAATAATTTTACCGCCAATTGCTGCTTGGATTGGGATATGAAATTGATGACGAGGAATTAATTCTTTTAGTTTTTCGCAAACAGCGCGACCTTTTTTTTCAGAAAAACTTCGGTGAACAATAATTGACAGAGCATCTACTGACTCATCATTTACTAATATACTAAGTCTTACTAAATCACTTTCAATATACTCATCAATTTCATAATCAAAACTTGCATATCCACTAGAAATTGACTTTAAGCGATCATAAAAATCAAAAACAATTTCATTTAGAGGTAACTTATAATTTAGAATTACTCTTGATCCAGAATAAGATAATTCTGTTTGCATTCCTCTCTTATCTTCACAGAGAGATATAATGCTACCTAAATATTCATCAGGGCAAATAATTGTTGCTTTAATCCAGGGTTCAGAAATACTTTTAATTTTCATAACCTCAGGCATATCTGCTGGGTTATGTAATTCAAGTGAGCTTCCATCATTTAAAACTAAATTATAAATAACGCTTGGAGCTGTGGTTATTAAGTCTAAATTGAATTCTCTATCAAGTCTTTCAACAATAATTTCTAAGTGTAATAATCCAAGAAAACCACATCTAAAACCCATTCCAAGAGCTGCTGAGGTTTCTTGTTCGAAATGAAAACTGGAGTCATTAAGCTTTAACTTCGCTAATGCGTCTTTCAAGAATTTAAAATCAGCTGCATTTGTCGGAAATAAACCACAAAATACCACAGGCTGACTTGGCTTGAATCCAGGTAAAGGCTCTGTTTGTTTGTCATTCGCCAGTAATATTGTATCCCCAACCTTAGTTTGTGCTACTTCTTTAATTGCAGCAGTTATAAAACCTAATTCACCAGCATTGATATACTCGTTATCAATCATTTTTGGAGTGAAACAGCCAATTCTCTCTATTAAATGTTTTGTATTAGTTTGATGAAAACGAACCTCCATACCTTTTTTTAGAATTCCATCTATCACACGAACCAATATTACAACACCTAGATAGGCATCATACCAACTATCTACTAACATTGCCTTTAATAGTTTATTTTCATCACCTACTGGAGACGGTAATTCGTTTACAATATTTTCTAAGACTTCTTCAATACCATGACCTGATTTAGCAGAAATCTCAAGTACGTTACTAGTATCAATACCTAAAATGTCTTCTATCTGTTTTTTTACCCTCTCGGGATCCGCTGCTGGTAAATCTATTTTATTTAAAACGGGTATAATTACATGATCATTTTCTACAGCTTGATATAAATTAGCTAATGTTTGAGCTTCAACGCCCTGACTTGCATCTACAACCAATAACGATCCCTCACAAGCAGATAATGATCTGTTAACCTCATAGCTGAAGTCAACATGGCCAGGTGTATCAATAATATTTAGTGTGTACGTTTCACCATTTTTTGCTTTATATTTTAATTGCACAGTTTGAGCCTTGATTGTTATTCCACGTTCTCTCTCAATATCCATAGAGTCAAGTACCTGCGCTTTCATTTCTCTTTCAGAAAGCCCTCCACAGAATTGAATCAATCTGTCAGCTAAAGTAGATTTTCCATGATCAATATGAGCAATGATAGAAAAATTTCTTATGTTTTTTGTGCCAGTCATAATATTTTTAGTTTAGGATCTAACAGTTCCGGAAGTGGACTTTTCCACAGATTCAATAATTTTTGAACTTATTTCAGAAATGTCGTTTTCGGCAAGAGTTTTTTCGTTAGATTGTAATGTAACCTTTATAGCAATAGACTTTTTGTCTTTTCCCAGACTATCATCTTCAAATAAATCAAAGATTTCAACATTTCTAATTAATTTCTTATCTACCTTAAAGGCTGAAGTAACAACTTCTTCGCTTTTTACTTTTTTATCAATAACAAAGGCAAAGTCTCTTGTGACAATCTGAAAATCACTCAAGTTAAGTGCAGGCTTGTTGGTAGTTTTCTTTTCTGTATTTGGCAGTTCATCAAGGTATAACTCAAATATATTTGTTCTATTCTTAATCTTAAATTGACTTGCAACTCTTGGATGCAGCTCTCCAAAATATCCAGCAATTACCGAATTATTAATTTTTATCGAACCTGATCTTCCAGGGTGATACCACGAAGGACAGTCATTAGAGACAGATATTTTTTTGTTACCTGGTATTAAATAGTCAATTAAGGAAGTTAAATCTTGTTTTACGTCATATATATCAAATTCTATCTGCATATTCTTCCAAGACTTTTGTGCCTTAATTCCAGATTTAATTCCACATGCAACGTTCAATTGATCCTCAGGAGATGTTGATCTATACTGACTACCTATCTCAAAGATCGAGAATGAGTCAAAGTTTCTATTCTTGTTTTTTTTAATTGCTTGAAGAAGATTAGGGAGAAGATTAGGTCTTAATATATCCAGCTCCTCTGATATAGGGTTTACAATTTTTAATTTATTTGTATTGCCAAATACTTCACAATTTTTTGAGTCTGTGAACGAAAATGTTACTAATTCGTCATATTCAATTGAAGCAATAAAGTGTCTCGCTTTCATCAACTTCTTTTGCGCGTAATTTAAGATATTTTTATTAATTTTACTTTTTAGTCTAATATTACTTGTCGGAATATTTTCATATCCTTTAATACGAATAACTTCTTCACTTATATCGGCTTCTCCGTGAATATCTTGTCTCCAAGAAGGTATTGAACATTTGATAACATCACCTGTTTGGCTTGTTTCAATTCCTAAAGAACTAAGTAATGATATCAATTCTTTGTCAGACACTTCAAAACCGAGTCTTCTTGAAATATAACTACTTGAAGTTGACACTTCATTTTTATTTTCTTTTATATTTCCAGCTAACTCAACCTCACTGCACTCACCACCACATATTTCAAGAATTAATTGTGTTGCAAGATCTATTCCTTTTAAGGTTGAATTTGGATCAACGCCTCTTTCAAAACGATACCTTGCATCACTTAGAATTGACAAATTTCTTCCCGTTTTGGCTGTATTAATCTCATCAAATAAGGCTGATTCTAGTAAAACGTTCTTTGTCTCAGTATTGCAACCTGTACTTTCGCCCCCCATGATTCCCCCTAAGCCAAGGACTTTTTTTTCATCCGCTATTACGCACATACCATTTTTTAGCTGATAATCTTTTTCATCTAGCGCCAAGAAACTTTCTCCATCATTTGCTTTGCGTACTATAATTTTGCCATCTATTTTGTCTGCATCGTAAACGTGAAGTGGCCGGTTCTCGTCATACATTACAAAATTAGTTATATCTACCAGCGCAGATATTGGCCTTAAACCTATTGACTTAAGTTTATTTTTAAGCCATTCCGGGCTTTCAGTATTTTTTACATTTCTAAAATATCTTCCAACAAAGGCCGAGCATATTTTATTATCTTGTATTTCAATTTTAATTGGTGATTTAAAGGAGCCTTTTTCTTTAGATATTTTTCTCTCTAACAATTCCCCCATACCAGCTGAAGCAAGATCTCGGGCAATTCCTTTTACACCCAGACAATCTTGTCGATTTGGAGTGATACCAATTTCTATTACAATATCATTTAGGCCATAAATCTCTGAAAAAGATCTTCCAATAGCTTCTTTTTCCTCAAGTTGAATTATTCCATCATGCTCATTTGAGATACCAAGTTCATATTCTGAACACATCATTCCATATGACTCTACCCCTCTAATCTTGGCAGCTTTAATTTTCATTTGATTAACCGGAATAGTTGAACCAACTGGCGCATAAACTACTTTCATGCCTTTTTCTACATTTGGTGCACCACAAACTACATCAACCTTTTCCTTACCAATATCAACTTTGCATAGTTTTAATTTATCCGCATTTGGATGTTTTTTTTCTTCAAGCACCTGTCCAACAATAAAATCCTTGTATGCTTTACCCGTATCTTGAATATCTTCAACTTCAAGACCGATAGAAGTGAGTTTCTTTTCAA
>CACANZ010000027.1 GCA_902533965.1 uncultured Pelagibacteraceae bacterium | reverse complement strand
CAAAGTCGATTATAATATTTGCATCTGGCGCCATTATTCTCTCTACACTTGAATGTGATATGTCTCTTTCATGCCAAAGAGTAATATTTTCTAAAGCAGGAACCGTATAACCTCTAATCAGTCTTGCCAGTCCAGTTAAATTTTCAGTGAGAACCGGGTTTCTTTTATGAGGCATTGCTGATGACCCTTTTTGCCCTTTTGAAAAAAATTCTTCAACTTCTAGAACTTCAGTTCTTTGTAAATGTCTTATCTCGGTAGCTAAACGTTCAATCGAACTTGCAATTACTGCAAGAGTATTAAAATATACTGCGTGACGATCTCTTGGAATTATTTGAGTTGAAATCGTTTCTGCTTTCATGCCTAACTTTTTTGCGACGTACTGTTCAACACGTGGATCAATATTTGCATAATTGCCGACTGCGCCTGAAATCGCACATATATTTATTTCTTCGATTGCTTTTAGAAAACGCTTATGGTTCCTTTGAAATTCTGCATAAAAAGATGCCATTTTAACTCCAAAAGTTGTGGGTTCTGCATGAATCCCATGACTTCTTCCAATGCAAGGTGTGTTCTTATGTTTTATTGCAATCTTTTTTAATGATTTTAGTAAATTTAATAGTTCCTTCTCAATAATGACTGAGGATTGTTTTAGTTGAACATTAAAAGCTGTATCTAAAATATCTGAAGAAGTTAGACCTTGGTGAAGAAATCTTGCAGGCGGACCCGCGTATTCAGAAATTGTTGTTAAAAAGGCAATTACATCGTGTTTCACTTTTTTTTCAATTTGATCAATTCTCTTCTCATTAATCTTAGCTTTTGATCTAATTTTTTTACTTGTTCCCTTAGGAACAGTTCCTAATTTCTCCATGGCTTCGCAAGCGTAGAGCTCAATATCAAGCCATATTTTAAATTTAGAATTAGAGCTCCAAACGTCAGTCATCTCGGCTCTGGAATAACGAGGGATCATATAAGTATGTTTTTAATCTTTAATTTACGGTTTATCAAGCCCAGCAGGTGATTTTGTAAAAATTTCTACGCCATCGTTGGTAATGCCAATACTATGCTCAAATTGTGCTGACAAACTTTTATCTTTTGTAACAGCCGTCCAACCATCGCCTAACATTCTAACATCATATTTTCCAAAATTTATCATCGGCTCTACTGTAAAAAACATGCCTGGTTCAATTCTTTCACCTTTACCTTTATCCCCGTAGTGAAGAATGTTTGGAAACTCATGAAAAACTTTTCCTAGTCCATGACCACAAAAATCACGAACAACACTGTAGTTTTGTTTTTCTGCATACGTTTGAATTGCACTACCAATATCACCTAATGTTGCATCAGGTTGAGCAGCATTAATGCCTTCATGCATTGCTTGGAAAGTACAATCAATTAATTTTTGTGCTTTGGCATTTATTTTTCCAACAGGAAACATGCGGCTAGTATCGCCATGCCAACCATCAACAATTACAGTTACATCAATATTTACAATATCTCCATTTTCTAAAATTCTTGATGAAGGAATTCCATGGCATATTACGTGATTAATTGAAGTACAAACTGACTTAGGATAGCCCTTATAAAATAAAGGGGCAATAAGGCCTCCATGACGAACTATATAATTAAATGCAATATTATCTAACTCTTCAGTAGAAACACCAGGCTTTACTTTTTCAACAAGAAGATCCAAAGTAGATGCTGCAAGATTACCTGCTTTTCGCATCCCTTCAAAGTCATCTGAGCTATGAATAGTGTTATTCAATTTAATATCTTTATTTTTTTATTTACACTTATACCATTTCTACTAAAAGAACAGTCATAACATAATGGTTCTACACCCATTTTTTTAACCTTCTTAAAAGTATCTGCATATTTAGTATCAATATCTGCAGCGATCTTAAACTTACTGCAATCATCTCTTTGGACTAAGAAAAGCATTACAGCTCTAACAGACTTGGTTGGTAGAGTGGAAAGCTCATTTAAATGCTTTAGTCCTCTTTCAGTGACCGCATCGGGAAATTCTGCAATTGATTTATCTCTCGATAAAGTAACATTTTTAACTTCAACGTATATTTCTTCATTTTTTTTTTGAACTAAGAAGTCAATTCTAGAATTTTGTCCGTACTTAACTTCTCTTTTGAATGATACAATTTTACCCAGCTCTGAAATTTTGCCATTGCTTATTGCTACCTCAACAATTCGATTAGCTCGATGAGTATTTACTCCAACCATTGCTCCGTTTGATTGAATTGCTTCTAAAGTAAATTTTAGTTTTCGGTTAGGATCATCTGCTTCTGTTAAATAGACCAAATTATCTTTTTCAAGCAATCCCATCATAGAGCCTGTATTAGGACAATGAGCTGTGACAATTTTTTTACTATCAAGTTGAACATCGACAAAAAATCTCTTATATCTCTTTATGAATTTACCAGTGAGGAAATTTTTCGAATTTTTTGACATAAGCTTATGAAAGCATCATTGATTATTATAGGTAATGAAATTTTATCAGGTCGTACACAAGATAAGAATCTATCATATCTTGCAAATTGGTTGAATGAAATAGGTATTCAATTAACAGAAGTCAGAGTAATTCGTGACGAAGAGGATGTGATTGTTGAGACAGTTAACCATTTAAGAAAAACTTATGACTATGTGTTTACCACTGGGGGCATTGGGCCAACACACGACGACATCACTTCAGAGTCAATTGCTAAAGCATTTTCTGTTGATTTGGAAATAAATCAGGGAGCGCTCTCAATATTAAAAGAGTATTATAAAGATGGAGAGCTCACAGAAGCTCGAATGAAGATGACTAAGATGCCTGTTGGCTCAGAGCTCATTGAAAATCCAGTCAGTAGAGCGCCAGGGTTTAAAATGGACAATGTATTTGTTCTGGCAGGTATTCCAGGAATTATGCAAGGTATGTTGGAAGGAGCAAGACAATTTCTTAGGAAAGGGGACGTTGTAAAATCTAAATCAGTCGATATTTTTACACCTGAAAGCAATGTTGCTGAGATACTCAGTAAACTTCAGGCAAAATATAGCTCTGTAGAAATAGGGAGTTATCCATTTAGCAAGGAAAATAGATTTGGAACATCAATTGTTATGCGTTCTACAAGCGACGATCAGCTATCTAAATGCGATATGGAATTGAAGGAATTAGTTAAAAATTATGATACAAAGTATTAGTATTTTTTATCCACAAATCACTAAATAATTGATTTTATTGGTTATTATTATTTTTTTAATATTTACTTAAGAAGGATTCTCAATAATAATTGCCTAATTTTATAAAATTAAGGGGAAAATAAACATGAAAGTATTAATGCTAAATCCCGGAGATCAAGTAGCCATTTCGTTTTGGTTGATCTCTATGGCCATGGTTGCTGCTACTGCTTTCTTCTTTCTTGAAAGAGATCGTGTAGCCGCCAAATGGAAAACGTCCCTAACAGTAGCTGGTTTGGTTACTGGTGTTGCGGCGTGGCACTATTTCTACATGAGAGACGTATGGGTAGCTACAGGTGATTCACCAACAGTACTTCGATATATTGACTGGTTAATTACTGTGCCTCTACAAATTGTAGAATTCTATGTAATTCTTGCAGCAATGACTGCTGTTGCTTCAAGCCTTTTCTGGAGACTATTAATTGCATCAATTATTATGCTAGTTGGTGGTTATCTTGGAGAAACTGGAGCGATGAATGTAACTCTAGCCTTCGTGATTGGTATGGCTGGATGGTTATATATCATCTACGAGGTTTTTGCAGGTGAAGCGAGCAAGGCAAGTGCTGGTAGTGGTAATGCTGCTGGTCAGACCGCGTTTAACGCATTGAGATTAATTGTTACAGTCGGATGGGCAATTTATCCAATCGGTTATGCGGTAGGTTATTTCGGTGGCGGCGTTGACGCTGGCGCATTGAACTTAATCTATAACCTTGCAGACTTTGTGAATAAAATTGCATTTGGTATGGCTATTTATGTAGCTGCAGTATCAGATAGCAACTAATTAACTGCAAAACAAATAATAAAGAAGGGGCCCTCGGGCCCCTTTTTTTTATCCATTGTTAAAGTTCTGGAACTTAATTACACATAGAGTTATAAATTATTGTATTGGCCTCATGGCGGAATTGGTAGACGCAAAGGACTTAAAATCCTTTGGGATTTATTCCCGTCCCGGTTCGAGTCCGGGTGAGGCCACCAAATAATTAGATAATTTTTATCAGTGCTATAAACACATTTTTTTGTTATCATCTTACT
>CACANZ010000026.1 GCA_902533965.1 uncultured Pelagibacteraceae bacterium | reverse complement strand
TAGATGGTCATTAAGGAACATCAATTAGAAAAAATTATCAAAGACAGCACAAAGTTTTTAAATATTTTAATATATGGTCCAAATGAAGGACTTGTAAAAGACCAAATAGAAAAATTAGTCAAAGATTATTTATCACAAGGTGAGTATGAAGAAATTAGTTTTAATGGAAAAAATTTAGATGATGATCCAGGTTCTCTTGAAGCAATTATTCGATCGGTTTCCATGTTCTTCAAAAATAAAATAGTCATAGCTGACGGAATAAAGGATAAACATCTAAGCATAATTGAAGAAATTGTTTTGAAGGCGCCGGAACAAGGAGTTCTAATCATAAGAGAAGGTAGTTTAAGTAAATCTTCAAAAATTAGAAAATTTTTTGAGGCACACAAGACTTGTTTATCACTTCCATGTTATGAAGATGATAGCCGTTCAATGATGAAAAATATTGAGGAGTTTACGAGAAAGAATAAAATTGAATTAGACCGCGATATTAAAAATTATTTATTACTATCACTAAGTAATGACCGCATGATAAGCAAGCGTGAACTTGAAAAAATTGAAATTTTTTATAAAAACTCTAGTTCAAAAATTAAGCTTGAAGAAATTAAAATTTTACTCAATGACTCAAGTTCTCAAAACTTAAATAAAATGAACGAACAGGTCATGTTTGGCAATACGTCTAAGAGTTCTAAAATAATAAATAAACTTTTATCTGAGGGAATAAGTCCAATTAGCCTCGTTAGAAGTCTGATAAATTACTTATTAAGAGTTCAACAGACTCAAATTGAAATGAAAAAAGGAAATAACTTTGATAGTTCTATAAAGATATTGAAACCACCTGTTTTCTGGAAAGATAAAGATAACTTTCAAAAACATTGTTTTAAGTGGCCCTTGCGAAGTATTGAGTCCAACCTTAACAGACTGTTGGAAACTGAGGTTACATGCAAATTGAACAGCAAATTAGCAAATATAAATTGTGAAAAATCAATATTATCAATTGCAAATGATGGAAGGCAGCATTTTAAAAATTAATTTTTTAATTTAGCAGTCACTAACTCTAATTGATCAAGAGACTTATATTCTATTTTAATTGAACCGCCCTTTTTTCCTTTGTGATCAATCAAAACGTTTAATCCAAGCTTTGCTGTTAAGTTATTTTCTAAATCAATCGTATCAGGGTCTTTTAATTTTATTTTCTTTACACCTGGCTTTCTTTGTTTTGCAAGGTCTTCTGCAGCTCTTACGCTTAAATTTTCATTAGCAATTTTTTCTGCAAGTTGTTCTGGAAAGGCACTATTCATAATAGCGCGAGCATGCCCTGATGAAATTTTTCCCTCCGAAATCATATCTTGAATAGACTGAGGTAAACCAAGTAATCTGATTATATTTGCAATATGACTTCTGCTTTTACCAACAATTTCTGCAAGTGCTTCTTGAGTATGGCCATGGTTTTCAATTAATCTTTTATATCCCGCAGCTTCTTCGATTGGTGATAAATCAGAACGTTGTACATTTTCTATAATTGCTATTTCCAAAGCTTCTACATCATCTAGTCTTCTAACAACTGCAGGAACTTCATGAAGTTGTGCAATTTGGGCTGCTCGCCATCTTCTCTCACCTGCAATGATTTCGTATATTCCAGACTCTGTTGGTGAGGGTCTAACTAATATTGGCTGAACGAGCCCTTTAGATTTTATGGACTCAGCTAATTCATTAATACTATTTTTATCAAATAGTCTTCGAGGCTGTGACGGGCCTGGTTTTAAATTTGAAATAGAAATTTTTGTTTCTTGATTTGAAGTTTCATTTTGAATTGAGACATCTTTAGTATCACCCATAAGTGATGAAAGTCCACGACCTAAACCTTTTTTTGTAATTGATGAATTCATTATGCTGCCTCCTGTTCTTTGTTTTGTCTTATGATCTCATCTGCTAATCTTAAATATGCCTGACTACCGGCAGCCTTTTGATCATAAATCAATGCAGGCATACCAAATGAAGGAGCTTCTGAAACTCTTACGTTACGGGGTATGATGGTTTCATATACTTGTTGACTTAAATGTTTTTTAACATCGTCAGCAACTTGCGAAGAAAGTTTATTTCTTCCATCAAACATTGTTAAGACTATTCCATCAATTGTTAGATTTTGATTTAAATTTTGTTTAACCCTATCAATTGTTTTTATTAATTGACTAAGACCTTCTAAAGCAAAAAATTCACATTGAAGTGGGACTATGACAGAGTCAGCTGCGGTCATTGCCATGACAGTGAGAAGACTTAAAGCTGGTGGGCAATCAATAAAAACAAAACTAAAATCATTTAATGAGTTTTGGTCTGTTAAAATTTTTTTAAGTGTAAAAGCTCTATCATTTACTTCAGCAAGTTCAGGTTCAATGCCTGATAGATCCACAGTGGATGGAATAATTTTTAAATTTTCTATTTCAGTATTTTGAATTGCATCAAATAAATTGCATTGAGATGCAAGAACTTCATAAATTGAGTTATTTCTGTTTTGATAGTCTATACCTAAACCTGTACTAGCATTTCCTTGAGGGTCGAGATCAATAATTAAAACTTTTTCCCCAATAGCGGCTAAGGCTGTGGATAAGTTTATTGCCGTTGTAGTTTTTCCCACTCCACCTTTCTGATTTGAGATAGCTATTATTTTATTTTTCATTAAGTTGTTGATTTTATTATATTTTTTAGTTCCAGAATAAAAGAACCCTTTTCTCTTTCATTTTCATGCAATACATAAGTAAAATCCCAATATTTAGTAGCTTGCACAATCTCTTCATCTATATGTACACCTTTATGCAGAAGCAATGTAGTGTTTTTTTTGCATATATTGTAACTAATTGATAATAAATGATTTAATTGGCTGACTGCTCTTGCTAAAATGATATCAAATTTTTTATTTTCAATTTTTTCTGCTTTAATGGGAATCACTTTAGTGTTTTTGAGATCTAATTTATCAATACATTTGTTAAGAAATGATACTCTTTTAGATCTATTCTCACATAAAAAAACCTTGTTTTTTGGGCCAAATAGTAATGAAACTGGTATACCTGGAAGGCCAGCGCCGCTCCCAATATCAATGATATCATTTCCATTGCTAGTAATAAACTGAACTAATCTTAGAGAATCATAGAAATGTCTTGTCCAGATAAATTTTTTATCATTCTTTGATATTAAATTTTGGTCTTCTGCTAAAATTATTTCCCTGAATTCAGCCAATTTTTCAATTGTTTCACGTGAAACATTTGGCAAGAGCTCTTTTAGAGCGTCAGGGGAATCAATCATTATTTTGATATTAAGCTAATTTTTGTGATTTAGCTTTGGTTTTTATATATGATAAAATAACACTGAGAGCTGCAGGCGTAACACCATCAATTCTTGATGCTTGAGATAAGTTTTTAGGCTTAATTTTTGTTAGCTTTTCAATGATTTCTGTTGATAAACTGGGAATTAATTCGTATTTAAGATTAGGTGGAATTTCAACTTTTTCTTCTTTAGTAAGTGAAATGATCTCACTTTCTTGCTTCTTAAGATAGCCTTTGTAATGAGCCTCTGTTGTTATTTGCTCAAGAATTTCACTACTATATTGTTTTAGATTTAAGTCAAAGATCTCATCTATTTTATCAATATCGATGTTTGGATAAGCTAATAAGTCAAAAGCTGATCTTTTTTTGCCATCTTGGTTAATTTGAATTCCAATTTTTGAAAGTGAATTAGGTGTAACATATTGATTTTTAACAATTTTATTAACTCTATCCAGTTCAACTTTTTTAGCTGAATGCTTTTGATACCTATCAAGGTCAACTAACCCTAAATTATGGCCAATCTCAGTTAATCTTAGATCTGCATTATCTGCTCTCAATGACAGTCTATATTCTGCTCTAGAAGTGAACATTCTATAGGGCTCCGTAACCCCCTTCAGGGTTAAGTCGTCTATCATTACCCCAATGTATGACTCGTTTCTTGAAAAAACATGTTCTTTATTGTTTAGGGAGATTGCAGCATTCAAACCTGCTACAAGCCCTTGCGCAGCAGCTTCCTCGTAACCTGTAGTGCCGTTTATTTGTCCAGCAAGATAGAGTCCTTTTATTTTTTTAGTTTCCAAGGTTTGATAAAGTTCTTGTGGATCAATAAAATCGTATTCAATTGCATAACCATGCCTTACTATTTTAGCATTCTCTAAACCATTGATTTTACTTATGAATTTATCCTGTACGTCCGGCGGGAGTGAAGTTGAGATGCCATTTGGATATATTAAGTCACTATCAAGTCCTTCTGGTTCTAAAAAAATTTGATGTCTTAATTTATCTGCAAATTTAACTACTTTGTCCTCTACTGAAGGGCAATATCTAGGACCCGTCCCACTGATTTGACCTGAGTAAATAGCTGATTTTGTTATATTTTTCTGAATTATATTGTGAACTGCCTCATTGGTATACGTCATGTGGCACGGTAATTGTTCATTATAAGTTTTTGTGGTTAAGAACGAAAAGTAAGAGTGCTCATCGTCAGCCTCCTGTTTTTCAAGTCTAGAAAAATCTATGGTATTTTTATCCAGTCTCGCAGGTGTCCCAGTTTTTAAACGTCCAATATTAAAGCCAGTCTTGTAGAGTGAGTCTGCAAGTCCTATTGAGGGAGAATCGCCGTGTCTTCCAGCTGGAATAGTTTTGTCTCCTAAGTGGATAAGGCCATTCAAAAATGTACCGGTTGTGATGATAACTTTTTTAGTAGATATTTTTTTACCACTTGCACAAATCACACCAGCAATTTGTTTGTTACTATCAAAAATTAAATCTTCTACAGGATCAAACAAGAGTTCTAAATTCTTTGTATTTTCAATCTCCACCTGCATGTATTTTTTATAGAGCTTTCTATCTGATTGAGCTCTTGGTCCTCTTACTGCAGGGCCTTTTGTTCTGTTGAGTAACCTATATTGAATACTTGATAAATCAGCTATACGCCCCATTATTCCGTCCAATGCATCTATTTCCCTTACTAAGTGACCTTTACCAAGACCACCGATTGCAGGATTACAGGACATTTCCCCAATAGTATCAAATTTATGGCTGATTAAGAGGGTTTTTGCACCAACACGCGCAGAAGTAGTTGCGGCTTCACAACCGGCATGCCCTCCTCCAACTACTAAAACGTCATAACTAGTCATGAATAAGTTAATTAAATTAACTTAGACTAATTGCAATCAATTATTTTTTTATTTACCGATGCAAAAATCTTTAAAAATAACCTCTAAATATTCTTCTACATCAACATGACCAGTTATTTTTCCGATTTCTTGAATAGCTAATCTTAACTCCTCGACCATAAGTTCAGAATTAACTTTTAAATCTATACTTTTTGCACTTAGTAAACTTTGTACAGAATTTTGAACTCCTAAGATATATCGAGTCTTTGTTGGTATGGTATCGGTGTAATTTATGAATTTGTTTGATACATACTCAGCAATTTTATTGATTAAATTATCAATACCGCTTCCATTTGAAACTGAAATATTGATACAGCCTTCTTTTTTATAATTATTATGCAAGTCACATTTATTTAGAACTGTAAGTCGATCCTCGTGTAACTCAACATTATTAGGTTGATCAAATAATTCTAAAACTAAATTTGCTTCTTTAATTTTACTTTGTGTTATTTCAATTCCTTTTTTTTCAATCTCATCTTCAGTGTCTCTTAGGCCCGCAGTGTCTGTTAAAATGACAGGAAATCCAGCAATATTTAGCCTTACTTCAATCGCGTCTCTAGTTGTACCCTCCCTATCAGATACAATTGCAACATCACGATTAGCAAGTGAATTTATCAAGCTTGATTTACCAACATTTGGGGATCCAATGATGGCGACTTTATAACCGTCTCTTAATATTTCTCCTTGATTACGTTGTTTTAGGTGTTCATTCATTTCGCCTAAAAGTTTTTCAATTTTTGAATTGATATTGTTAAGAACATTTTCAGGAATGTCTTCATCTGCAAAATCTATATCCGCTTCGAGATAAGCAACTAACTCAATTAGAGACTTTCTCCATGATAAATATAATTTATTCAGTGAACCATTCATTTGGGACAGTGCTTGATTATGTTGAATTTCAGTTTGCGCATTAATTAGATCACCCATGGCTTCAATTGCTGTAAGATCCATTTTGTTATTCACAAATGCTCTTTTTGAAAATTCACCAGGTTGAGCAAGTCTTAACTGATCAATGTTAGAAAGTGATTTGAGTAAAAGCTGAACAGTTGTATGACCGCCATGAACATGAAACTCTACAACATCTTCACCTGTGAAACTTTTTGGTTT
>CACANZ010000025.1 GCA_902533965.1 uncultured Pelagibacteraceae bacterium | reverse complement strand
TGCAGTAGCACTTTTCTTAATGGATTTATTGTCCTTCAGAGTTCTAAAGAAATAATCACCGATCATATTTGTAATACCCCAGTTATAATTCTCATTATGAAAATGATGACTCATATGAGCATCTCTCAATTTTTTTCCAATTATTGAAAAAGGTTTATACTCTCTAGAATGATGAGCCAAATGTATCCATTCGTACCACAAGTGATAAACTAGATGGCCTGTAAAAGGTACCATTGCTGCAGGAAAGCTCCAAAGTATAAGTGAATAGAGCAAATATACTTGTCCATATGTATAGATTAAGTATCTCCAAGGCGCAAATTGTAGTTTAATATTATCAGGATCTCTGTGGTGTCCATGGTGCAGTATAATTTGATATCTTCTGTACCAACCTTCCTTTTTTGTGAGCTCTCTATGTAGTTGATACTTATGAACATACCATTCATAAAAAGGAGCTAGAATAATAGGTATAAAAAACCAGAATAAATAGTCAGATAACAGTCCGTTTGAAACAATATAGTATATTCCAACAACTGCCATTGTTAAGAAGCCATAAATGGTTGAGTGTGAAAAATAATTTTTAAATACACCTAGCATATTTATATTATATAGGACGGAATTTACTCCGTCCCAATATAAAATTTAGACTATTTTCTTTGGTATTTTGCTGCTTCTTCTGAACCACTTGTAGCAGAACCTTCACTATAAGAGTGAGCGCCTGTTCCAGCAAGTGCACCATCTTTAACAATTGTGTATTCAGTTCTTTGATCTTCTCCAGCAAAGAAACATTCAAGAATTTCCCTAACTCCAGCTGCATATCTTGCTTGTGCTGATAGCGAAGTTCCAGAGGTATGTGGCGTCATACCGTGATTTGGCATCGTTCTCCACACATGATCATTTGGAGCTGGTTGTGGAAACCATACGTCACCAGCATAGCCACTTAATTGACCTGACTCTAAGGCACGAGCAATAGCATCGCGATCACAAATTTTACCGCGAGCTGTATTCACAATATATGCTCCTTTTTTCATTTTACTGATCATCTCATCGTCAAAGAGATTTTCAGTTTCAGGGTGAAGTGGACAATTGATTGTCACAACATCGCATACTGCAACCATTGACTCAACAGAGTCATGAAAAGTCAAATTCAATTCTTTTTCAACTGACTCTGGTAATCTATGTCTATCAAAATAGTGCATGTGAACATCAAAATGCTTAAGTTTTCTTAATGCATCTAAACCTATCCTTCCAGCTGCAACAGTACCTACATGCATCCCTTCAAGGTCGTAAGATCTTTGTACTGCATCTGCTATATTCCATCCACCTTCATTAATAATTCGGTATTGATTATGATAATCTCTTACCAAAGATAAAATCATCATAACAATATGCTCAGCTACTGACCTTGAATTACAGAAAGTGACTTCCATAACATCAATTTTATTGTCCATAGCTGCTTGTAAATCAACATGGTCTGAACCAATACCAGCAGTTATTGCCATCTTTAAATTTTTAGCCATAGCAATACGTTCTTTTGTTAAATAGAAGGGAAAGAAGGGTTGTGAGATAACTACATCAGCGTCAACGAGTTCTTTTTCCGCTACGCATCCAGGTGCATCTTTATCATTTGTAACGACCAACGTATGGCCTGCATCCTCAAGAAATTTTCTTAGGCCTAGTTCGCCAGAAACACATCCGAGCAATTCTCCTGGATTAAAGTCGATCCCTTTAGGCGTTGGTAATGTCTGTCCATCTGGATATTTTTCAATTTTTGGCAAAGTTTCCACAGGGTAACTTGACGGCATTCCCCCTTTTGGATCATCGTATAAAATACACAATACTTTCATCTATATCTCCTTGTTTATTATGATTAACTAAGAAAAGATGAGTCTAATCGTTCCATCTTTCTTTTAACTGCGGGCCATAGTAAAGCCGCAGCCATTTCTCTTCCCTCACCTTGTTGTCTTGTTGTTTCAATTGATTCCTCTGAGGGATAGTTCAATTCAAGATTTCCAGAAAGAGCTCTTACTTGATAAGAGCATGCTTTCTCTAAGAAATATATATTAGTGAATGCTTCTGCAACATTTTTACCTAAAGCTAATGTTCCATGATTTCTGAGTATCATTAAACGCGCATCACCAAGATCCTTTACTAATCTTTCTTTTTCTTCTTCAAAAAGTGCAACTCCCTCATAATCGTGGTATGCAATTTGACTTCTAACTAACATACCTGTTTGTGATAGAGGCAACAAACCATCTTTTAGAGATGCCACAGCCACGCCGTCATTTGAGTGAAGATGAACAATACAATGCGCATCATCTCTTGATTCATGTATTGCACTGTGAATTGTAAATCCTGCAGGATTTATAAAATTATTTGTATCACTAAGTATTTTCCCCTTTAAGTTAACTTTCACTAAGTTTGAGGCAGTTATTTCATCAAATAAAAATCCGTATGGATTAATTAAAAACTCATCATCAGCACCAGGAACTTTTGCAGAGATGTGCGTAAAAATTAAATCATCCCAACCAAAATATGGAATTGTTCTATAAAAAGCCGCTAAGTCTTGTCTTGTTTCCCATTCCTCTTTAGAGACATTGTTTTTTACATCAACCATTATTAATCAGTCCTTTTACAGTTTTTAACCATCTATCATATTGTTGATCAGCCTCGTCCAACGAAATAGAAGGTTCAAATTTGCGGTCAGTCTTCCACAATTTCTCGACCTCTGCAACATCTTTGTAAACGCCAGATTTCATTCCAGCTAAGTATGCAGCACCCATAGCAGTCGTCTCTTGACTCAAGGGCCTTTCAATTCTTATTTGAGTGATATCCGATAGTAATTGCATCATAAGATTATTTTTAGACATGCCTCCATCAACTCGAATAGTAAAATCATTGCTCTTTAGTTCTGTATCTTTAAGCAGGCACTCAATAAGATCTCTTGTTTGATAACATATTGATTTTAATGCAGCCATAGCAATATCAGCCTTAGAAGTATCTCGAGTGATTCCTGTAATTTGACCTCTTACATCAGAGTTCCAATAAGGAGCACCTAAACCAGTAAAAGCAGGAATGAATTGTATTTCGTTAGTGCTATTATTTGCGAGCTCTTCAACCTTGCTTGCATCATTAATGAAATTCATTTCATCACGCATCCATTGAACAACAGTACCTGCATTGAATATGCTACCCTCTAAAGCAAAATCTTTTTTATTTAATATATTATAAGCGGTAGTGGACAATAAATTGGACTCAGACTCTATGAAATTATTTCCAGTATTCATTAATAAAAAACAACCTGTGCCGTAAGTTGATTTAACCATTCCTTCTTTGAAACAAGCCTGTCCAATAGTTGCTGCCTGTTGATCACCGGCTACACCACCTATTGAAATTTTTTCTCCAAAGAAACTAGAATCTATTGCTCCAAAATCATCAACGCAATTTTTTACATCAGGCAAAATATTTTTGTTTATATTAAAAATATTTAATAATTCATCATCCCAACAATCTTCATTTATATTATAGAGCATCGTTCTGGATGCGTTTGTAACATCGGTGTAATGGCATTCGCCTTTTGTAAAATTCCAGATAAGCCATGAGTCAATAGTTCCGACCAACAGATTATTTTCATTCATTACGTTTTTAGCTTCTTCAATATTTTCGATAATCCATTTAATTTTTGTTGCTGAAAAGTAAGGATCAATTATGAGCCCAGTTTTTGATTTTATAAGTTTTGTTAAGTTCTCCTGTCTTAACATCTCACAAAAGTTTTCTGTTCGTCTGTCCTGCCACACAATGGCATTGTAAACTGGCTTTCCTGTTAATTTATTCCATGCAACAACCGTCTCTCTCTGATTTGTAATACCTGCAATATTGAGATCTTTTGGGCTAATATTTATTTCTTTAATTACAAAATTAATAGCGTCTAGTGTTGTCTTTAAAATTTCTATTGGATCATGTTCAACCCAACCATCATTTGGGAAATACTGTTTAAATTCATAGTTTTTTTGGCTAATGATATTTCCATCAATATCTAAAATTAAGGCCCGTGAACTGGTTGTGCCTTGATCTATTGACAGTAAATACCCATCTAAAGACATAAGAATAAGAATAAATAATTAATTATGTTCAATTAGAGAAGATTTTAGGATAAAGGAATACTTTTTTGTAGGTAAAAAACAATGAATTTAAGCAAACCAGTTTTTTTGGCTTCTAGCAGTGATGAGGCAAGTTCTCAGAAAAAGATTTTAGAAGATAAGTTTGGCAAGAATGACTTCGATAAAGCTGATGTAATAGTGGTCTTAGGTGGCGATGGATTTATGCTTGAGGCTATAAAATCTCATATGAATGAAAAGTTGCCTATCTTTGGATTAAATTATGGTAGTGTTGGATTTTTAATGAACTCGTCAAATCAAAATGATTTGATAAACAGAATTAACCAATCTCAATCAATTAAAATTTCTCCGTTGATGATGAAAGCGTTGAGTGTCGATGGCTCAATACATGAAGCGATAGCCATTAACGAAGTCTCATTGCTTAGAGAAACACATCAAGCATCAAAAATAAAAATTTCTGTTGATGGTAAAATAAGATTAGAGGAATTAATTTGTGATGGTGTATTGATTTCTACTCCATCTGGAAGTACGGCTTACAATTTATCTGCTCACGGTCCAATACTACCAATTAATGCAGATGTTCTTGCGTTAACTCCTATAAGCGCTTTTAGACCTAGAAGATGGAAAGGTGCTATACTCAATAATGAGTCAAATGTGAAATTTGAGATTATTGAAAGTAAGAAAAGACCCGTAAGTGTTGTCGCAGATAGTACCGAGTTTAGAGATATCAATTCGGTTGAAGTACATCAAAGTAAAGATCAAGTTGTAGAACTTCTTTTTGATGAGGATCACTCATTCGATGAAAGAATTTTAAACGAGCAATTCAAGTTTTAATCAACTGATATCAAAGATTGAAATGGACCACTTCCAATAAATAATTGGTTAGAACCGTTGTTTGCAAGTGTCATTCCTTCACCTACATTCATTGACATATCAAGATTGGTTGTAGTATCTGTGAATGTAATCGATGGATCGAATGAGACTACACCTAATAATTGATTAACGTCACTGCCTTCACTAGCTAACTTACTATCACTGTCAATCAAATATCCTGTAACATCAGAATTAGTTCCATTAATGTTATTAGCTACAGCTGTTGCATTGAACGAACTAAAGTCAAAAGTAAGTAATGTTTCTGTTGTTTTTCCGGCTGTGGGTGCGGAGTCCGCACATGTAGAAGTTCCTCCAGAAGGAATAATACTTCCTCCTTCAGGTTGAGCTCTAAAAGTGGTATCAACTTCTTTTGATGCACAATAAGCGCCGGTAGTACCATCAGAACCTGTCATCGATGCACTAAACTGGGCTGATAAAGTAATTCCGAAAGTATTATTTAACAACATCACCCCATGTGTATAAGTTCCATTAGCAGGTCTTGAGATAGACCCTGACATATTAAATGAACCTCCCTGTGTAATACTAATCGTATTTCCTGATGTATTCTCCCAGACTTTAGTGCAATTTGTAAGATCAGCAGCTGTTGTGACATTTGGTGCAGTTGGAGCGCTAGAACACAAGTACATTTCATAAGCGACGATTTCATAAAGATCGGGAGCAGTAAAACAGCTAAAATCGTTTCCAGCATCAGTTAAGAAACCGTTATCAATTACACCACCTGTTATGGTGCAACTAGCTGATGATTTGTTAATTGAAATCAAAATAACAAAAAATCCAAATATTATTGAGAAGATATAAATATTTCTTTTCATATTCTTAAAAACCACTTGCTGTTACGTTTAAACTAGTTTTGGTTACTCTGATTTTATTTTCTCTTTTAACAGGCTCGTACACTCTATCCTCAACTGAAACATAATTTAAGTAACCGTATGTATGATTAAAGGGTTTAGTATCTTCGTTTAAAGGGATAACATATGAAATATTAGCAAATGTGCCATCACCAGTTTTATTGTCATCGATATATCCAATTTCTAAATCGAGGTTGTTACCGATTACATTTAGACCGTACTTCTCTCCTTCTAATTCATAGGAACCAGCCGCATTTTCAAATTCAAATAATCCTGCAAATATTCTTGCATTTGCTTTAATTGGTAAATGATAATCAAGACGCAAATCCCATCCGTCCATTGCCTCTTCATCTTTACCTGTTGAAACTGTTTCAATACCAGAAGTAGCGTCATAGATATTGGATCTCAAGTCGAATACACTGCTTATAACTTCTAAGCCTGCTCCATTTCTCTGATGTGAGTCATCAAATGAATAATCAAAGAATACATTCAATCCAAATAATACTTTGTCATCATTAAGAAGAGTTCTATGTCCAAGACCCAGGTTAATTGTTTGGTCATTGTTGTGAAGGTTCAAAGAGTTTTGGTTAAATATTGCGCTTTTACCATACTCAGAAATCATATTAACATTGGTGAGAGATATCGTTGGCTTAAAAT
>CACANZ010000024.1 GCA_902533965.1 uncultured Pelagibacteraceae bacterium | reverse complement strand
ACATATTTGATACGACTCTTAGAGACGGAGCTCAAACTTACGGTGTTGATTTTAATGTTGATGAAAAAAAACTTCTCGCAAAAAAATTAGATGAGCTTGGTGTTGACTATATTGAGGGTGGATGGCCAGGCGCAAACTCAACTGATACTAAGTTTTTTAATGAGGATTTAAAATTTAAAAACTCAATGTTTACTGCGTTTGGCATGACTAAAAAATCTGGTCGCAGCGCAGAAAATGATCCTGGTTTGGCTGCAATAATAAATATTAATGCACCTTCAGCATGTGTTGTTGGAAAATCTTGGGATTTCCATGTTGATCTTGCACTTGGAATTACTAATGAGGAAAATTTAGAAAATATTGGAGAGTCAGTAAAATTTTTAGCAAAAACGAAAAAAGAAGTACATTTTGATGCTGAACATTTTTTTGATGGTTACAAATCTAATCCAAATTATGCTATTGAATGTCTTAAAGCTGCAAAGTCAAATGGTGCACGGTGGCTTGTTCTTTGTGATACGAATGGAGGAACTCTTCCGCATGAAGTTGAAGATATCGTATCAAAAGTTTCTAAAGAAGTTTCAGGAGATCATCTTGGAATTCATGCACATAATGACACAGGTAATGCAGTCGCCAATACTCTTGCAGCTGTACGAGCAGGTGCAAGACAGGTTCAGGGCACGATAAATGGTTTAGGTGAAAGATGTGGAAATGCTAATCTAATTTCACTATTACCAACATTTGCTTTTAAAAATGAATTTGAAAACAAATTTGACTTATCAATTAATAAACATCAACTTAATCTTTTAACTGAGCTTTCAAGGCTCCTTGATGAAATCTTAAACAGAGTCCCAAATCGAACAGCACCTTACGTTGGCTCTTCTGCTTTTGCACATAAGGGTGGATTACATGTTTCTGCGGTCAATAAAGATCCAAAGACTTACGAACACATCAATCCTGAACTTGTGGGCAATCAAAGGCAAATTATCATCTCTGAACAATCAGGAAAATCTAATATTTTATCAAAGTTAAAATCAGCAGGAATAGAAGTCAATGAAGACGATAAGACAATTCAAAAAATCTTAGATCGAGTAAAAGAAAGAGAATTTAATGGGTACTCTTACGATGGTGCCGATGCTTCTTTTGAAATTCTTGTTAATAAAGTACTTGGCAAAATGCCAGAATATTTTGAAGTAATTAGTTTTAATGTGAATGTACAAAATTCAGGTGAAGAGGGGCAGACCATGTCAGAAGCATCTGTGAAATTAAAAATTGATAATGATGAAATTATTGGTACCGGTAAAGGAGTTGGTCCAGTCAATGCATTGGATAATGCTCTTCGAAACAATTTTAAGACAAGCCGTTATGCTGAGTACATTAACGATTTATCATTAATTGATTATAAGGTTCGAATTCTCAATACGGGTACCGATGCGATAACTAGAGTTTCAATTGAAAGTTCTGATGCAAATAAGAAAAGTTGGTACACAATAGGTGTTTCAGAAAATATTATTGAAGCATCTTTTAGAGCACTAATTGATAGTGTTGAATTTAAATTAATGAAAGAACAAGTAAAAGTTTAAATTCAAATGAATTTTGATAAAATTTCAATTATTCTTGTTGATACTCAATTACCTGAAAATGTCGGTCTTGTTGCTCGCACTATGTACAATTTTGGTTTCACTAATTTAAAACTGGTATCACCTAAACTCGAATGGCCATCAGAAAAAGCACTTGCTGTAGCTGTAGATGCTAAGAACATAGTTGAAAATATCAAAGTATATAGCTCTCTTCGAGAGGCATTGAGTGACTACAATTATTCAATTGGCTACACGGCACGTTTAAGAGATATGAGTAAACAATTTAGTGACAATTCTAAAATTATCAGTGAAATAAAAGAACAAAAAATTAATGATAGTATCGGTGTTGTTTTTGGTGGCGAAGCTTCAGGACTTACAAACGACCATTTGTCACTTATAACAAAATGTGTGACTATTGATACGCATGAAAATTTTTCATCTCTTAATTTATCTCATGCAGTCAATGTATTTTGTTATTCATTATTTTCTCAAGTATTTAAAACGGAGCAGTTAGTTGATAAGAATTCTGAGCCTCATGGAAGTCAGAATGATCTAATGTATTTTTTTGATCATTTAGAAGAAGAGCTTGAATCTAGAGGTTTTTTTAAACCTGAAGAAAAAATGTCAAAAATGAAGCAAAACCTAAGAAATATCTTTCATCGTGCTGATCTCAGTGAACGTGAGATAGCAACACTTAGAGGGGTTGTGACAGTGCTTACAGAATACAGAAAAACTAAGGAAATTTAGCTTTCAGGTTTGACATTGGCGAGGAAACCAGTATAAACCACGGATCATCAAATATGACAAAAAGAGTTGCACAAAAACATAAAATAGACAGACGTCTGAGTGTTAACCTATGGGGCAGACCAAAAAGCCCATTCAACTTAAGAAAATACAGACCCGGCCAGCATGGACAAAAGCATACAGGTAAATTGTCTGATTATGGTGTTCAGTTAAATGCTAAGCAAAAGTTAAAAGGTTATTATGGAAACCTCAACGAAAGACAATTCCGTAATTGTTATAAAGAGGCTATTAGACAAAAAGGTGACTCAGGTGAAAACTTAATTGCTATTTTAGAACGCAGACTTGATACTATTGTTTATCGATCAAAGTTTGTACCAACTGTATTTGCTGCTAGACAATTTATTAATCATGGGCATGTCAAAGTTAATGGAAAAAGAGTTAATATTGCAAGCTGTCTTCTTAAAGAAGGTGATGTTGTCGAAGTCAAAGATAAATCTAAAGAGATGGCATTAGTAGTTGAGTCAATGAAAAGCCAGGAAAGAGACATCCCAGGATACATCACAGTTGATGAAAAAAAATGTTCTTCAACTTTTGTAAGAACACCTCAGTTTGCTGAAGTTCCATATGCAACTCAAATGGATCCGAAACTAGTTATCGAGTATTATTCTCGATAATATTAAAATGAGTGCATCGCACTGGTTTTCCAAATCTTATACTGAAGCTAAGAAACGATTTCATGAATCTGTTAATCAACTAGAGTCACTGGGTCATCAAGTTCAACGTGATAGCTTATCATTAGATTTAGTAGGTCCAGATGGAGAGGATCTCACAATAGATATCGCAGTTCTTGGATCTTTAACAAGTAATAAATTATTGTTATATACCTCTGGTATACACGGCGTTGAGGGTTTTGCCGGTTCAGCTATACAACTTTCAGTCATTGATATGTTAAAAAATCAAAAGCTAATTGAGGATTATTGCATAATCTTTGTACATATCATTAATCCTTTTGGTATGGCTTGGCACCGAAGAGTCAATGAAAACAATGTCGATATGAATAGAAATTTTATTAACACGCATAGCGGTGAGCCCGATGGCTACAAAAAAATAGATAAATTTTTGAATCCAAACACAATACCAAAAAAATTTGAATTATCCTTTTATGTAGATGGAATAAAATTAATTTTGAAATATGGTTTCACTAATTTCAAGCAATGGTTTGCTCAAGGTCAGTACACAAGGCCATCCAGCATGCAGTATGGAGGTGATAAACTCCAAAAAGGTCCCAAATTATTAATTGACTGGTTAAGAAGTAACTTAAAAGAAACTCAAATGATATTTGGTATCGATTTGCACACCGGTCTTGGTAAATCTGGTTACGATACTATTTTAATTTCAGACCAAATTAGTGAAGCTGATTATGAATTGCTGCAAAATTTATATGGAAGTCATATAGCACCGTTGGATCCAAATAAGGGGGTGGGCTATCACGTAACAGGCGACATTCACTCTGGAATTTCAGCTGAATTTCCATCAATTAAGTGGCTTACAATTACACAAGAATTTGGAACTTATGGACCTGTAACAGTTTTTAAAAATTTAAGAGCTGAAAATAGATGGACACAAAATAATAAACTCAATGATCCGCTGGATATTATGAAACATTGGAGTAGAAATAATTTATTACGTACATTTAATCCAGACAGTAGGAAATGGCATGAAAGTTTAATTGTGCGAGGAAAGATTGTATTTAATAGAGCAGTCGAATATCTTATTTCAATAGACTAATCGTGCGTAATACCTTTTGTATCAAAAACTGATGCTAACTCCCCACTTTTATGCATGTCTAAAATAATATCGCATCCTCCAATAAACTCTCCCTTAATATAAAGTTGTGGAATTGTAGGCCAGTTAGTGAAATCTTTAATGCCTTGTCTTAGTTCGTCACTTTCCAAAATATTTACATCTTTATAATTTATGTTCATAAAAGAAAGAGTATTTACAACAGCATTCGAAAAACCACATTGAGGCCGATCCTTTGTCCCTTTCATAAAGAGAACTACATCGTTTTGATCAACAATGTTTTTTATTTCATCTTGCACATTATCAGTCATTAATGAAGAATTAACTGCTTTTTATAATTATTCAATAATAATTTTGAGCCCTTTAGGTCAAAATTCATTGAACCATTTTGTATGGTGGTCAATTAAGCTTGATAATTCAACCTCTCCAATTGAATTGATTGAGATAGATGTTCCACCAATTTCTCCAATTCTTTCTATTTTGACAGCACTCTTGCTTGCGTCAATTTCTAGTTGTTGAAGTTTATTTTGTGAGACCTCAACCAGGTACCTAGCTTGATCCTCTCCAAAAAAGAATCCGTGAAGAAAATCTTTTGTTATATCAATTTTTATACCTTGCTTACCTGAGATGCACATTTCAGCAATTGCAACAAGAACACCACCTTCACCAACATCATGAACAGATTTTAGTAATTTCTTAGCAATGCAATCTAGAATGAATTTTCCATTTTTTAATTCATCATCCAAATTAATTGACGGGGTACCGCCGTCTTCTCTACTTTGTATGATTGAGAGATAATGACTATTGCCTAAATGATTGTTGCTTTCCCCAATGAGGCATAAAACATTACCCTCATTTTTAAGATCTATTGTCATTGTATTAGATAAATCTCTAATTAGTCCAACTCCACCAATAGCGGGAGTAGGATAAATCCCTTCACCGTTAGTTTCATTATAGAGTGATACATTTCCTGAAATGACAGGGTAATTAAGCTTACTGCAAGCATCTCCCATGCCACGAATGCATTCTACAAATTGTCCCATGATTTCTGGCTTTTCAGGATTTCCAAAATTCATACAATCTGTAATTGCAATTGGCTCAGCTCCGGATGCAACAATATTACGCCAAGTTTCAACAACCGCATGCTTTCCTCCTTCATAGGAATTGTGTCTGCAGTATGTGGGTGAACAGTCTGTACTGATCGCTATTCCTTTGTTAGTTCCATGCACTCTGATAACAGCTGCATCAGAACCAGGTCGTACAACTGTATCTGCCATAACCATGTGATCATATTGTTCCCATATCCATTTTCTGCTGCATAAATTTGGATGGCTGATCATTTTTAATAAATCGCCTAAGATATCTTTATCTTTAAAATCCTTACTTTCAAAACTAATTAGGGGAGAAGGGTCATTGACAATATAATCTCGCTGATACTCTGGTGCATCCTCTACCAAAATATTAATTGGTATACTTGCCTGCTCTTCACCATCCATATGCAATATTAATTTTTTTGTATCTGTAACTTCACCAATCACTTCAAATTCAAGATCCCATTTTTTAAAAATGCTTCGGGCAAGTTCCTCTTTTTTGGGCTGAATAACCATTAACATTCTTTCCTGACTCTCTGAAAGCATGAGTTCGTAGGCAGTCATGTTAGCCGCTCGTATTGGAACCTTAGATAAATTTATATCAATCCCTACATTTCCTTTGGATGCCATCTCAATTGATGATGAAGTTAAACCTGCAGCTCCCATATCTTGAATTGCTATAATTGCATCCTCTTTCATAAGTTCTAGACAAGCCTCTAGTAATAATTTTTCAGTAAAAGGATCACCAACTTGAACAGTGGGTTTTTTTTCTTCAGAGTCATCATCAAATTCTGCTGATGCCATAGTTGCACCATGAATACCATCTCTACCTGTTTTTGAACCAACATACACTACTGGATTCCCTATTCCTGCAGCCGCTGAATAGAAAATTTTATCTTTTTTTGCGATGCCAACCGTCATCGCATTAACCAATATATTGCCGTTGTAGGATGGATGAAAGTTTACTTCACCTCCAACAGTTGGAATTCCAATACAATTTCCATAACCTCCAATGCCACCGACAACGCCTGAGACTAAATGCTTTGTTTTTGGATGATTGGGATCCCCAAATCTAAGTGCATTCATATTTGCTACAGGTCTAGCGCCCATTGTAAAAACATCTCTTAAAATACCACCTACACCAGTTGCAGCTCCTTGGTAAGGCTCTAGAAATGAAGGATGATTATGACTTTCCATTTTGAAAACAGCAACATCTCCATCATCGATATCAATAACACCTGCGTTTTCACCTGGTCCTTGGATAACTCGTTCCCCTGAGGTTGGTAATTTTTTTAGCCAATATTTAGACGATTTATAGGAGCAATGTTCATTCCACATTGCACTAAATATTCCAAGTTCAGTAAGATTTGGCTCACGCCCAAGGCCCTCAACAATTTTTTCAAACTCGTCAAGTTTAAGACCGTGACTTTCTACAAGTGATTGTTCTGTATCAAAATGCCAATTGGATGAGGCCATTAACTTAGAAGACTTTCAAAAATATTTCTTCCATCACTACATCCATGAATGCTTTCAGCTGCTCTTTCGGGGTGAGGCATCATACCTAGTACATTTTTGCTTTTGTTGAACACCCCAGCAATATTATTTATTGAACCATTTGGATTTGAATGCATATTGATATCTCCGTTTTCGTCACAGTATTGAAATGCAATTTGATCGTTGTCTTCAATTTCTTTTATTTGATCACTGTTAGCAAAGTAATTTCCCTCATTGTGAGCTATTGG
>CACANZ010000023.1 GCA_902533965.1 uncultured Pelagibacteraceae bacterium | reverse complement strand
ATAGAGTTGGTTGGCAATAATTTAATGTCAACCAGATTGAGGTAATTTGGTCACCGTCTTTTCTTCTCATTAGTATCCAAGGTCAAATTGCCTCAACTAAAATTAAGGTTATATTAGAGTTTATTGGATAAATAGTATAGGAAACAGCAATTATTTATGAAGTTAGATTTTTGGCAAATAACACCAGTTGCAACATTTGCAATTTTTATTGCTCCAGTATTTATTGTGCTATTCAGTCTTGCTGGTGATTTCTCTGATAACTGGACACACTTGTACAATTACGTACTGATTGGTTATATAGAAAATTCATTTTATTTAGTTATTGGCGTCTCAATTATGGTTGCCATAATTGGTGTCGGCACTGCCTGGTTGGTAACCAACTATAATTTTACAGGAAAAAATATTTTTGAATGGGCGTTAATTTTACCACTTGCTGTACCTCCATATATACTTGCCTACACTTTCACTGGTTTATTCGATACCTTTGGTACTGCGAATAATTTAATAAGGGATCTTTTTGGACTCGGTGCAGATTTTATTTTTTTTCCTAAAGTAAGAAATGTTCCTGGAGCGATTGTAGTATTTTCCTTCACTCTATATCCATATGTATATCTTGTGAGCAGAATGGCTTTTATAAATCAATCTAGATCAATTCTTGAAGCGGGTAGAACTCTTGGACTTGGTAAACTAGAAGTATTCTATAAATTAGCTGTTCCAATGATTAGACCAGCAATTATTGGGGGCCTCATGCTCGTAATCATGGAAACTTTATCTGATTTCGGAGCAGTTGATCACTTTGCCATTTCAACTTTTACAACTGGAATATTTAGAACATGGTACGGCATGTATGATATTGAAACCGCAAAGCAGTTAGCTTCATTGTTACTCATATTTGCAATTCTATTAATTATATCTGAACGTTACTCTCGAAAAAATGCTAGATATTCAAATGCTAGCTCAGTCTTTAAGCCGCTTTATTTAACTAGGCTGAAAGGTAGTTCAAATATTTTAGCAATGTTAATTTGTTTCGTTCCAATCTTTGTTGGTTTTTTATTGCCTGTGATGGAACTTGGGTACTGGGCATTTAATTACAAGTTAGATTTTTTTAATGATAAGTTTCTTACGACTGCATGGAATACATTTTACTTAGCAATAATAGCAGCCTTCTTATGCAGTTTATTAGCTGTTCTTATAAATTTCTCAATTAGATATAAAAAAAATAACTATCTGAAGTTTATGAGTTCCTTTTTGACTGTTGGTTATGCCGTGCCAGGTTTGATACTTGCAATTGGCGTTATGCAGCTACTCACATTTTTAGACAGAAACATGGGAGATAATTATTTTGATTTTGTGCTTACAGGTAGTCTAGTTGGATTAGTTTTAGCTTATATAATAAAATCCTATGCGCTCTCAAGTTCTACGATTGAAGCTGGATATCAGCGTATAAATATGAGAATTGATGATGTAGCAAAAACACTTAAAACATCAGGCTGGTCTCTTTTATCATCAGTTCATTTGCCATTATTAAAAACTAGTTTTCTAACAAGCATGTTATTGGTAGTTTCAGAAGTCATAAAAGAACTTCCCGCAACGCTTATTTTGAGGCCATTTAATTTTGATACATTAGCTGTATATACTTATATATATGCAGCAGAAGAAAGAATGTACGATGCTGCTGCACCTTCTATTGCAATAGTTATGGTAGGGCTTATTCCAATAATAATATTGACTAGAATGATCAGAAGTTCTAGACCTGCATCAAGAGACTAATAATGGATATAATTCTTGAACTAAAAAATATAAAACATAGCTTCACAAGAGATAATGAAGTTTTAAAAGATATTTCTCTACAAGTAAATCGAGGCGAGATAATTACAATCTTAGGGCCATCTGGATGTGGCAAAACTACATTACTAAGAATCATTGCAGGTCTAGAAGAACAATCAGCAGGAACAGTATCGATAGATAATGAACTTGTTTCTGGGCATTTAAATCATGTAAATACCGAGGAACGAAATATTGGATTGGTTGTTCAGGAAAGAGCATTGTTCCCACACCTCTCGATTGTGAATAATGTAAAATTTGGAATAAAAGGTACGAATAAAAATAATACCGAGAGAGCTATGAGTTTATTAAAGTTATTTAGTGTTGAGAGATATGCAAAAAACTATCCACACGAAATATCAAGTGGTGAACAACAAAGGGTTGCATTGGCAAGAGCTATGGCGCCAAATCCAAAAATTTTGTTAATGGATGAACCTTTTGGAGCTTTGGATAAGGAATTAAAAGTAAGATTGAGATCTGAAACAAATAAAATTCTTCGTGATAACCTCACTACAACTATCATTGTTTCTCACGATACTGAGGACGCGCTAGCAATGTCTGATAGAGTTTTAATCATGAAAGATGGTAATTTTATTCAAAACGGCAAACCTGAAGATGTCATCTCTATAAGTTCAACCGCATCTCAAAAAAACCTTATTTAATTACCTTTTATTTGATGGTAATTTTTAACTTTTACTAATAAGGTATTAATATATATATATTATTAGAAATAATTGAGGAACAAATGGGTATTAGTTTTTGGCAAATATTAATCGTTGTAGCGCTTCTTGTTATACTTTTCGGTAGAGGAAAAATATCTGAATTAATGGGTGACGTAGCTAAAGGTGTAAAAAGTTTTAAAAAAGGCATCAACGACGATGATGAACCAAAGTCAATAAATAAATCAGACGAAGACTCCAAAGATTAACCTTAAGTAATTGTTATGTTACCTGGTATCGGAGGAGTAGAGTATCTTGTCATTGCAGCATTAATTATCATTTTTGTTGGACCGAAAGATTTGCCGGCAGTATTAAGAACTTTTGGCAGGTGGTGGGGTAAAATTAGAAACTTCTCAAGAGAATTTAGATCTAGTATCAATGAAATAGCAAAAGAAACAGGTGTAGATGATATTAAGTCTAAAGTTGAAAATACAAATCCCAAAAACTTTACAGACGAGATGCGTGACTCAATAAATAAAAATATCATTCAGTCAGAAAATCAGAAAAAAGAAAATGAGTGATACAAATGAAACACTTGATGAAGGAAAGCAACCTTTAATTCAACATCTTGTAGAACTAAGAAGCAGACTTATTAAATCACTAATTTTGATTACTGTTATGTTTGTTGTTGCATATATCTTTGCAGACACAATTTATAACTTTTTAGTTCAACCATATGCCGATGCTGTACAGGGTGAATCTGGCAGAAGGCTTATATTTACTGCTTTACACGAAACCTTTTTTACTTATTTAAAAGTAGCACTATTTGCCTCTATTTTTGTTTCTCTTCCATTTATACTGATACAAATTTGGATTTTTGTTGCACCTGGTCTTTATCGCAATGAGAAAACTGTTGTTATTCCATATTTAATTGCAACGCCAATATTATTCTTGTTAGGAGCGGCATTGGTTTATTATTTTATTATGCCACTTGCCATCAAATTCTTTCTATCTTTCGAATCGATTGGTGGCCAAGGTACATTACCAATCCAATTAGAAGCTAAGGTAAATGAGTATTTAAGCTTAATTATGCGTCTAATATTTGCATTCGGTATCAGTTTTCAACTACCAGTTCTTTTGACATTATTAGCAAGAGTAGGTTTTGTCAGTTCTGAAGGATTAAGAAAAAATAGAAAGTATGTGATTGTAGGAGTTTTTGCAGTAGCAGCTATTTTAACACCACCTGACCCGATCTCCCAAATAGGGCTTGGAATACCAATATTATTGCTGTATGAAATTTCAATATTTGCTGTAAAATTTATCGAAGGAAAAAAACCTAAATCCGAGTAAAACATGCATGACATTAAGAAAATAAGGGAGAATCCCTCAGATTTAGATAAGTTATTAGCCAAAAGAAAACATCCGCCAGTTTCAAATCAGATAATTGAATTAGATGAAAAGAACAGAGAAATTATTGGTGAGCTTCAAGTTATTCAAGAAGAGAGAAACGCCAAGTCAAAGCTCATAGGAGAATATGCGGCTAAAGAAAAAAATGATGAAGCCGCTAAGTTAAAGGCCGAAGTTACAAGTTTAAAAGATAAAATGCAGGAGTTAGAGAATAGTCAAAGAGAAAAACAAGAAGAACTCAATACTGTTTTATCTTCTTTACCTAATAATCCAGCAGATGATGTGCCAGTTGGAGATGAAAGTTTAAATAAAGAAATTAAGCTGGAAGGCAACAAAAAAGAATTTACTTTTACTCCAAAAGAACACGATGAATTAGGCGAAAACTTAAATATGATGAGTTTTGAAAAAGCCACAAAAATCTCTGGAGCGAGGTTTGTTGTACAAAGTGGCTTGATTGCTAGAATGGAAAGAGCAATATCTAATTTTATGTTAGATCTTCATACAAATGAATTTGGATACACAGAGATGAATGTTCCTATACTTGTTAAAGACCAATCAGTTTATGGTGTGGGACAGCTTCCTAAGTTTAAAGATGATTTATTTAAAACAACCGATGACTATTGGCTTATACCAACGGCCGAGGTTCCTCTTAGTAATATGACTAGAGAGTCAATTATTGATATTTTAGATTTACCTAAACGATATGTATCTCATACGCCATGTTTCAGATCTGAAGCTGGTGCAGCAGGGAAAGATACAAGAGGTATTATGAGACAACATCAATTTTATAAAGTTGAGCTTGTTAGTTTAACATCAGAAAGTCAATCTAAGGATGAACATGAAAGAATGTTAAGTTGTGCAGAGGAAGTTTTAAAAAGATTAAATCTTCATTATAGAGTTGTCATATTGTCTTCTGAGGATATGGGTTTTGCTGCACAAAAAACATATGATATTGAAGTATGGTTGCCTGGTCAAAAAGCATACAGAGAAATATCTAGTTGCTCTAATTGTGGAGATTTTCAAGCAAGAAGAATGAACTCTCGTTACAAAGAAGGTAAAGAAACTAAATTTTTGCATACATTAAATGGATCAGGTTTAGCCGTAGGACGAACCTTAATATCTATTCTTGAAAATTATCAAAACGAAGATGGGACTATTCAGGTGCCAGATGCTCTTATTCCATACATGGGTGGAATAAATCAAATTTCAAATTAATTCATCTATATGTCAATTATTAATCTTAATGAAGCGAGGATATTGATTACAAATGATGATGGAATATCTGCAGAGGGTATTAAAATACTAAGAGCTATTGCTAATGAATTTTCAAATGATGTCTGGGTCGTTGCACCTGAACATGAAAAAAGTGGTGCATCACATGCTTTGTCTTTTCAAAACGAATTGACACTTAAAAAGTACGAAGAGAAGACATTTTCAGTTAATGGTACTCCTAGCGATTGTGTTGCAATTGGTATAAGCAATGTTTTAAAAGATAAAAGACCAGATTTAATTTTGTCAGGTATCAATAGTGGCTGCAATGTTGGAGAGGATGTTACATATTCAGGTACAATTGCTGCAGCAATGGAAGGCTTAATTAGACGAATTCCATCAATTGCAATCAGTCAAAATTATGAAGCTGGCAAAAAAAATCAAATATCTTGGGATTCTTCAAAAACTTATTTGAAAGATTTACTTGTTGATTTAACAAAAAATGGATGGGGCAAGAATGTTTTTATGAATATAAATTTCCCCTATTGTTCAGCAGATCTGGTAGAAAGCATTCAAATCACGACACAAGGTAACAGAGAATCGGATGATTTGATTATTAGAGAGGTTGAGAAGTCAAAGTTTAGGTTTGGCTTAAGAAGGAGGCTTGAAGACAATGCCAAACTAACTATTGCTCCAATAAATGAAGTTATCGAAGGATACATGAGTGATGTTGAGGCTATAGCCAATAAGCACATTTCAGTCACACCCCTTCATCTTGATTTAACCCACCACAAGAGCCTTGAAGTCTTAAAAAAAGGTTTAAAATTAAACCTAAACTAATTATTTAGTTCAAAATCGTTGGCTAAATATGTATATTGCCGTTGAAATTTAAAAAGGAGCGAACCATGGAACAAATGCTGATACAATTAATGCCATTATTTTTAATTTTTGCAATCTTCTATTTTTTGCTAATAAGACCTCAGCAAAGAAGAGCAAAGGAGCATAAAGAAATGGTTGCAGCTGTTCAGCGCGGAGATAAAATTGTCACTTCTGGTGGTATCCGCGGAAAGATAAATAAAGTCATTGGCGATACTGATGTAGAGGTAGAAATATCCTCTGGAGTAAATGTTGTTATAATTAAATCAACTATTGCTGAAGTAGAGAAAGTTAGTAATTCATAGTAAAATAACTAATGCTCTATTTCTCAAATCTCAAAACTTTTTCTGTTCTTTCTGTAATTATAATTACGCTATTTTTTGCTGTACCAAATTTTTTCTCAAAAGATCAAATAAATAGCTTTCCAAATTTTATCCCAAAGCAACAAGTTAATCTTGGTTTGGATCTTCAAGGAGGTTCACATTTATTATTAGAGGTTGATACCGAAGAAATTATAAAAGAGAGAGTAGAAAACCTTAATGCAGACGTTCGAAGAGTCTTAAAGAAAAACAATCTTAATTATAGTAATTTCAAGGTTTCAAATGAATCCCTAAAATTTGTTGTGGAAGGTTTTAATAGCGAAATTCAAAAAGAAATTTCCGAGTTATCCATGAGTAACTCTCAAAATATTCTTGCAATGGGAGATCAAACTAATTTAATTATTACTCAAGAAGAAAATACAATTCAGATTAATTTTACTGAAGAATTTATAAAACAATCTGTTTCGAATGCGGTCGCCCAATCGTTAGAAATTGTTCGAAGGAGAATAGATGAACTGGGCACAAGAGAACCATCAATACAAAGACAAGGGTCATCCAGGATAATAATTCAATTACCAGGTATTGATGACCCAGATCGTATAAAGTCCTTGCTGGGTCAAACAGCCAAACTTACTTTTCAATTAGTCGATACCTCAGTGAATTTTGACCCATTTAATCCCTCAAAAGCACCAATTGGTTCAGAAATTTTGGCATCTGATGCAGATGAAGAGTTTAAATATATTGTAAAGAAGCGAATTATGGTTGGAGGAGAAAATCTTGTTGATGCGCAACCTGGTTTTGATCCTCAAACAAATGAACCTATAGTATCTTTTAGATTTGATCGTATAGGTGCAACAAAGTTTGGAAGGGTTACACAGCAAAATGTAGGCAAACCTTTTGCGATTGTGCTTGATAATAAAGTAATTAGTGCGCCAGTAATAAGAGAAGCTATTTTGGGAGGTTCTGGTCAGATTTCTGGCGGTTTTGACTCAGAAGAAGCAAATGATCTTGCTATTCTTTTGAGAGCTGGCGCGTTACCAGCCCCACTTATTATTTTAGAAGAAAGGTCGGTTGGACCTGATCTTGGTGCCGACTCAATTGAAGCGGGTCAATTTGCAGCAATAATTGGTTTTATTGCTGTGATTATTTTTATGATATTTGTCTATAGATATTTTGGCCTGCTTGCAGATATAGCTTTAATTATAAATTTATTTATGGTCCTTGGTGTTTTGTCTTTGTTTCAAGCAACTCTAACACTACCCGGTATCGCTGGAATAATATTAACAATTGGAATGGCCGTAGATGCAAATGTTCTGATTTTTGAGAGAGTTAGAGAAGAAATTAGAAATGGATCAAATATGATGAACGCTGTTGAAAACGGTTATAAAAGAGCTTTATCAACTATATTAGATGCAAATATCACAACATTGATTGCTGCAATAATATTATTTTTTATGGCTTCAGGACCAGTGAGAGGATTTTCTATTACGTTAGCCATTGGAATTTTTACATCAGTTTTCACTGCATTTACTTTCACAAGGTTACTAATTTCATTAAACGCGAAAAGATTAAAGCCAAATTTTGTAGGTCTAAGTAAAAATGCTTAATATTTCTGGAACACAAATTAATTTTTTAAAAGTAAGGGTAATTACCTTTATTCTTTCTGCAATATTGATATGTCTTTCAATAGGTGCTTTTTTTGTAAATGGATTAAATTTTGGAATTGATTTTAAGGGCGGCACACTTATTGAAATCGAAACATCTCAAGAAATAGAAATTTCTGGCTTGAGGGATAACTTAAATACTCTTGAACTAGGGGATGTCCAAGTTCAAGAATTTGGATCTAGTAAAAATTTACTAATAAGAGTGGAGCAACAATTAGGTGGAGATCAAGTTCAACAAGATGTTGTTCAAATTGTAAAAGAAAGCTTAGAATCTTATC
>CACANZ010000022.1 GCA_902533965.1 uncultured Pelagibacteraceae bacterium | reverse complement strand
AAAATTTCAAAGTCATCATGAAGTGGAATAGATCGCTGTTTTTTGGAATATCAGTTGGCACTCTTTCTGATATGATAGAATATCATTGATGAAATATATTTTTTTATTATTAATTCTTTTATTATCACAATGCGCTGCTATTAATATCGTTCCATTAGCAATTGAAGATAATAATAAGAACAAAAATATCTCTTTAATAGAAAAGTATATTGAAGAACCCTACCAAGTTGATGGTAAATGGTTTTATCCGAGAGATTATAAATCGTTTATAGAATTAGGAATTGCTGAAATTGAGATTGAATTAAACAATGGTGACTTGACAACAAATAAGGAATTTTTTCATAATGACGTACATTCTGGATCTCATAGATCACTTCCATTGCCATCAATACTTTTGGTTACAAACTTAGAAAATGGTAGAACAACAAAAGTCAGAGTCAACAATAGAGGAGCATATTCATCTACGCATATAATAAATTTATCATCAGGAGTTTTTAAGGAGTTGAAGTTGAATAGCGAAGGTGGGTTAGTGAAGATAGAACTAATTAATACAAACGAAAGTTTTATTCTATCTGAAACACAAACTTTTGAAGAGGAGAAGAGGGTGGTAGAAGCACCTATATCAGATGTAGTTGTGATAGATGCTGGAATTCCTAATACAGAAATAGTTACTAATGTGTCTGATATTCAGACTATAGAGAAACGTCAATACAATGAAATATATCTAAATGTCGCAACATTTTCATTTTTAGAAAACGCAAAAATATTATTAGATGAGTTATCAAATTTCAAAGCTAAAGTCTATAACATGACAACTAGTGGGGGCACGCAAATATTTAGAGTACTTATTGGGCCATATGAAGACGTGAATAAGTTAATCAATGATCTCAAAGATGACACATTTAAAAAATATGAAGATTTATCAATATTTTTAATATAAAAAGATACTATGCATTTACTTAGATTAGTAATTTTTTACCTAATATTTATTCCTATTCCCTTTGTACAGGCGTCATTTATAGATACTGAAGCTGAAACAGCTGTAATTATTGACGCAACTACTGGTAAAGTTCTCTTTGAAAAAGAAATGAATAAAAAAACATATCCAGCCTCAATGACAAAAATAATGACAACATTAATAGTATTTGAAAAATTATCTAACGGAACTCTATCTTTAGATGATAAATTTCTTGTTTCAGAAAAAGCTTGGAGAGAACGAGAAGGCTCGTCTATGTTTGTCGAAGTAGATAAAGAAATAAGAGTTGAAGACTTATTAAGGGGAATTATTGTTCAATCTGGAAATGATGCTTGCATAGTTATTGCTGAAAATATTGCAGGATCTGAAGAAGCTTTTGCTATCATTATGACATCTAAAGCTAAAGAAATTGGTATGTTAAATACAAATTTTACTAACTCAACAGGTATGCATAGCAATGATAATTATTCAACTGTATATGATATTGCAATTTTATCTCAATACTTAATCAATGAGTTTCCAGAGTATTATCATTTATTTGCTGAAACTGAATTTGAATGGTCTGGAATAAAGCAAAAAAATAGAAATCCATTATTATATAAAAAAATGGGTGTTGATGGACTTAAAACAGGTCATCTATCAATTTCAGGATACGGACTTGCGGCATCTGCTATTGATGGAAATCGCAGAGTAATCTCTGTTACAAATGGTTTTAGCTCACAGCAAAAAAGGTCCCAAGGCTCGTCAAGACTTATTACTTGGGCATTTAGAGAATATGAAAATATTGAGCTATTTAAAAAATCTCAAGAAATTGATCAAATAAAAATTCCCGGTTCTAATGAGTCCTTGTCTTCAGTTAGTGCTTCGTCAGATATAATTTTAACAGTCCCTAAAACGAAAAATAAGAGTTTGGATTTTAGTATTGAACTGGACAGTCAAATAAGTTTCCCAGTTGCCGCTGGGACAAAAATTGGACAATTAAAAGTAAACATACCCAATGAGACATCTGAGTATTTTGATATTTATTCTACAAATGAACTAAAAAGGACAAATATTTTTTCTAGATTTTTTAGCTACATTTATCAATCTATTGTTAATTTATTTGTCTGATAGGTGATTAATTCACGTTTCATATCTTTTGAGGGCGGAGAAGGGTCTGGTAAATCAACTCAAATAAAACTCCTTGCTAAAAAATTATCAAAAAAAAGAAAGGTTATAATTACTAGAGAGCCAGGAGGGACGAAAGACGCTGAAAAAATAAGAAATTTAATTGTAAAAGATAAGAACCAGAAATGGTCTGGTACAGTTGAGACAATGCTTCTTTTTGCTGCGCGTAAAGACCACATAGATAAGGTCATTATGCCTAATCTAAAAAAGGGATATTGGGTATTATGTGATAGATACATTGACTCAACCATGGCATACCAGGGATACGGTAAAAAAGTTGACCTTAAATTGATAAATTCACTAAATAAAATATTAATTAACAACCTAGTGCCAAGTGTAACATTTCTCCTTGATATTGATCCTCAGACAGGTCTAACTAGATCAAAAAGAAAAGGTAACAATGATTTAAGGTATGAGAATATGCATATAAGCTTTCATAGAAAAGTAAGATCCTCTTTTTTGAAAATTGCCAAAACAAACAAAAGTAGAATTAAAATTATTGATGCTGATCAGGATAAAAATAAAATTTCAGAAAATATATGGAAAATATTGGGGAAAAGTAAAAGGGTATGAGCAGTTTAGATCAAGTATATATTAAACAAAAGGAAAAGCTTTTCAGTCTATACAAAAACAATTTACCTCAATCTATTATTTTATCGGGAGGGGAAATCGAACTTTTATCAGATATTGCAATATCTTTTTCAGAATTAATTGTTAAAAATAATAATGATCATACATTTGAAGATTTTCTTAATATTTGCTCGAATGAAAATCATATAAGTTCACCGTTTATATATATAATTACAAAAATATATTTAGAAGATAAAAAAAGATTTAAAAATCAAATCTATAGAGATGATATATCTACTGTTCATACGTTTTTTCAAACAAAAGACGATATTGGTCAAAAGAGAGTATGTATAATTAAAACAATAGACGATCTCTCTATAGAAGCCAGTAATTCCCTACTTAAATTAATAGAAGAGCCAAATAAAAATTCTCATTTCATAATCATAAATCACAATAAAGCTAAAGTTTTGCAAACTATCAAATCAAGATCTTATTTTTTAAATTTTTCTAAATTAAACGAAGAAATTTTTTTTAAAAATTTAAACAGTGACATTTCCATTAATAGAGATCTCTTCAATCTAACTAACGGATCTTTGAGTCTTTCAAGAAATTTTATAAATCATGAACTATATGAAATTCAGAGTCATTATAGAGAATTATTAAATGATCGTAAGTTAATCAAATCAAATACTGCAACACATTATTCTAATTTTATTTCAAAAAAATTTAGTAAAGATGATGATATTTCTATATTTTTTGATTATATCTACCTTATTACGTCTTACGAAGTAAAATCTATGGCTAGAAAAGGAAAAGAAAAAGATGCTCTTAATTTGCTTAAAATCTCAGAAATTGTTAAAACTTATCGAAATTATTTTAAAAGATTAAATCTTGATTATACCACTCTTATAGTTTCTCTTTTTTATAAAATGAAAAATGTCTAACAAATACTATATAACTACACCAATTTATTATGTAAATGACAAGCCTCATATAGGCCATGCATATACTTCAGTAGCTACAGATTTTATTGCAAGATTTATGAGTCTTAGAGGGTATGATGTTAGATTTCAAACTGGGACAGATGAACATGGATTAAAAATTCAAAAAGCAGCTGATGTAAAAAAAATAGAACCTATAGAACTTTGTGATCAAAACTCACAAATCTTTAGAGATCTTACTGTCTCATTAAATTTATCAAATGATGATTTTATAAGGACCACTGAAGAAAGACATATTGATGGCGCCTCATATTTATGGAAACGACTTTATGAAAGAGATCAGATTTATTTAGGGGAATATACTGGATGGTACTCAATAAATGACGAAACATTTTATAATGAAAAAGATTTAGTAAAACAGAATGACGGATCATTTAAAACCATAACAGGCGGTCCTGTCGAATGGATTACAGAAAAATCTTATTTTTTTAAGCTTTCAGAATGGTCTGATAAATTATTAAATTTATATAAAAATAATCCAAATTTCATTAGCCCAACCTCAAAGAGAAATGAAGTTATTAAATTTGTCGAGTCTGGTTTAAATGATTTATCTGTATCAAGAACATCTTTTGAGTGGGGAATCAAAACACCAACTGATAATAATCACATCATGTACGTATGGTTAGATGCATTAACTTGCTATGCCAATGGGATTAATTATTTAAATGATAATGATAACGAATTGAAGGAATATTGGAAAAATGTAGTACATATAGTTGGTAAAGATATTTTAAGACATCATGCTGTTTACTGGCCAGCATTTTTATTGGCAGCTGATTTAGAACTACCAAAAAAAATATTTGCACATGGATGGTGGACAAATGAAGGTAAGAAAATTTCTAAATCTTTAGGAAATGTTATTGATCCAATTGAGATTATTAACAATTATGGCCTTGATCAGTTTAGATACTTTTTACTTAGAGAAGTTCCATTTGGCAATGATGGTGATTTTTCAAAAAATGCTCTGGTAAATAGAATTAATAGTGATTTAGTAAATGACCTAGGAAATTTATGTCAAAGATCACTAACAATGATTGATAAAAAACTAAATTCAATAATACCACCAGTAAATAATATAAGTAAAAATGGAGATAAGTTAGTTAAAATGTATTACAAAACAGTTGAGCAATCTTCAACACTTGTAGAAGAATACAAATTACACGATTATATTAAGTTGGTATGGTTATACATAAATGAAGTAAATAAATTTTTCAATGACAGTAAGCCTTGGGAATTATCTGAGAGTAATCCAAAATTATTTTCTGATATTCTTGGTTTAACTAGTGATAGTATTAAAAAAATAGCTTTTTTAATCAATCCAATCATGCCAGAAACATCATTAAAAATATTTAATATGCTTGCTCTAAATCTTGATAATATAAGTTTCGAAATGGAAAAATCTATTTCAATCAGTGGAAATAAATTAAATCAGATAAATCATTTATTCTCGAGAGTGCAGAATGATAATTGATAGTCATTGTCATTTGCTACATAAAAATAATGAAAAATCATTAGATGAAATAATTTTAAACGCTAAAAAAAATGGAGTTGAAAAATTTTTAAATATTGCAACATGTGAAGATGAATTCATTCCTATTTTAAAAATATCAGATAAAAACAAAAATGTTTTCTCTACTCTTGGTATTCACCCCCATGAAGCAAATAACATGACAAGCGAAATTAAAAATAAAATAACAAAACTATCGTCAAATAAAAAAGTTATTGGAATAGGAGAAACTGGATTAGATTTTTATTATGAAAATTCCAATAAAGAAAATCAAATAAAAAGTTTTATTATGCACATTGAAATTTCTCAAGAATTAGGTCTACCTCTTGTTATTCATATGAGAAGTGCTGAAAGTGAAACAATCGATATAATTAAAACATATTATAAAAAAAAGGAATTTTCCGGTGTCATACATTGTTTTACGGGATCCACAGAATTTATGCAAAACCTTCTGCCATATAATTTTTTCTTTTCAATTAGTGGCATTGTTACATTTAAGAACTCTACTGAACTCAGAGAAACGGTTAAAATGATACCCATAAACAAAATATTAGTTGAAACAGACTCACCTTATCTTGCACCCGTTCCTGTAAGGGGCAGGGCAAATGAGCCAGCATATATTACTCATACTGTTGAATATGTATCAAAAATGTTTAATCTTGAGTACAGTGATTTTTCAGCAATTACTAGTGACAATTTTTTTAATCTATTTCAAAGAGCTTCGTAACTCATGAAAATTAATATACCTGCATCAATTGGTGAACTTTTCGATAAAATAACCATACTTGAAATTAAAAAATCAAAGATAAAAGACGTTAATAAATTAATTTTCATTAATAAGGAGCTTGATCTTCTTAAAAAGGTAGTGAAATTAAAAAAAATAAATACTAGAAGTTTAAGTCCATTAATAAAAAAGTTGAAAAATGTTAATTTAAAACTCTGGAACGTAGAAGATAAACTGAGAAAATTTGAGAAGAATAAGCAATTTAAAAAGGATTTTATAAACTATGCGCGTAAAGTTTATTATACGAATGATAAAAGAGCAATTTTAAAAAATGAAATAAATTTAAAAACTAATTCAATAATTAGTGAAGTTAAATCATATGAAAAATATTAAATACAATTTAGCTAGTGATTCGTGGGGTAGTGAAGAAATATCTGCAATTAACGATGTTATAAATTCCAATCGTTATACTATGGGGCCAA
The DNA here is from genome assembly GCA_902533965.1 of uncultured Pelagibacteraceae bacterium. Classification (GTDB taxonomy): domain Bacteria; phylum Pseudomonadota; class Alphaproteobacteria; order Pelagibacterales; family AG-422-B15; genus CACNXQ01. Next base: position 2,056 of record CACANZ010000022.1, on the reverse strand, counting down.
AAGTAAAAAAATTCGAAAATGAATTCGCTGCACATTTTAATTCTGATTATGCCATCATGGTGAATTCTGGCTCATCAGCCAATCTGCTTATGATTGCATCTTTATTTTATTCAAAAAAATATGATCTTAAAGAAGGTGATGAGGTAATCGTGCCAGCGGTAAGCTGGAGTACAACATATTATCCAGTAGACCAATATGGCCTTAAACTTGTATTTGTTGATGTAGATCGTGATACTCTTAATATTAGTCCAGAAGAAATAAAAAAAGCTATTAGTCCAAAAACAAAAGTTATTTTTGCAGTAAATTTGTTGGGTAATCCATGTAACTTTGATGAATTAATTAATATTTGTAAAAAAAATAATATCATTCTGATAGAAGATAATTGTGAAAGTCTAGGGGCTAAGTATCAGGATAAGTTTACAGGTACTTGCGGTGTAATGGGTTCTTTTAGTTTCTTTTTTTCTCATCATTTGCAGACTATGGAAGGTGGAATGATACTTACTGATGATAAAAATTTATACGAACTCTGCGTATCGTTAAGAGCACACGGATGGATCAGGGATTTGCCTGATGATAATAGTATTGAAAAGAAAACAGGTAACTCATTCTATGACTCATTTAACTTCGTCACGCCTGGCTATGGGATCAGGCCATTGGAAATGAGTGGAGCAATTGGCTCTGTTCAATTGCAAAAAATGCCATTTTTTATTAGTAATAGAAAAAAAAATGCCTCTATTTTCAAGTCATTATTTGAAAATGAGCCGAATATCTCTATTCAACAAGAAACAGGGATGTCTTCATGGTTTGGCTTTTCTCTATTATTAACAAATAAATTATCCACTTTCAGAGATGATTTAGTAGATATTTTAATGGCAAATAACATTGAGTGTAGACCAATAGTTGCTGGAAATTTTACAAAAAATCCTGTTATAAAATTATTAAATTATGACATTTGTGGAGAATTGTCAGTTTCGGACGAAATTGATAAAAATGGTTTTTTTGTTGGCAATGACTTTAGGGATTTAAAGAATGAAATTCATTATTTACATAAACTGATTAAAGATTTTGAAAAGAATGTTTTATAGATAGGAGGTAAAAATGAAAAAGGCCTTAATTACAGGAATAACTGGTCAAGACGGCGCATATTTAGCAAAATTACTTATTGAAAATGGTTATAAAGTTTATGGCACTGTACGCAGAAGCACCTCTGAGAAGTTTGTTAACTTAAAATACCTAAATATTTATGACAAAATTAAGTTTTATGATTTTGATTTATTGGAACTAAGTAATATACAAAATGTTATTAAAGAAACAAAACCAGACGAAATATATAATTTAGCAGCTCAAAGCTTTGTTCCAACATCATTCCAAGTGCCGATAGTTACCACTGATATTAATTCATTGGGAACATTACGTATTTTAGACTCAATTAACTCTATAAATAAAAAGATAAAGTTTTACCAAGCTTCTACTTCTGAAATGTTTGGAAAAGTACAACAGATACCACAAACTGAAAAAACACCATTTTACCCTAGAAGTCCATATGGCGTATCAAAAGTTTTTTCACATTGGATAACAGTAAACTACAGAGAATCTTATAATATACATGCATCTTCTGGTATTTTGTTTAACCATGAGTCACCTTTAAGAGGAGGTGAGTTCGTAACTAAAAAAATTACCTCAACTTTAACGAGAATAAAGCATGGTTCAAAAGAAGTTCTTAAAGTCGGTAATATTAACGCTAAAAGAGATTGGGGATATGCGGGAGATTATGTTTATGCAATGTGGTTAATGCTTCAGCAAAAAACCCCTGATGACTATGTAATTGCCACTGGAAAAACACACAGCGTAAAAGAATTTATAAATTTGACATTAAAATATTTAAACTTTGAATTTAAGTGGGTAGGCCAAGGCATGAATGAAAAAGCAATTAACATAAAAAACGGTAAAACGATCATAAAGATTGATAAAGAATTTTTCAGACCAGCTGAGGTTGACTTATTAATTGGAAACCCGTTAAAAGCAAAACGTAAACTTAAATGGAAGCCAAATACCA
>CACANZ010000021.1 GCA_902533965.1 uncultured Pelagibacteraceae bacterium | reverse complement strand
TTTTATCTGGAGATTGTCGGCAATACGGTCGTTGATCAGATGTTCATTAATTACTTGGTCCACCTCTTCTTCTGTTTTACACGAGTACCAAACATTATCTGGATAAACAACAAGTGTAGGGCCAAATTCACAATGATCTAAACAGCCTGATGCATTTATTCTTATTTTCTTATTGGAGACTAATTCTTTTGTTTTTTTCTTCATATAGGCTCTTAGCACTGTTGAATTTTTAGAAGCACAACAACCTTTTGGGTGACCTTCAGGTCTTTGATTTGTGCAAAAAAATACGTGTCTTTCAAAAAATTTGTTAGTCATAAAGTCAAAAAATTATAATATCTTATATATATGAGCAGCTACGTTTTCAAATCAATCATTGGCAATATTGAGCTTGTCTCAAGCAAAAATAGAATAATTGCAGTTCATAGAACAAGGAAAAAGCCTAACAAGACAGAAGATAAGCTTCTAAAAAGATCTGCGCTTCAAATTAAAATGTATCTTGCGCGCAAAAGACAATCCCTTAATTTTCCAACTAGACAAATGGGCACAAAATTTCAAAACCGTGTTTGGAATTATTTACAAAGAATACCTTATGGTAGAACAACAACTTATGCGGATATTGCAAGGAAGTTGAGAACTTCGCCCCGAGCTGTTGGGGGAGCCTTAGGAAAAAATAATCTTATGATGACAGTTCCATGTCACAGAGTAGTTGGAAGTGACGGCAAACTCACAGGATTCACATCAGTGGGTGGGTTAAGTACCAAAAGAGATTTACTGAAAATTGAACAAAAAACTAAAAAATAATCTTGAAAAGAAAATTAGGGTAGTTCCTAATTTTCCAAAAAAGGGTATTCAGTTTCAAGATATAACTTCAATCACAGACAGTAAGCAGCTTTTTACCGAAGTTGTTAATGAAATTGCTAAATATTGTAAAAAAAATAAATTTACTAAAGTAGCTGGGATAGAAGCAAGAGGCTTCATCTTTGGATCAGCTGTTGCCTACAAGCTTGGCTTACCTTTTATTCCAATAAGAAAAAAAGGGAAACTTCCAGGAAAAATAGTCAAACAAAAATACAAGTTAGAGTATGGAATGGATGAAATCCAGGTACACAAACACTCTATCACTTCTAGAGATAAGGTTTTGATTGTCGATGACTTAATTGCAACCGGTGGAACAGCAAACGCGGCCGCAAAGCTAATTTCAAAACTTGGAGTTAAAAAAATTGAATTTTTTATGATAATTGATTTATGTAACCTTGAAGGCTCAAAAAAAATTTCTAAAAGTTATCAGATAAGGTCGTTGATGAAGGCAGAAGGATAGTTTACTTGTTCATTGACTGGAAGAAATCAGCATTATCTTTGGTTTCTTTCAGTTTTCCGAGTAAGAATTCAATAGAGTCCATTGTTCCCATTGGGTTAAGAATACGTCTAAGAACATACATTTTTTGAAGCTCATCCTTGTCAAGAAGTATCTCTTCTTTTCGAGTACCGGACTTAGTAATATCAATTGCAGGATATATTCTTTTATCAGCAACTTTTCTGTCTAATATGATTTCTGAGTTACCAGTTCCTTTAAATTCCTCAAAAATTACCTCATCCATTCTACTACCTGTGTCAATAAGGGCAGTTGAGATAATGGTTAAAGAGCCGCCATCCTCAATATTTCTAGCTGCGCCAAAAAATCTCTTTGGTCTCTGTAGTGCGTTTGCATCAACACCACCTGTTAATACTTTCCCTGAACTTGGAACAACTGTATTGTAAGCACGACCCAATCTTGTAATGGAGTCTAAAAGAATAACGACATCTTTTTTATGCTCAACTAATCTCTTTGCTTTATTGATCACCATTTCAGCAACTTGTACGTGACGCGATGCAGGCTCATCAAATGTCGAGCTGACAACCTCTCCTTTCACAGATCGTTGCATGTCGGTAACCTCCTCTGGTCTCTCATCAATTAATAGAACCATTAAATAACATTCTGGATGATTATCAGTAATTGAATGTGCAATATTTTGAAGTAATACCGTTTTACCTGTTCTTGGCGGCGAAACAATAAGCGCTCTTTGACCTTTACCGATTGGTGCAACCAAATCAATTACTCTTGAACTTTGATCGCTTGCTGGTTTTTCAGTTTCTAATCTGATTTGCTCATCAGGATAAAGAGGTGTTAAATTATCAAAATTGATTTTATTTTTACTTTTTTCAGTTGCTTCGTAGTTGATTGTATCAATTTTTAATAATGCAAAATAACGTTCACCATCCTTTGGTGCTCTAATTGGACCTTCAACAGTATCTCCGGACCTCAATCCAAATCTTTTGATTTGACTTGGACTTACATAAATATCATCAGGACCCGGAAGATAATTGGCCTCCATTGATCTTAAAAAACCAAACCCATCCTGTAAAACTTCTAAAACTCCCTCACCGTCAATATCTTTGCTGTCACTCGCAAGGGTTTTCAATATTTCAAACAGCATATCTTGTGTACGCATTGAACTGGCATTTTCAACGCCAAGCTCCTCCGCATAAACAAGAAGTTCTTGTGGTGTTTTTTTCTTAAGGTCTCTTAATTTTAAGTTTTTAGCCATTCTTATTAATGATGATGATAATGTGGAAAATAGTTTGGAAGCTGCTTTCTAACCGTAATTGTTAAATATAGCAAGTTTTATATTGGTTTAAAAATAACCAAAAATACGACAATTATCATCAAAACCGTTGGAAATTCATTGATAATTCTAAAAAAACGCTCTGATTTTGGCCTTTTATCCTCTTGAAACTCTCTTGTTAGTTTTGAGAAATACCCATGAACTCCAGACATGAGAATCACAAATATGATTTTTAATTGGAGCCATAATTGAAACAGCGCATCAATACCCAAATTTGATATCAACGCTAAACCAAACAACCATGAAAATATCATTGCTGGATTCATAATAATTTTAAGTAAACGTAATTCCATTAATTTAAAAGTCTCAGACGAGTCAGACCCCACCTCTTTACTCCAATGATAAACAAATAATCTTGGCAAATATAATAAGCCGGCCATCCAGGCTATAACGCTGATGATGTGTAAACTAAGAAATAAATTATATAAAAAAATTGAACTCATCTTAATTCTTGATCACACTGTTTAAACGTTGCTGGACATATCTTTTGCCTAATATTTCCACTCTCAACTTTCTCTGACTCACTAACTATTTCGGATAAGCTTTCTATAAATGTTTGATCAATATTTAAAGACTCAGATCTATAATAATGCTTACAACCTAATTCGCTTGCAAGTTCTTGGTACTCGATATCTAATTCAACAAGTGTTTCGGAGTGATCTGAGACAAACGCAATTGGAACAATAACCAGCGCCCTATCTTCGCTAATTGCATTTTCAATTTCACTTGGTGTTGTTGGCTCAAGCCATTTAACTGGAGTAACTTTACTTTGATAAGCCAAAACATGATCTTCATAACCATGAATACCTTGTATGACCGCCTTTACTGTTTGCTCCACTTGCCACTGATATGGATCTCCTTTTTTAATTATTGATACAGGTAAACTATGAGCGGAAAACAGAACTCTTACTTTCTTGTCTTTGATGGTGTTTATTTTATCTTGTATCAGTTTCTGATGGGCTTTGATTAATTTTGTGTCATATGGATAACAACAGGTGTATTTTGTTTTTGCATTTAATTCCTGGTTTTGTGCTTCGTTGAACCATGCATCCAGAGAAGATTTTGTTGTTGTTGTGGAGTACTGTGGATACAGGGGTAGTAGAAATATTTTGTCTGGGTTATAGTCTTTGACTTTTGAAACAACCTCGGCTGTCATTGGATGCCAATATCTCATGCAAACAAATACCTTGTTCTCGATGCCTTTGTTTTTTAACTCTTTCTGAAGGGCCCCTGCTTGGGAGTTTGTAATTTCAAGAATAGGGGATTTACCGCCTATTTCGGCATAAATTTCGGTGGCCTCTTTTGTGCGACGGGAAGATATAAGTCTTGCCAATAAATACCTGAAGGGATTTGGAAGTCTAAATATGTTGGGATCATTAAACAGATTAAATAAAAAAGGTTTTACACTTTCTTGTTTATCTGGTCCGCCCAAATTAAATAAAACGACCGCTGTTTTCATGTTGACCTTATCTGTAAGAGCATTTGCTCAACCTTCTCAATTGATGTCTCGGGTAAAACTCCGTGTCCTAAATTGAAAATATGCGGTCTTTCTCTAAAAGCAAACAATATTTCTTCAATTTTCTGACTAAGATTTTGAGAGTCTTTTAATAAGTGTTTAGGATCCAGGTTTCCTTGAAAAACAATTTTATCATTTAGCTCATTAATTTTATCTAAAGGAAAATTATAGTCTAAGGTTATACAGTCAAGCTTATCTAAATTTGAATATTTTTTATAACATGCAAGACTGGTGTTTCTAGGAAAGCCAATAATAGGAATGTCTTTTATTTTTTTTATACTCTCAATAATTTTTTTTGTAGGTTGAATACACCATTTGTTGAACAATTCGTCACTTAAGTGTTCTGCCGCTGACTCAAATATTTGAAAAGCATCAATCCCACAATTAATTTGCATTTCTGCATGTTGAATAATCGCGAGCGTCATTTGCTCGATTAAACTGTCTATTTGTGAAGTCTTTCTTGCAACATCTTCAAATTTTAGATTTTGACGTTCATTCTTTTCATATAAACAATAAAACAGTGTCGTCCATGCTCCGCCAGCAAATCCTATTAAAGGGACATTTGTGTTTTCTTTAATTTTTTTTATTCCTTTTGCAAGAGGTAAGGTTTTTTCAAGATTATAACTCATATTCTCATTGAACTTTATTACAGGGCCCTGCCCATCAATAAAACTAACGCTTGATCCCGCAGCAAAAGGGGTTATTAAAATATCTGAAAACACGATACATGCATCCATACCGTATCTATTTATAGGCTGTAAAGAAACCTCAAGTATTGTCAAAGGATCAAGAAACATATCCATAAGGTCTGTGAACTGTTTTCTGATACTTATATATTCAGGTAAATGCCTTCCTGCCTGTCTCATTAACCAAATTGGTGTTGGGCTTGTTTTTTGACCTTTAAGTGTGTCTATAAATATACTCATTATATTATATATATAATTGTAGTTGTTTATGTTCCTGTGGAATTGTGTATATATAAAAAGTCGCTTTTTGCCCACAATTCGATACACAGAACAATCGCTTAGAATTATATGCTTTTTAACCTTATACACCGACGTGGAAGAAAACAGCAATATCTCTAACAGGTGAACAAAGTTTGCAAAAATTCTCAATAAAGATAGAAAAATAAGTTAAAAATTACAGATGGGCAAAAATAGTAAAAGCACTCACAGGTCATAAGGAGTTTATACAGGTTTATGAACAGAGATATAATTTTGGCATCTAAAAGCGAAACAAGGGTTAAATTGTTACGCAACGCAGGCATAAGCTTTGAGACTGTTGCTCACGGCGTGGATGAGGAAGAAGTCAAGATGTCGATGAGTAAAAATACACCCGAAGAGATCGTGGTTAAACTTGCTGAGATGAAGGCCCTGAAGCCCTCCATGTCGAATAAAAGTGCATTTGTTATTGGATCAGACCAAGGCTTGGATCTGAAAGGCGAATTGATTAACAAGGCCCGGGATAAAAGTGAAGCAAAAGAACAGTTGATGAAAATGAGCGGATCTATCCACACACTCATAACCGCTACAACAGTCGCTCAAGACAATAACATTATCTGGAAGTATGTAGACAGATCTAAAATGCATATGCGAAAGCTAAGCGAGGACCTGATAAAAGAGTATTTGAACAAAGTCGATGATAATATTCTTGGTCTTGTAGGCGTCTATGCAATTGAGGAAGAAGGAATTAAACTTTTTGAAAATATTGGTAGCGATCTTTTTTCAATACAAGGCATATCATTAATTCAATTAACCCAGTTCCTTTGGAACAACAATCTTCTATTTGAAAACAATGGTAAATAAAAAAACAGCAGTTATTGGAGATCCAATAGATCACAGTCTTTCACCTAAAATTCATAATCACTGGATTGAAAGTGAGAAAATTGATTTGGACCCCTACCAAAAAATAAATGTAAAAAAAGAAAACTTTATCAGGGAGGTTGATCAACTAATACAAGAGGGTTATTACGGTTTAAACGTTACGGTCCCCCTTAAAGAGGACGCTTACAAATATTGTGACAACACATCCGATGTTGCAAGAGCTCTCAAAGCAGTTAACACACTCATAGTAAACAAAGATGGCGTTTATGGAGATAACACAGACCCGATTGGTTTTGAAAAATCGGTTGCAAACAAGGGCCTAAATAACAAGTTATGTTTGGTGCTTGGAGCTGGCGGATCAGCAAGAGCGGTTGTGTATGCGCTAACACACATGAAGTGTGAAATTGGTATTTATAATAGAACAAGAGAAAACGCAGAATCACTTTGTAGCGACTTGGGTGTTGAGGCAACAATCTTAACAGAAACAACACTTAAAGAGTTTGTTAGATCCTCACAATTAGTTGTCAACACCACAAGCTTAGGACAACAAGAAGGTGAAGAAAACAATTTAATAGATTTTAACAATCTCAATCCATCTACACATGTTTACGATTTGATATACAATCCAAGCAAGACAACTTTTCTAACACGAGCTGAGAAAAATGGCTGCACAGTTCAAAATGGACTAGAAATGCTAATCCATCAAGCTGCACAGTCCTTCAACTTGTGGCACGGCACAATGCCTGAGATTGATGAAGATTTAATGAGTGTATTGGGGGTTAGCTAGTGCTGTTGGTTGGTGTAACGGGATCTATTGGGATGGGAAAATCCACAGTTGCTCAAATGTTTAAAGACCATGGTTACGGCGTGTATAATGCTGACGATACAGTTCATTACATCTACGAAAACGATGAAGAGGTTATAAAAAAAGTAGAGAGACAGTTTCCAGGCTCAACGAAAGATGGTGTAGTCAATCGATTAGCATTAAGAGATATTCTAAATAAAGATCCTGATAAGTTTAGAGACCTAGAACAAATTGTTCATCCTGTAACAAGGAAATACCAAATAATTTACATAAAAAAATTAATTGAAGAAGGAAAGATGGGTTGCGTTTTAGACATTCCATTACTCTTTGAAACTGGGGGAGAAAAATACGTAGACGTATCTGTAGTGGTGACAGCATCTGAAGCAACACAACAATCCAGAGTGGTGTTGGAGAGAAAAGTTCCGTTAGAAATTTTTAATGCAATTAAAGATCAACAAATGCCAGACAGAGACAAATTAAAAAAAGCGGATTACATCATTTCAACCGATAATAATATTGAAGATACTAAATCAGAGGTAAAAGAAGTTGCTGCAAAAATTAAATTGATTAATCCAAGGGCGTGGAATACCTTTTTTAATCAATGAGACAAGTCGTACTTGATACAGAAACCACCGGACTAAGGCCTTCAGAGGGTCACAGAGTCATTGAAATTGCTGCAATAGAAATAATCGATTATCTACCCACTGGTAAAACATACCAACAATATATTAATCCCCAGCGAGATGTACCTGACTCATCATTCAAAGTGCATGGATTGAGCTACGAATTTTTAAAAGACAAACCCTTGTTCGAGCACATTGTATCAGAGTTCTTAGAATTTTTAGGCGCGGATCCAATTATTGCTCACAATGTGGACTTCGATGTTGGTTTCTTAAATTACGAGCTTAATGCTTGTGGCAAAGAATCTCTTAAAAATGATAAAATAGACACCGTCTCAATTGCTAGAGAAAAATTTCCTGGCCAGAGTGTTTCACTTGATGCGCTCTGTAAAAGATTTGCAATTGATAACAAGCAGAGAGAAAAACATTCAGCTACAATTGATACCGAGCTCTTAGCCCGTGTGTATATAGAACTAATGGATGCTCGCGAACTAAGTCTGGATCTAAGCTCAAAGTCAGTAACAGCAAATTCTACCTCATCTTTCGACACTGGAAAGATCAAGAATAGAAATTTAGCACCCCGGATTTCTGATCAAGAAAAAAAACTTCATGAAGAATTTATTCAAACATTAGGCGAGCACTCTATTTGGAAAAAAATAAATCAATCTAAAAATAACCAAACAAGTGAATAACAAAATTAATCATACTCCTAGCGATAACGGCAAATATCAACAAGTGCCTACGCCAGCCGCATCAGTATTGCTTATACGAGACACCAACCAGCGGATAGAAGTGTTTATGATTAAAAGATCGATGAAAACAAATTTTGGCGGTGTATGGGTATTTCCAGGGGGTAAAATTGATAATGAAGATATCTCAAATGATTATTTAAAATACAGCCCTCATCTTGATGATGCTTTGGCATCTGAAAGACTTGGATTAAAAAAAAATGGTCTTTCATATTGGGCTGCATGTATCAGGGAGTGCTTTGAGGAAAGTGGAATTCTCCTTGCGAATAAAAAGGGAGTAAATTTAAAAAATACCGTTCTCAACAAGGATGATATAAAAATAATAGATCAATACAAAAGCAAAATCCTACAAGGTGAAAATATTTTTTACCAAATGATAGATACTTTAAATCTAGAATTAGCTACAAATGAACTCGCATATATTTCACACTGGGTTACTCCAAAAATAGAGAAAAGAAGATACAGCACTAGATTTTTTATAGCCCGTACAACCGATCAGGTAGCCGTACACGATGGAGTGGAGGGAGTTGAAAGCAAATGGATTAATCCTGAAGAAGCCCTTCTAGAGAGTAAATCTGGAAATTTTCCTATGATTATGCCAACAATAAAAAATCTTGAGATGATTTGTGGTTTCACTGATACTGCTGAGCTACTGTATACTATGAACAACAAGAATAAAAGTGACATACCTAATGTTGAGCCAGTTTTTGAAATTGTGGACGGTGAACCTAAATTGATTCGCTATTAATTATTACTTGTTTTCTTTTTATAAAGTTCAGCAAAGTTCACAGGGTCTAAAATAAGTGGTGGTAATGCACCGTCAGCATGTAAATCGTAAATAATTCTTCTTGCAAATGGAAAAAGATGTCTCGGACATTCTACTAGTAAGTAAGGTTCTTTAATATCATCGGTGAGATTCTCAATTTCGAATATTCCAATATATTTTAAATCCACGATATATAAACTCTGATCTGCGCGCGAAGCATTTACACTTACGTTCAGCTCAACTTCATAAATATTGGTATCTTTCCTATTTTGTGCTTTGACATCAACATTTGCATTGATAGTTGGTCTATCACTACCTGTTTGAAATGATCCTGGTCCATTAGGATTTTCGAATGATAAGTCTCTAACAAATTGTGTGATAATTTTTGTTTTTACATCCATTGTTACTTTTCCTCTTCATCAATATCAATGAATTCACCTTCAATGGTATTTTCATCTTGATTATTTTGATTACCATAACGAGAAAGAATATAACTTGCTACTAACTTTATAAAAATTATTCTTGAAAATGGAATCAATCCTAAAAATCCTAAAGTATCAGTGAAAAATCCAGGGGTAATTAAAAGTATGCCAGAGATGAGAATGACTAGCCCTTCAAACATCGTTTGAACAGGTGTTTCTGAATTTTGTAACTGAGATGTTAACTTTTGAAATGTGCTTATTCCTTGTTGACGTACAAAAAATAAACCCACAATTGCAGTGATGAAAATAAGCATTATGGTGTAGAACGATCCAATAATGCTCCCAATTTCAATAAATAAACTAATTTCAATGATTGGGATCAGTATGAAAAGTGCGATAAATAAAAACAAAATAAGTAAGTAATTGTTGAAAGTTTAGTTTAAATACCTAAATAAGGATTCTATAATAATTAATTATATGAGTGAAGCCTTTCAATATATTGATATCCTAATCCTTGCAATAATAGCAGGAATAGTTCTTTTGCGCCTTAGAAGTGTACTTGGAAGGCGAACTGGCCATGAAAAAACAGATAAAACTTCATATAACTATGAAACTCCTCAACAATCCTCAGAAGAAAAAATAGTGAGTATCGAACCAAAAGTTGCTTCAAGTTCAAGAGAAGAAGGTTGGTTTGATAAAGATGATTTTTTACGTGGCGCATCAAATGCATATGAAACGATCGTCACAAATTTTGAAAATGGTAACAAAGATGCCCTTAAGCCCTTGTTATCTAGTGAGGTATTAAATAGCTTTACGTCGGTTATAGATGAACGAAATAGTAAAAATGAGACTGTAGAATTTAATTTTATAGGTATAGAAAAATCTGAAATTGTTCACAAAGATCTGAAAAAAAATCCAATGGAAGTAACAGTGAGATTTATTTCAGAAATGATTACATGTATAAAAAATAGTAAAGATGAGGTAATTTCAGGCAGTCTTAATCAGGTGCAAAAAATTACAGACGTTTGGACTTTTGAAAAAATAAAAGATAAAAAAACTTCTAATTGGTTATTAACGGCAACCTCTGATTAATTAATCAAATACTTATTTAACTTTTCTTTTATATTATCTGGAATTTTAGAAGACTTCATACTTTCTTGGTCTGTGTTTACCCAAGTAATAACTGCTTCATTTATAATTTCATCGGATCCAGATCTATAAATTTCTTGTGTAAAAGTCATACTCGAGTTTCCAAGTTTTTTTATCCCTGTATAAACTTCGAGTTGATCATTTAATCTTGCAGGACTTTTAAAATTCATTTGTACACCAACTGTGTGAAAATCGTTATTAGTATGTTTTACATATTCATCTTGATCAAAACAGTCTTCGAGCATCTCACTGAGAGAAATATCAAAATATGTTAGATAATGTGAATTATAAACTATTCTTTGACAATCAACTTCTGAGTAACGAACCTTTATCTTATTTAAATGAGTTTTTTTTGCTTTAAGTGACATAAAAATTAGAGAATGAACTTTGAAAGATCAGTATCTTTAGATAATTCATTCACATTATCTTTAACGTAGTTTGCATCAATTATAATTTTTTCTCCACCTTTATCTGCTGCGGAGAAACTTATATCTTCTAATACTCTCTCAAGAATGGTATGCAAACGACGAGCACCAATATTTTCAATAGTTGAGTTTATATCTACAGCTAAGGTTGCTATGGCATCTATTCCGTCTTCGCTAAAACTGATTTTTACATCTTCAGTACCCATCAGTGCTTCATACTGTTTTATCAAGCTATACTTAGGTTCTGTCAGAATACGCTTAAAGTCTTCTTGTGAAAGTGCTTTGAGATTAACCCTTATTGGTAATCTGCCCTGTAATTCTGGCAATAGATCAGATGGTTTTGACAGTTGAAAGGCTCCAGAAGCTATAAAAAGTATGTGATCAGTTTTGATTGTCCCGTGTTTAGTATTAACTGTTGTTCCCTCAATCAAAGGTAACAAATCTCTTTGAACACCTTCTCTTGAAACATCACCGCCAACCCTTTCACTTCTTGCGCAAACTTTATCTATTTCATCAATAAACACAATTCCATTGTCTTCAACTGCTTTTTTTGCCTCATTCACAATGTGATCAGTATCAATTAATTTATCTGACTCTTCATTGACT
>CACANZ010000020.1 GCA_902533965.1 uncultured Pelagibacteraceae bacterium | reverse complement strand
GTTAGTATTTCATAAGGAATAGCATTTATTGTCTTTGCAATGGTATTTATTGAAATTTTGCTTCCGATTATTTCAAATTCTTTATTCATTATATTTTTTTTTGTTTTTATATTTGTTAAGTCGATTGTTACCAGATCCATTGATACCCTTCCCACCAAATTAATTTTTTTATCGCCCAGTAATATTTTATAGTTGTTTGAAAAAAGACGATTAAAACCGTCTGCATAACCAAAGCCAAGAGTGCCGATTTTCATTTTTGATTTTGCCTTAAAAGTTGCCCCATATCCTATCGTATCCCCTTTATATATTTCTCTTATTTGGATTAGTTTGGCCTTTATAGAGACAACATTTTTATAAATAATTTTTTCGTTTATTTGACATTGACCTCCATAAAGTGAAATTCCAGGCCTAACCATATCAAAATGATATTTTTTACCCAGTAATATTCCTGCAGAATTAGACAAACTACATAAACAATTAGGAAAATGAGATTTAATAAAATTAAATTTATTTAATTGTATTTTATTCAATTTTGACTTTTTGTCATCAGCGCAAGAAAGATGACTCATTATTAATCGAAGTTTAGATTTTTTGATCAATAATGCTTTATTTTTTATCAGATTTTCTGTTTCATTTTGATCAAGACCAAGACGTGACATTCCAGTATCAAAGTGAATAGCGATATTAAGAAAACAATTATTTTCTTTTTGATAGTTTTCTATTTTTTTTAATTGTGCAAGGTTATTAATAACAGGAATTAAATTAAACTTACGTATATTTTTTAATTCTTTTGTTACCAATCCATTTAAAATAAAAATAAATATTCTTTTATTTAATTTACGTAAATAAATTGCTTCGTTTGTAGTGGCAACAAAAAAATACTTGCAGCCCTCTTTTATTAGGCTATTAACGACCTGATCGGCACCTAATCCATAGGCATTAGCTTTCACCGTAGCTGCAGTTATACACTTTCTACCAACGATTTGCTTAATGATCTTATAGTTTTTATTAATTGCTTTTAGGTTAATATCTAGGAATGTATTTTTATCAACATTAATCATTCTTGAAAATTATTCGTAGTTGTTGGTATGATCTTTGCTAATAAAATTTCCAAATCTAGTATACTTTGCATCAAAGCTTAATTTTATATTACCTGTTGGTCCATGTCTTTGTTTCATTATAAGTAAATCAGCTTGACCATGTATCTCGTCCATTTTTTGTTGCCATTCTATAAACTCAGCAGTTCCAGGTGATGGGGCGTTTTTTTCAAGATAATATTCTTCTCTGTATATGAACATAACAACATCTGAGTCTTGTTCAATTGACCCTGACTCCCTTAAGTCAGATAACTGTGGTTTCTTGTCTTCTCTTTGCTCCACTTGTCTTGATAACTGAGATAAAGCAATGATTGGTATGTTTAATTCTTTTGCAAGCGCTTTTAATCCTTGAGTTATTTCTGAAATTTCTAAAACTCTAGATTCATTTCTAGATGTTTTGCTAGGTCTTAAAAGTTGTAAATAGTCTATTACTATTGCACCCAAACCATTTTTTCTTTTTAACCTTCTAGCCCTCGATGACAGTGTTCCGATGTTTACTGCCGGAGTATCATCAATAAAAAGGGGAATTTCTAATATATCTTTTGATACAGAAACTAAATTATCAAGATCATTTTCTGATAAATTTCCTCTTCTTATATCGTTTGAACTAATCCTTGCTTGTTCTGATAAAATTCTTCTGGCTAATTGTTCAGATGACATTTCTAATGAGAAAAAAAAGAACACTTTCATTCATATCTTTTGAGATGTGAGCGTTTCTTGCAATATTAAATGCTATGTTCGTAGCTAGTGAGGTTTTTCCCATTGAAGGTCTTCCTGCTATTATTATTAAATCTGAGGGGTGAAACCCTCCAAGTTTGGCATCGAGATCTGTGAAATCAGATGAAATTCCAACAACGCTACTATCTTTTTCAAATGCTTTTTTAGCTAATTCAATTGCTTCTTCAACTGAAGTTTGAAATGTTTGAATTTGGCTCTGAGAGGTTCCTTTTTCTGAGATTTGATATAAATTTTTCTCTGCTTCCTCTATGAGATCTTCTGGTTTTGTTTCAATTTCACTTTCAATTGCATTATGCTGAACTTTTCCACCCAATTCATAGAGCCCTCTTCTAACAGCAAGGTTATAAATAATATGAGCATAGTTTTTAGCATAATCAAGAGATACAGCTGAATTTGCAAGTCTTACTAAATAATTTGAACCTCCAATTTCTTCTAAATTCTTTTCAACTTCAAAAAAACTTTTTAGAGTAATTGGCGTGGCAATTTGTCCTTTGGAGATCATTTTGCCAATTACATCAAAAATTAATTTATGAACTGGCTCATAAAAATGCTCAACATTGATAGTTTCTGATATATCGAAGAAAATTTCGTTATTTAATAATATTGCTCCAAGTATACCTTGCTCAGCTTCGATATTATGAGGCAACTCTTTTAGAGTATTATTCTGTAATTGAAATGATGTAGACATAACTCTGCTTACATAATATTAAATTGGTTAGTCTGTCAGCAGAATTAATTAAAAAGATATTAACAGATATATAATATTGTTAATATTAGTAGAGGATAAGGTATATCTGTAAATATGCCTTTTAAATAATTGAAATATTGCGAAATTAATCTTAGATTTTTTTTGTTATCACTAGTTTGAGTGCAGCGCTTATATCATCATAAATTCTTAAAGTGACATCGTGACTTCCTATCGCACTTATATTATCTAAAACAATATTTCCAGGCTCAATATCTATAGAAAAATCATTAATCAGCCTATCACGGATTTGTCTTGGACCAAGATTGCCATAAAGATTGCCTTCTTCATTTGCTTCCATCTGGATATTAATTTCTTTACCATCCAACTTAGCTTTTAGCTCATTTGCCTCAGAAATCTTTTTCATATTATTTTCATTGATTTGGCTCATTTTTGAATTGAGGTCACTCAAATTCTTTTTGTTGGCTATAATTGCCTTTTTTTGAGGAATTAAAAAATTTTTTGCAAATCCATCTTTAACGCTAACAACTTCACCTGCTTTACCAAGTTTATTGAGTGTTTCTAACAAAATTATTTGCATATTATTTTCCGGTATAGGGTAAAAGGGCAAGATATCTAGCTCTCTTTATCGCATTAGAAAGGTCTTTTTGTTTTTTAATGGAAATATAGCTAATTCTTCTTGGTGTAATTTTTCCCTTTTCTGAAATAAATCTTTTAAGACTTGATACATCTTTATAATCAAAAACTACTTCCGAACTTTTTGAAAATTTATCCATAACTCAATATTAATCCTTGTTTTTTAACATTATGGTCGGTGTATCACAAAAATCTTTTACCTTAATTGATAAGTAGCGAATAATTTTGTCATTTAAGTTTAGCTTAGTATTAAGTGTGTCAATTTTATCTTGCGGCAATTCAATATTCATGAACTCATAAAATGCTTTTTTGTTTTCTTTTATTGGATATGCAAGACTTCTTAGTCCCCAGCTTTCTTTATAGACAACATTTCCATCAAGCTCACCAAGAGTTTGTTCGTGAACTTTTATTGCCTCCTCAAGGTCAGAAGAGCTTAGGTCTTGTCTGAGCATAATAATGTGTTCAAATAAAGCCATTTATAATTTGTATTTGGTGTTAAAAATGGAATAAATATTCTATAATCATCTTTTAAGCAAGCATTCTTTTTTAATGAAAACGGCATTAATTTTTCCAGGTCAAGGCTCACAATATGTTAAAATGGGTCATGATTTCTATTCAAAATATGATGTATCACGTGATATTTACGAACGGCTAAATGAGTCCATTGGCAGAAACTTATCCAAATTAATTTTTTCAGGTGAGGAAGAAGAACTTCTTCAAACCCAAAATTCTCAGCCCGCAATTATGGCCACAAGCATTTGTATATTTGAGGCATTAAAATATGAAAATCTTTTAGATATAAAATCATACAGTTGCGTTGCTGGACATTCTCTAGGTGAATATAGCTCATTAGTTGTTAATCAAGGTTTGAGATTTGAAGATTCTGTAAAGCTTCTCAAATTCAGATCTAAAGCAATGCAAGAAAGTATGCCACTTGGAACTGGGGGGATGATCGCTTTGATTGGCTGTGCCGAAGAAGATGTTGAAAATGTAATGTTGAACGCAGAAAAATACGGAAAGATATTTATTGCTAATGATAATTCTAAAGGTCAAATTGTTTTAAGTGGTGAAATTTCAGCTGTGGATTACATATCATCAAGTGCAAAAGAGTTAGGAGTAAAAAGAGCTATAAAGTTGCCAGTGAGTGCACCATTCCATTGCGAATTAATTAATAAAGCTTCAATAGCAATGAAGGAAGAAATACCTAATTATCTATTCAATCCCTTTACTGTACCATTATATTCTAATGTGACTAGTAAAGTATGTAACGAGAAGGAGATTGCTAATTTACTAGTTGAACAAATAATATCAAAAGTTAGATGGAGAGAAATAGTTGAGAATATGATAAAAGATGGTGTTCAAAATTTTATTGAAATAGGCCCAGGTAATGTACTTACCAATTTAGTCAAAAGAGCATCTAAAGATCTAGTTGCTATTTCAATAAGCAAGATAGAAGATTTTGATAAACTTGATAATATAAAACTATGAAAAATGTATTAATTACTGGAGCAACTGGAGGAATAGGGCAATCCCTAGTGAAAGTCTTCCATGTTAATGGGTATAATGTTTGTGCATCTGGAACGAATGTAGATAAACTTAGTTTACTTGAAAAAAAATATAAAGCTCGCTTCAAAGGTATACAATGTGATCTTTCAGATGATGATCAACTTAAGAAACTAGCAGAGGAATCAAATAAATATTACGGAAGCACAAATATCTTAATTAACAATGCAGGAATAACTAAAGATAACCTTTTTCTCAGGATGAAAGATGATGAATGGAATGATGTAATAAATATAAATTTGAATTCAAATTATAAACTTACCAAAATAGTTATTAAAGATATGATTAAAGCAAAGTGGGGCAGAATAGTAAATATCTCGTCTGATGCAGCTAAAATAGGAAATCCTGGACAATCTAATTACGTAGCTTCAAAGTCGGCAATAGAGGGCTTAACAAGGACTATAGCAAATGAAGTAGCTTCAAGAGGAATAACTGTAAATTGCGTAGCCCCAGGGTTTATTAAGACTGAGATTCTCAACTCAGTGGATAAAAAAAGACTGAGCATGATGGAGGAAAAAATACCACTAGGAAGAATTGGCAATGTTGATGAAATAGCGTCAGCAGTTTATTATCTTTCCTCAGAAGAATCATCGTATATTACCGGTCAAGTGCTTCATGTTAATGGTGGCTTGACAATGTGATGCATATCGTAATAAACATGAATAAATTTATCTAGGAGTACATATGAGTGACGTTGCTGAAAAAGTGAAAAAAATTATTGCTGAGCATCTTGGCATAGATGATATGGAGAAGATTACTGAGGATGCAAAATTTATTGATGACCTTGGTGCAGATAGCCTGGATACTGTAGAGCTGGTTATGGCATTTGAGGAAGCTTTTGACTTAGAAATTCCTGATGAGAAGGCTGAGACAATACTTACAGTAGGTGACGCAATTTCACACTTAGAGTCAAATTAATTTACAAGGATGAAAAGAGTTGTAGTTACTGGCATAGGGTTAGTGACTCCTCTTGGCTGTGGAACTGACATAAATTGGAAAAACTTAATTTCAGGGGTATCAGGTGCAAAAAAAATTAGTAAATTTGATGCTAGTAATTATAAGTGCCAGGTTGCATGTGAAGTTCCTATTGACAGCAAAATAGAAGGTTCATTTGTTCCTGAGGAATGGATAGATAAAAAAGAATTAAAAAAGTTAGACGAATTCATAAAATATTCTTTAGCTGCAGGTGAAGAAGCTTTCCGACAAAGTAAATTAATGAGCATTGAAGATCCTGTTTCATTCCGTTCTGGATGTATAATTGGTTCAGGTATGGGCGGGCTGCCTGGAATTGAAGAAACTTCTTTGTCTTTTAATAATGGAAAAAAAATAAGTCCTTTTTTTATAACCGGAAGAATTATAAATATGTCAGCAGGTTATCTATCTATTAAATATAATCTTAAAGGTCCAAACTATTCAACTGTATCAGCATGCGCTTCATCTGCTCATGCTGTAGGTGAGTCATTTAGACTAATACAGCATGGCCAGGCAGATATAATGATGACTGGCGGTGCCGAAGCAACAATAAGTCCAATAGGAATTGAAGGTTTTACAGCATGTAAAGCACTTAGCACTAAATACAATACAAATCCGCAGAAAGCGTCCCGACCATTTGACGATGAGCGTGATGGATTTGTAATGGGTGAGGGGTCAGCAATACTTATTTTAGAGGAAATGGAGCACGCACTTCGTCGAAATGCAAACATATTAGCTGAGATGGTAGGATACGGTATGTCTTCTGACGCCTTTCATTATACACTGCCAGAACCTTCAGGTGATGGAGCGTATAGAGCAATGCTTAATGCATTAAATGATGCAAAGCTTAATTCAGAAAAAATTGATTATATTAATGCACATGGAACTTCAACACCTTCAGGAGATAAAGTTGAAGTTTTGGCTATTGAACGAATGTTTGACGACTGTAAAAGAAAAATAAATGTTTCTTCAACTAAGTCTCAAATAGGACACTTATTAGGCGCTGCCGGCGGTGTTGAGGCCGCGTATTCTATTCTATGCTTAAATAATAAAAAATTACCCTATACATTGAACCTAGAAAATGCCATCGATTCAAAAAATATCAATTTTATTAAAGAAAAGGCAATAGATTTTGATATAAACTATATTTTGTCTAACTCATTTGGTTTTGGGGGAACAAATGTTTCTCTTATTTTAAAAAAATTTAATGAAAACAAATTACAATAAAAGAATTATCATTGTAATTTCGTCTCCATCGGGAGCTGGAAAAACTTCAGCTTGCCATAGACTAATTGAAAGAGACAAAAGTATAGCCCTCTCGATATCAGATACGACTAGATCACCTAGAGATAATGAAATAGATGGAGTAGATTATAACTTTATAAATGAGGATGAGTTCAAGAATAGAATTAAAACTAAATCTTATATCGAGCACGCTAATGTGTTTGGAAATTTTTACGGGTCACAATATAAAAATATAATTGATCATTTTAAAAATGGAAGCGATGTTTTATTTGATATTGATTGGCAAGGAGCCAAGCAATTAAAGAACTCATCATTTAAAAATATTGTCTCTATATTTATTGTTCCCCCTTCAAAGGATGCAATTTATAAAAGACTCAAATCTCGCGCTATAAAATCTGGCGATAATGAAAAGGCAATTGAGAATAGAATGAACAAATTTGAAACAGAGATGAGACACAAAAATGATTATGATTATGTAGTAATTAATGACAAATTAGAAACCTGTGTAGATGAGTTAGAAAAAATTATAAATAATAAAAGAAGTAGTCTAGTTGATTAATTTAACTAGATCACAGTAATTAGAAACAGATAAGTTCTCAGGGCGTAGGTTTTCATCTATATCAAGTTTTTTGAGTGATTGTTTATGTTTTCTTAACGTATTTTTAATTTTTTTTCTTCTACTGCTAAAAGATTGTTCTAATAATTTTTCAAGATTATTAAAATTAATTTTACTGTAATTTTCAATTGGCTCTAACTGAATAACTGTTCCATCAACTTTTGGTTTGGGTGAAAATATTGATGCGGGTGCATCAAGTAATTTTTTAACATTGCACCTAGATTGTACTAAAACAGAAAGTCGACCATATTTTTTATTATTATGACTTGCTAGAATTCTATCAGCTACTTCCCTTTGAAACATTAAGACCATCTTATTAAAAAAAGATGGCCATTCATTATCGCTTATCCATTTTGTAAGAAGATTTGTTGAAATATTGAATGGTAAGTTGCCGTAAATGATAACATTTTCTTCTTCGTCTTTAAAGATATTGTAATCAAATGTTAATGCATCATCATTAATGATAAAAATATTTTTTATTTTTTCGTACTTTAATTTTAGTTGATTAGCTAAGTTATTGTCTTTTTCAATGAGAAAAAGTTTTTTGAAATTTTTTTTTGATAAGTATTCAGTGAGCGCTCCTTTTCCAGGTCCAATTTCAATAATTATATTTTTTTTTGAAGATTCAATGTGGCTATTCATTTTTAAAAGAAAATTATTATCAGTAATAAAATTTTGACCTAATGATCTTTTAGGACGCACTTTATTTATATTCAATAGTCGCCTCATTCATTATATCACGTAACAATTTACTGCTTTGCAAGTCTAGTTGCCTTTGAATTACTAGATTTTCAGCTTGTTCAACTGATAAACTTGGATTTTTACCTATTAATTCGTCCACTTCTAAATCACTAACAGATGTTAGTCTATAAAATAAACCATTTACAAGCTTGTTCCAGCTCAATTCACCCATCAAATAGCTTTTTAATTCTTGATAATTTATATTGTTTTCTTTTAGTAAATTTAATATTTCATCTTGATTAAATTTATTTCTTATAAAAAAATTTATTTCAAATTCTTTGTATTCTTCATTTTTTATTTCTATTTGATATTCATTTATTTTACTTAGTTTGACTTTTTCACGTATCAATTCATCAACTACGTTGTTTACCATTAGTTGAGTATTTTGAGCATTTAAATTAATACCTTGGATAATTGCTGTAAGTTTTAATCTCTGAATAATATCATAAGATGTAATAACATCCTCATTAACTAAAACTGCAATTTTATGCTCAATCTTATCCTCCGCTATTACATAATATGAAGAAAAAAAAACGAAGAATATAACTAGCAATGATTTATAAATGTTCATCAACATGCTAATTAATTAATGGGCCAAAAACTTTGCTTTTCCCATAGTTTCTAGTTGATCCAAAAGGTTTTAATACCACAGTAAAGCTGTATCCATCACTCTCTTTTATATCTCTATCAATTGTTAAATCTCTATAATAATTTAGATCAATACCAAGACAATTATCTTCATATAGAATTCCGTATTGATACCCAATGTTCTTATTTGTATCTACATCTTTTGTGCCGGTAAATTTAAGAAAAAAATTATTTTTAAAATTATATTCTCCGCCAATAGCAACCTGTTCATTTATTGTAGAATATTTTCCAGATGAATAATCATAGTCTATCTTAAACCTTAGATCGTATATTTCGGAATATGTATTCATACTTATTGATTTTACATCAATATCATTTCTATCTACGACTATTGTATTGTTGATATAATTATTGTTTATAGAAGCATCGGAAGAAAAGTAATAATCAGAAAGCTCTTCTGCTGTATCTGAATTATTTTTATTTAGCCTAAAACTCTGACCAAATGTAAATTTTAGGCTTTTGTCTAAATTATTATCTAAAAACCACTCTATGCCATAATTTATCCTTGGACCACTTTCCCATTCTTTGATTGATATGGCTCGGTTAGTTGAAAAAAGGTTACTATTCGAAATTGTTTGAGCATTAGTATAATTATTATACGGAGATATTATTGGCATGACAATTGGGGTAAGCGTTTGATTAAAATATTCAGCCGTCTTTAATAACGGTAAACTGATAGTAGTGCTTATTTGAGGGTAAAATCTAATATTATCAGTATCTTGAGTTGTTTTACTGTCCACTGAAATTGAAACAACTCTTAGATTAGCTTTATTTTCAAAGACTAGACCGTTTTCTTTTTCAATAATATTTTTGCTCCAATTAATTTGAGATGCTGCAAGAGATGTATAATTATTATTTAAATCTTTATTAAAATCAAATTGATTATTTATAGAGAGTTTTCCATTAAGTATTTTATCTTCTACATTATCAATATTATATCTTACCCTTGGATATACATACTCCCATTGTTCACCATCTTGTATTGCTAAATGTTTATAACTTACTGTATCTAATGATAAGAAACGATTTTCACTAGACATTTCAAAACTTAGACCTGACCTTAAAACAGTTAGTTTGTTTATTTTATTTTTTCTCATATAAGTATCATTATTACTAGTTTGTAAAAATACATCTAGCGAGCCATATGGATTACTTAAATTTCCGTCAAAAAATAGGTGATTACTTGTACCACTATTATCATCATTATCATCTATACTTGTATCAATGTTAAATAAACCTATATCGTTTAGTTGCCTGTAATTAAGTGAATAAAAATTATTACTTTTAGAGTGAATAGTTGGTGTGAATGTTAAGTCTAAATTGCTTTTAATGTTGTAAAATATTGGCACTGAAAATACATCCCCCAAATTCTGGTCAGTTTCAACAGTTGGCATTAAAAATCCAGACCTTTTATTAACAGAGGGGTCCGGGTGTGAAAAGTAGGGCAGATAAAATACAGGGATATTAAATAAGTGTATTCGCGCATGATCATAATGGATTGTTTTAGTTTTATTATCTTGAAATATTTTGTTTGCTTTTAATTTCCATCCAGGGCAGTCTTCGATTAGATAATCATTTTCTAAACAAGGGGTATACTCAGCATCTTCAAGACTAGTAATGTGATCTTTTTTTATTAGTCTTGAACCAACTATTCTCGAATCATCATCTAGTCTAGCTCTTACATTAGTTCCTTTTAAATTTTTTATTTCATTATCTGTTTCAAGTTTTTCAAAAAAATAAGTACTACCATCACTATCGTTTAATATTACATTTCCATCAGCTTTAATAAGAGATTGCTTTTCGTCATAAAGCATCGAATCAGATTTCATCTTTAAACCTTTTTCATCCTGGGCTACGGCATTTCCTTTTGCTTTTATAATTTGACCCTCTTGCTCGATTTGCATTTCATCTGCTGTAATCCTTATCTTTTGATCAGCAGAGATTTTATTTGTAGTAACAATTGTTAACGCGATAAATGACAAAAAGATGATATAGAAATATTTTAATTTAAGTAGTTCAGTCATTTTGAAATATTTTTTTAAGATTATCCTTTTGATATATTAAAATTGCAAAAAATGTAACAATTAAAGGAAGCGAGGCTTTTGAAATTATTGGATTTAATTGAGATGTTGATCCAAGAGCATCCAGCAAATTAGAAATAAAGTAAATTATGAATATGACAACTAATGAATAAATAATCGTTTCAATAAATCTATCATTCTGCTTGAGTTTTCTTACAAGTGCTGATGCTAAAAGAGCTAGGGAAGCCATAAAAAAAGGAAGAAAAATTAAGTCATATAAGTGCATTTTGAAATCAATTGCAGAATAACCCAACCCTTCTAAAAAATTTATAAAGGTTAAGAGCCGCCATATTGATATATTGGTTGGTGAAGAGAGGCTGTCTGTTATGTCTTCAGGTTTTATATTTGTTTGGTATTTTAGAGATTTTTCAAAATAAGCCATTTCAAACTTTGGTGTTATTTGAATATTTTCCATCATCCAATATTCATTATTAAGTACTGCAGTTTTACCATCTAATCTTCCTTGAAATGACCCTTTTTCGTCATACTCAAGTATCATAAAATCAATTATGTACCTTCCCTGTTCTTTTATTTCACGC
>CACANZ010000019.1 GCA_902533965.1 uncultured Pelagibacteraceae bacterium | reverse complement strand
CGGCAATGAAGCTACTGCATCTCGCACCGCACGTTTAATTTGTTCCTCATTTACAGTATCTGCAATACTTATATCTAATTTAGCTCTATCCTCTTCAATATTTGTTATTTTCTTATCATTAATTGGATTAGATAATTCTAGTATATCTATCTTCTCATCTTCTTTTTTTACCTCTTCATCTATTGGATTTGTGAGCTCAATTACATCTTTAGGCAGTCCTTCATCCTGATATACAGATTTTTCGGACATCATATTTTTGATAGCATCAAGTATCTCTTCTGTATTTGGACTATTTTTATTCATGTTATTACTTTTATAGCGATAAGTAGTTAGAAACTAAAGCTATTTTTTTTAATGAACATGCTTAAGACTGGCAATGTGCAATTAAATAACTTTTGTTCACTAATTGAACGCCCGTTCTTTTTGAATAATTTGGCTGAACAGATTTCTCCTTCTTGAACAATAGCAAAAAGCCTTCCTCCTTCGTCTAATTGATCAATTATATTTAGCGGAATTTCTTGAATAGCACCTTCAATTATAATTGCATTAAAAGGTGATTGTTCATTATATCCTCTCACAATTTCATTTTTAACGAAGACTACATTATTTATATTATTTTTTTTTATTGCATCTTCAGAATTATTTAGAAGTTGCTCATTTTCTTCAACAACAATGACTGTTTCTGCAAGATGAGATAAAATCGCACTTAAATAACCAGTAGTTGATCCTAATATCAAAACATTCTCGTTAGCTTTCAAGTTTATGCTTAAAGCTATTTGGGCAATTAGACTTGGCTTCAAAATTGTTCTTTTATCCTGTATTATGATATTTTTTTCAATATATGACATTTCTTTTATGGACTCAGGCATGAAGTCATTTCTATCAAGGGAATAGAAAACGGAGAGTAGTTCCTCACTCATACCATTTATTGGCTTTATTTGCCCTTCAATCATATTTTTATTTAGTGTTGCTTCTGCCATAATTTTATTGATACGTTTTTATAGTATATGATTACTTACTTTTCAAAATTATTCACATTTTGTGATTATTAATGATATATAAAACTTACATTTGGGCCACGTGGCGGAATGGTTACGCAGAGGACTGCAAATCCTTGTATACCGGTTCGATTCCGGTCGTGGCCTCCATTCATTTTAAATTAAGTGTTTTTTGAGTGATTGAATAATTCTATCTGCTTGATCATCACGTATCCATGAATGAAAATTTTTTATCATCGGAGGTGAAAAATTTGGTAGCAATTGATTGAGTTTACTTTTCATTGACCTTATCGATGTACCTTTTTCATGCGAAGCAAGATAGGCAATATAAGATTGTGGATATTCCGGCTGCAGTCTTATTAATTTTTCTGAATATTTTTGCGCATCCTTAATTTTTTCATCAATAAAGTTGAATCTCCAAAGCTCATAATATGTTCTCCATTGCCCATAAATATCCTCGTATAATTCAAGTGCTTTGTCCATCTCTTGATAGGCTCTTTTTTTCTCATCAATTTGAAACAAGGATGAACCAAATAATCGCCGTCCATGTGCAAACTTTTTATTTAGCTTAATTGAGTTGTAAGAATGATTCAAAGCAAGATCAAAATTACCACCATAATAATATGATAATCCAAAAGCAAACTGACAAAGAAAATTATTTTCATTTAATGAAACTGAACTTCTAGCAAGGTTTAAAAGTGTTTTTCTAACTTTGTTGGGATCTCTCACATTAAACATCCAAAGTTTATCAGCGTAAGACATAGCAATTTTTGAAATCGTAATAGCTAAGTCTTCTTTTGGTATTGAACTACTTAATTTATCATATGAGTTTTTTGATAATAAAAACCTGATTGTTCTTTTATCTTTTTGATTTTTTGATTTTCTTATTACTCCATTCTCCTCAAGGTATTTTAACCTCCTCCAAAGGGTTCTTTCTGGGGATTGTGTAAAATATTGAATGTCATAAAATGAAAGACCTTTATAAAAATTCACGTAAAGCCTAAATACAATTTCCAAATCTAATAAACTTGTCAGCGCAAGTGATTTAAGTACTTTAAATAAACCACCATACAAAAAGCTAAATACAGCTTCATCAAGTAAATTTACATTTTTAGATACTTGATCACTTCTCCCAAATCCAAACTCATAAATATTGTCTTTTTGTACTGTCATGAAGAATATTTATATCTTTCTTATTGAAGTAAAACTAGATATAAACTTTATCTTTTGTTATAAGAAATTACATAATCCCCGGTAGCTCAGTTGGTAGAGCAAGCGGCTGTTAACCGCTTTGTCACTGGTTCGAGTCCAGTCCGGGGAGCCAAATCATAAAATTTGGCTTAAGAAAGTTTTGGTTCGCTCACTTTCTGGATTGTCAAAAAAGTCTTTTGGATTTTTTGCTTCCACGATTTGGCCCTCATCCATAAAAATAATGCTATCGGCAACCTCTTTAGCAAATCCCATTTCGTGTGTGACAACAATCATTGTCATACCGCCTTGAGCAAGGCCAACCATCACATCTAGTACTTCTTTAATCATCTCAGGATCAAGAGCTGAGGTGGGCTCATCAAAAAGCATTATTCTTGGCTCCATACAGAGCGCTCTTGCAATTGCAGCCCTTTGCTGCTGTCCTCCAGATAACTGAGCCGGATACTTATGTGCCTGATCATCGATCTGAACGCGTTTTAAATACTCCATAGCTTTTTCTTTAGCTTCAGCCTTCGGCAGTTTGCGTACCCATATAGGAGCAAGAGAGCAATTGTCTAATATGGATAAATGTGGAAATAAATTAAATTGTTGGAACACCATTCCAACTTCTCCACGAATTCTTTCAATACTTCTGCTGTCATTAGTTAACTCTGTACCTTCTACTATAATATTGCCTCTTTGATGTTCCTCTAATCTATTGATGCATCTGATAAGTGTTGATTTGCCAGATCCAGATGGGCCACAAATAACAATCTTTTCACCTTTATTAATTTCAAGATTAATATCATTCAATACATGCAGTTCACCGAACCATTTGTGAACGTTTTTCATTTCTATCATTAATTCAGAACTCATACTTATCTTCCTGTATCTAATTTCTTTTCAAGGCGTTGACTATACCAACTCATAGCATAACAAAAAACCCAAAATACTGCAGCAGCAAAAACATATCCCTCATGAGAAAAGCCTAACCAATCTGGATTAGTTCCAACAAACTGAATAATACCAAGAAAATCAAATAAGCCTATAACTAAAACCAGGGTTGTATCCTTAAATATTGCTATAAAGCTTCCTATTATTGCCGGTATCACCATCTTGAGTGACTGAGGTAAAATTACTAATGCCATCATTCTCCAGTAGGTTAACCCAACAGCTTGTGATGCTTCGTACTGGCCTTTTGGCATTGCCTGCAAACCACCTCTCACAACTTCAGCTAAATATGCAGCTGAAAAAAACATAACTCCAATCAATGCTCGAATTAATTTATCAAAGTTGACCCCCTCGGGCATGAACAGTGGAAACATATTTGAAGCCATAAATAAAACTGTTATGAGCGGAACACCTCTCCAAATTTCAATAAAGATTGTACATAAAATTGAAACTACCGGCAGCTTAGATCTTCTCCCCAGAGCTAACATTACTCCAATTGGTAGAGATAATACAATTCCAACTCCTGCAATAACTAGTGTTAAAAATAAACCACCCCACAAACGAGTTTCAACCGCTTCAAGGCCAAGACCCCCTGACAACATAACCACACAAATGATTGGAAAAATTACAAGAAGAAAAGCGCCTACCCACCCTTTGTGCTTCAGATTAGGAATAAGAAGATATGCACCTGATATTAATAGAATAAGATAGACAAAATTTATTCTCCATAATTCTTCAGTTGGGTATAGTCCATAAAATATAAGCTTGATATTTTGTTGTATAAATATCCAGCATGCTCCTTCGTTTGTGCAGTCATCTCGGGTTGAGCCAACAAAGTTTGCATCTAAAAATATCCAGTTCACTAAAGGAGGGATTAGAACGTAAAGTAGGTATAGGCCAAAAATTGTAAGCAAAGAATTATACCAATTAGAAAAAAGATTTTTTCTAAGCCATCCCATTGCTCCTAACTCGATAACTGGAGGTCCGATTTCTTTGTTGGCAGTACTCATTTATCTTTCACCGTCAACTTTCATAAATCTGTTAAACATATTCATAATTAAAGATGTGAAAAGGCTTAAAAACAGGTATACGCCCATCACCATCCCAATAATTTCGATTGCTTGACCGGTTTGCATTAATGCTGTTCCAGCAAATACTAAAACAAGGTCAGGATAAGCAATAGCTGCTGCCAATGATGAATTTTTAGTTAAGTTTAAATATTGATTAGTTAATGGAGGTACAATAACCCGCAAAGCCTGGGGAATTATAATTAGTCGAAGTATTAGATTTTGTTTTAGACCAACAGATTTTGCAGCTTCTGTTTGACCTTTCGAAACTGCCATTATGCCACCTCTGACTACCTCTGCAATAAATGATGCTGTGTACATAGCTAATGCAAAAGTTAATGCAACTAATTCAGGTATTAACTTTATACCACCTTTAAAATTAAATCCTTTTAATTCTGGGTACTCGAAAGAAACTGGAAATCCAGTTGCCGCTAAACTTATAAAGAAAGTACCTAAAATTAATGCTGTTGACACATAGAAGGCGGGAAATCTCTCACCAGTCCTATTTTGTCTGCGTTTTGCCCAAATGAATATTCCAATTGAGATTATTGTTGTTAGCCAAAGCAAGTAAAATATTATTGATGAGCCTTCACCAAATACTGTGTCAGGTATAAATAACCCTCTGTTATTTAGAAAAAATGAATCATAAAGCTCTAAACTTTGTTTTGGTTTCGGAAGCGCCCTTAAAACGGCAAAGTACCAAAAAAATATTTGAAGAAGCAATGGAATATTTCTTAAAATTTCAACGTAAGCCTCTGCAATTTTTGCAATCAACCAGTTAGATGACAACCGCATGATACCTACTGTAAATCCGATTACTGTTGCAAAAAGAATTCCTATTCCTGCAACCAGCAACGTATTCAATAAGCCGACAATAAAAGAGTCAAAATAGGTAGATGTTGGAGAATACTCTATGAGAGTCATGCCTATATCAAATTGAGACTCAACTCCTAGAAAGTGAAAACCACTTGCCAAG
The DNA here is from genome assembly GCA_902533965.1 of uncultured Pelagibacteraceae bacterium. GTDB lineage: Bacteria > Pseudomonadota > Alphaproteobacteria > Pelagibacterales > AG-422-B15 > CACNXQ01. Next base: position 6,672 of record CACANZ010000019.1, on the reverse strand, counting down.
CCTCTTTCCAGCATATTTCGAGCTGTATTAGTAACTATGTAGTAAATTCCAAGCGCTACTAACCCTAATGTTATAAGCTGATAGAAGACTCCTTGAACACTTCTATTAAATAGAAAGCTTCCTAATTTTGATTTATCCGTCTCCATAACCGCTAAAAACTATATATTGATTTGAATTATTTACACATAAAAAAGGGGGCCAAGTGGCCCCCTTTTAAAGTGATCTTTGCTAGAAATTACTTTTTACTATTATCTAGCAGGAGGAGCATAAAGTACTCCACCATCTTTATAAGAAGCATTAGGTGATCCTGCTCTTGCAAGGCCTACAGGAGTATTTTCTCCAACGTGTTTTTCGTAAACATCACCGTAGTTTCCTACCATAGTAACGATGTCATATGACCAGCTCTCACCTAGGTTTAAGCCTGCGCCTGTTCCACCTTCTTTACCACATAGTCTTGCAACTACAGGGTTTGAAGTCATTGCACATGTTGTCTGAGCATTAGATTGAGTTAAGCCGAATTCTTCAGCCTCAATCATAGCGTTTAGTGACCATCTAACAACATCAGCCCAGTCTCCATCACCTTCTCTAACAACAGGACCTAAAGGTTCTTTAGAGATAGTTTCTGGAAGAACAACGTGAGCATCTGGATCAGCTAATTTCGTTCTTTGAGCAGCAAGACCTGATTTATCAGTTGTGTATGTATCGCAACGACCTTCGTCATATGCGTTCACAACTTCGTCAGCTTTTTCAAAAACAACTGGCTCATAAGCCATGCCATTCGCTCTAAAGAAGTCAGCCATATTTAATTCAGTTGTTGTACCAAGGTTAGTGCAAACACTTGCGCCATCTAGTTCCATTGCACTTGAAATGCCAGAATCTTTTCTGACCATGAAGCCTTGACCATCATAGAAGTTAACGCCAGCAAATTCTAAACCAATTTGTGCGTCACGTGACAATGTCCAAGTAGTATTTCTTGATAAAACATCAATTTCACCAGCTTGAAGTGCTGTAAATCTTTCTTTTGCAGTAAGAGGTACATACTTCACTTTGTCTGGATCTCCAAAAATGGCAGCAGAAACAGCACGACATACGTCTACATCAATACCACTCCAGTTTCCATTTTCGTCTGGGTTTGAAAAACCAGGAACTCCCTGACTTACACCACAGTTGAAAAATCCTTGTGATTTAACAGTATCTAAAGTTCCAGCAAATGCAGCCGGTACCATCAATACTGAACAAACTAATCCAAGGAAAGTAATTTTCATTGTATTCATAAGTGATTAATCCTTTATTTTGATTTAATTAATTAAATTATAGAAAATATAATCACAGTTTTAATTCGAAGAGAAACAAAAAAAATGAATCAGTAAAGTCAAATTGCCACTACTATATGTGGTATCAAAATTTTATTTAACCACAATTGATCGTGCTGCAGTTATTCTTATATCTACTTCTTCAATTGTATCTTCCACAAGTGACAGTGCATAGTCTAATTCATCAGAGCTCAATTCTGCAATGAGGTCATCAATTCCTTCTTTTCCTGCGCCGCATAATGAAGACTTATTACATTGCAGATACCATCTAACTGATTGAACAAGATCTTTTTTTACTCCGTCTCCAAACTCGTACATATTTGCTACATTATATTGAGCTTCAGGCACACCTCTCTCTGCAGCAAATAAATAATACTTAAATGCTTTTTTATAGTTTGGCCAAAATACCCAGTGATTGTCGTAATATTCTCCAATAGCATATGCTGCTCTTGGGTCGTTATCATTTTCGTAAAGATCTAAAAAAATCTCATAAGCTTTTTTATAATTTGATTCATTCTCGTCTATACAAAAGTCATCTATTTTACACAAGTTTATAGATGAGGCGTCATTATATAACAGTCCTAAAATATATTTAGCATCTAGATTTGAATCTGTTTTTACAATTTTTTTTAAAACATTAATTGCTTCTTCTTTTTGTCCAGTAGCAAAAAGGTCATAAACATTTTCGGCTTTTAGTAAAACTGTAGAACTTAGAAAACCTATTAGTATTGTTATGATAGATAATTTACTCATTATTTTTATGGCGCGCCCGAGAGGATTCGAACCTCTGACCCACAGCTTAGAAGGCTGTTGCTCTATCCAGCTGAGCTACGGGCGCCTACTTAAAGTTATCTGCGTAAGATTTATTTATAACTTTCCTTTCTGAGGTTTCAAGAATTTCATAATCAATACTATTTTTTTTTGCATAACTGACCGCTTCTTCTTTAGATGAAAACTTTAATTCAATTTGAGAAACAGTACTACTACCACCATTCCAACCCATCATAGTATCTTTAAGTTGATTTTTTTGATCCGAAAATTTTAAAACCCATTTATTATATTTTGATCTTCCTGACTGCATTGCAGTTTTAGAAGGTTTATATATTTTAGCTTTCATATTCTCTATTCTGATCCATCAAGATTAAGAAGGCCTTTATAGAGTTCAGGTCTTCGATCTCTAAAAACTCCCCAAACGTTTCGCAAGGTTTCAGCTTCAGACAAATTAATCTTTCCTATCAGTACTTCTTCTTTATCTCTACTTCCTTCTGCGATCTTGTCGCCAACATGATTTGTCACGAAGGAACGACCATAAAAATAGTTTTCAATATCAATTCCTTTTTCAGTTCCAATTCTATTTGAAGCAATGACTGGTATTTGATTTGATGCAGAGTGACCTATCATTGCTCTTTGCCACATATCAGAGCTATCAAATCCATCATCTTCCGGTTCTCCTCCAATAGCAGTTGGATATAGTAATAATTCTGCTCCACTTAGAACCATGGACCTTGCGGCCTCTGGAAACCACTGATCCCAACATATACCAACCCCAATCTTTGCATATTTTGTATTCCATACTTTGAAACCTGTGTCTCCAGGATTAAAATAAAACTTTTCCTGGTAGCCAGGTCCATCAGGTATGTGCGATTTTCTGTATTTTCCCAATATGCTTCCATCTGCATCTACAATCGCAACTGAATTATAATGAGCCCTATTTGCTTTTTCAAAGAAACTCACTGGCAAAACAACTTTCAGCTCTTTAGCTAATTCAGAAAATTTTTTTATTGTTGGATGGTTCTCAAAAGGCTTTGATAATTCAAACAGCTCTTCTTTTTGGTCCATGCAAAAATATTGTGATTCAAATAACTCTTGAATTAAAATTATTTGAGCACCCTCGGAAGCGGCCTGTCTGACAAGCTTCTCAGCATTACTCACATTCTTATCAGTTGCATTAGAGCAAGCCATTTGCGTTGCTGCCACGGTTACTTCTCTCACATTTTACTCCTAGGTTGTTGTTGCGTGATGCAGTGTACACCACCTCCTCCCAAAAGTATATGAGACCCATCAAGAGTGACTACTTTTCGATCAGGAAATGAACTTTTAACTATTTCTAAAGCATTTTGATCTGCCTTTTCATCTCCGAAAATTGGAAGAATTACAGCTGAATTTGCAATATAGAAGTTAATATATGAGCATGGCTCATCATCATTTGGAATTATTCTTTTATAAGACATCTCTAATTCAATTACATCTAAGTCATTTCCATTTGCATCTTTTGAAGTTTTTAAAATTTCTAGATTTTCATTTAGTAAGTCATAATATGGATCTTGTTTGTCTTGACATGTCATAGCCATAACTCTTCCAGGAGAGATAAAACATGCAACATTATCCACATGACCATTAGTGCCTTCGTCTATTCCGTGTTTTAGCCAAATAACATTTTTAACACCAAAAAAGTTTTTAAGGTTTGACTCTATTTCTGATTTAGAAAGATTAGGATTCCGATTATCATGAAGTAAGCACTGTTCTGTTGTCAATAGTGTTCCATTACCATCTACATCAATTGAGCCACCTTCAAGCACCATATTGTTTTTAAAATATTGAGCTCCAGATTTTTCTATCATCATCTTAGCTACTTTATCGTCAAGTTCATAATTTTCTCTGTAACCCCAACAATTAAAATCTGAATCCACTCCTGCTAATCCATGTTTATGATCTAAAAGAAATATAGCGCCTGAATCCCTTGACCATGCATCATTGATAGGAAACTCGATAATATCTATTTTTTCACTTAGTAGACTTTTGGCACTAGTAGAGTCCTTTGGATGAACTATCATTTTAGTTTTTTCAAATTGTGAAATAGCATTTGCAACTTTTGCCCATGCATCTCTTCCCTTTTGATAATCAAAATGTGACCAAGATGATGTTACATCTGTTGGAAATGTCTCTGTTGGCCATTGCATCCAACAACACTCGTGAGGAAACCATTCAGCTGGCATTGAGTAGGAATTTTCGATTGGCGTGCTCATTAAAAACCTCATTGGTCGGGGCGGCAAGATTTGAACTTGCGACCCTCTGGTCCCAAACCAGATGCGCTACCAGACTGCGCTACGCCCCGAAACGAGTGAGAATGTATCTAAAAACAGATAAATCTTCAATCTATTTAAGAAAATCTAATAGTATTTTATTTACTTCATCAGGCTTCTCCTGTTGTACCCAATGACCTGCATTTTTAATTATATGATTTGAGACAAGGTTTTCATGTAGGGCTGGATTTATCAAACTCCATTTAGCCACAGGATCGTGCTCGCCCACAATAAAACATGAAGGAGGTGATATTTTTTTCTCATGAGTATCTTTTGTAACTTCCCAATTTTTGTCAATGTTTCGATACCAGTTAATTGGTCCGCGCATTCCTCCATTTTTAAATTCTTTAAGATAAAAATCAAAATCCTCTTCTGACATAAAATCAGGAATTTTATTATGCTCGCCAAGTGAATCTAAGAAAGTCATCTCATCTGTATACGGCTTAGGTTCAAAAGTTTGTGACTCTTCTCCATCGCTTGTGAGAGAACTATATACTGCAATCAAAGATTTTCTCATGTCTTGCTCTAACTCCTTTTCGACACGTCCCTCTTCTTGGAAATAAATCATATAAAAAAATACGTCTTTGAATAAAAATTTCATTGTTTCAATCGGTGGCATTTTTGAAACTACATATGGCACACTCATTCCACAAACTTTATTAACTCGGTCTGGATGATACAATGACGTATTCCAAGCAACTGGCGCTCCCCAGTCGTGTCCAATTAAAGAAAAATCATCTTCATTCATCTCATCTGCTATAGCAATAATATCTGAAGTGAGTTCCATAATATTGTAAGCATTGATTTCAGTTGGCTTTGAAGTTTTTCCGTAACCTCTCATATCTGGCACTGCTACTTTGAAACCGTTTTTAACTAAAGAAGTAATCTGATGTCTCCAAGAATACCACGACTCTGGCCACCCATGAGCCATTATTACTAATGGACCCTTTCCATCAATATATGTATTGATTTCGATATTCTTATTTTTAATAATTTTAAAATTTTTCTTATTAAACATTGTTAAGATGGATCCTTTTTTCCGTGATTTCTTAAAATCTTAAAAATCCCGTCTGATGTAAAAATAATCTTATCATCTATGAATAAGTTGCACTTCATAAATAAAATTGATTTTGTTTCTCTCGTAATTTCTGCAAAACCATATACCCAGGATCCTTTTGGAGCGGGACCTACATAATTAGCATTTAGTTTAGCAGTTAAGCACGGGAATGAGTCTTTTTTCCAAGCAGTATACCCCATAATTCCATCTGCAAATGCAATCAGTGTACCTCCATGCGCTATACCTGCTTTATTGCAATTAATTTCCTCAACTGTAAATCCTTTATAAAAAATTCCATCGAGTTCTAAATTATAAAGAAAACCATTATTTTTTGAGAACGGTCCAGGATCAGTATCCTTTGTATAGTTTTTTATATTTTTTAATATGTCAGTTTGCATTGCAAAAAATATATTTGATTAATGATGAATGATAAATATATAATAGTTCGAAGATTATGGGGAGCTATTGCTGAGAGGTTCCAAATAACGGAACGACCCAAAACCTGATCTAGATAATGCTAGCGGAGGAAATATGCAGAAAACATCAATTATTTTATTTTTTTTTATTTTTTTAAACAGCTCCTTTGCCCAGGAAAAATTGGTTGTTGGAACCTACGACTCTTTCTCAGCTAATTGGGGGCCAGGACCTATCATAGAAGAAAAGTTTGAAGAAATTTGCAATTGCGATCTTCAATTCATCTCAACCAGTCAAGCAGGTACTTTAAATAATGAAATTTTTCTGAATGGTAAGGATGTGATTCTTGGCGTAGAAATGCACGAATTTAATTATTCAATTGAAGATTGGCATGAGTATGATCATGGTTTCTTTTCGTTTATTTATGACAGTAGTAAACTAACTAACCCACCCAAAACTTTTGAGGAGTTGGTAAATCGTGAAGATCTTAAAATTGTTGTGCAAGATCCTCGAACAAGTCCAGTTGGCATTGGTTTGTTAAGGTGGATGAAATCAATATTTAAAGATGAGTTCTCTATTAAGTTAAAACAATTAGATCAGAATATAATAACATACTCACCAGGATGGTCTGAGGCTTATGGAATTTTTCTTGAAGGAAATGCTGACCTTGTTTTGAGTTATAGCACTTCACCATTTTATCACCAAGAATATGAAAATGAATACAAATACAAGTCACTTAATTTTACTGAGGGTCACTTAGCCACAAGGGAGATTGTTTATGTTCGAGAGGAGTCAATGAATCAAA
>CACANZ010000018.1 GCA_902533965.1 uncultured Pelagibacteraceae bacterium | reverse complement strand
CAAGTCCAGGTAAATCTGTGACTTGTTCTAACTGGAAGTACTCTAAGAACCTCTCAGTTGTACCATAAATAATGGGCCTTCCTGGTACCTTTTTTCTACCGATTGGCCTCACCCAGTTTAACTCCATAAGAACATCAAGAGTTCCAGGACTAAAATGAACTCCTCTTATGTCTTCAACTTCAGCTCTTGTAACAGGTTGATGATAGGCGATTATTGCCAAAGTCTCAGTAGCAGCCTTTGATAGTTTTCTTTGAACTATTTTTTCTTTTTTCATCATTGGTGCAAGATCGGTGGCAGTTTTAAAGCTCCATTTATTGGCAGTTTTGACCAGATTAACTCCCCTATTTTTATATTGAGCTTCAATTAAATTTAGTAATTTGTTTAAATTTGTGCCCTTTGGCAATCTTGCCTTTAAACTCTCTGCATCAAGGGGTTCATTTGCTGCAAATAGAAGAGCCTCGAGAATTCTAAGATTGTCCATATCCTCAGATGGAAAATTCATGACATTATTTTTTTCTACTTCATCAGACATAATTTATTTAATTAATGAATTCATCGTCCTTTTTATTTTTTAAAAATACTGGTCCAAAAGGAACCAGCTGCTGCACTTCAAGTACCCCTTCTCTTACAAGTTCCATTGCTGCAGCCAGGGTTCCTGCAACACCTGATCTAGCGCTTTTACCAATTGAAAATTCATGTGGTAAAAATTTCTCAAGCCGAGTCCATTCTGGTACATCACCTATCATTCTTTGAAGTCTAACAAGCGCGTCTTCCATTGCAAAAACAGGTGGTCTTTCAATAGTCATCGATGAGTAGGCAGTTCTGTACCTTTGATCTGCATATGATTTTAAAAGATCGTATAAATCCAGATAATATTCAGGCGTTCGTATCAACCTTATGCCTTCAGGCATCCCTCTATTAAAAAAATCAGTACCAAGTTTTGGTAAATTCATTAATTTTTGAGAAACTTGTCGGATCGCTTCAAGTTTCTTGAGTTGAAATTTCAATCTTTCTGCCATTTCTTCAGCACTCAATTCTTCACCTGACTCTTCTCTTGGTATTAACAAATTGGATTTTAAGTAAGCCATCCAAGCTGCCATAACAAGATAGTCAGCCGCCAACTCTAAATTGCGATTACGAACTTTTTCTATAAACTCCAAGTATTGCTCTGTGAGCTGGAGAATGGAAATTTTCATTAAATCTACTTTTTGAGATTTAGCTAATGTTAATAGCAGATCTAGGGGACCTTCAAATTCTCCCAAGTTTACAATCAAATCATCTGGGCTAGTTTGATTAGATGCTTCCTGTTCAGTATAAGTACTTGAAATATCTTCCATTTTTCAATTTTTTGATTCTTTTATTATATAACAGATGATGTTTATATACGATAAAATACATCAAAGCTGCTTTGTTAGATATTCGTAGGCTTTTAAGTTTTCTTCATGTGGGAAATCAGATTTTGTCTCATAGATATTGATAAGATCGTCAGGTATTAAAATAGGCTCAGCTTCATTCTTAATTCTTTCAGCTATCTTATTAATTTCATTGATGTTTCCATTACAATGAAGAACGAGGTCACAGCCGGCATTAAGTGATTTTAAAGCAGCAATATCAACATCATCTGAAATAGCTTTCATTGAAATATCATCAGTCATCAGTAGCCCTCTAAAGCCAATTTTATTTCTTATTATTGTTTCAATAATTTTTTTTGAAAAAGTAACAATATTTTGATCGTCTAAAGACTTAAATAAAATATGTGCTGTCATACCTAATAATGCGTCGGAGTTGTTCTGAAAAGGCTTAAAATCAGTACTCAAAAGTTCATCTTCAATTTCATCTACTTCAGGCATTTCAAAATGACTGTCAACTCTCGCTCGTCCGTGCCCAGGTAAATGTTTAATCACAGAAGCTATGCCGCATTTATTAATTGTTTCAATTACTATCTTGCCTGCTTTAGAGACAGTCCTTTCATTTATCGAAAAAGCTCGATCTCCAATTACACCACTTTCATTTGCTGCTGGTAAATCTAAAACTGGCACTGTGTTTGTGTTAATGCCCAAATCTTTTAAAGTATGAGCTAAAATTTCAGTATTAAGTCTTAATAATTCAAACCCTAAGTCTGCATCCTTCTCAATAATTTGCCCAAAAAAAAGATTTGATTTAAATTTATTAACACCCTTAAAATTTAGTCTTGAAACTCTTCCACCTTCCTGGTCTATCAATATTGGAATATTTTGATGATTAATTTCTTTAAGTTCTTTAATTAAATTTTTTAAATTGTCTTTATTAATACAGTTTCTTTCAAATAAAATTATTCCCCAAGGTTTGTAATCTCTAAAAAATTTTATTTCTTCTGTTGTTAATTTTTCGCCAGAAATACCACAAATTAAAGGTAGGTATTTTTTCATTTTATTAAATTAATCTCCAAGATCGTATATATTTAAGTCAGGAGTATCAACGCCTCCCTTGTCTTTTGGTATTATTCTATAATCATTTAAATTGGTTTTTATTTCGATAATCTCTTCTTCTTCTTTTTTAGTGTAAAAATAAATGGCAGTAATAAAAATTGCTAAAATTAAAGAGAAAATTATGAACCTCATTTTTTATTTCATTTCATCTGGCGAGGAAACTCCAAGAATATCAAGTCCAGATTTTATTGTTCTCTGAGTAGCAATCAGTAGTGCCATTCGAGCATAAGTCCTTGGTATATTATCTACATCTATAAATTTCTTACTGTTATCTACTTTTCCCTGACTCCATAAGGAGTGAAATTCTGATGCTAATTCATACAGGTAATATGCAATTCGATGTGGCTCAAATAGAGAAACTGACGTATTAATGATATTACTATAATCCAGGATTTTTTTTAAAAGAGATATTTCAGAAAGATCATTAAGTTCAGAAAAATTACATTCACTAAAATTCTCTAAATTTAATTTAATATTTTGAGAATGAAGATTGTTTAATACGGAAGAAATTCTTGCATGAGCATACTGTACATAAAAAACTGGATTTTCTTTAGACTGTTCAGTTACTTTTTTAAAATCAAACTCTAAGGGTGCTTCATTTTTTCTGTACATCATCATAAATCTTATACTATCACTACCAACTTCTTTCACTAAATCACTTAAGGTAATGAAGTCACCAGATCTTTTTGACATTTTTAATTCCTTGCCATCACTGATAAGTTTTACCATTTGACATAACTTTGCTGTAAATCTTGCTTTGTTATTAGTTAGGGCCTGTATCGAAGCGCTCATTCTCTTAATATATCCGCCATGATCAGCGCCTAATATGTCGATTAAATGTGTTGATCCTCTTAAGTATTTATCATAATGATAGGCAATATCGTTTGCAAAGTAAGTCCACTCACCATCTGATTTTTGTAATGGTCTATCGATTTCATCTCCATATTCAGATGATTTAAATAATAATTGCTTTCTTGGTTCCCAATCTTCAATTTGTTTACCTTTGGGCTTATCTAAAATGCCCTCATAGATTAAATTCATATTTTTGAGTTCATCTATGGTTTTGTCGATTTTACCTTGGGTTATTAATTCTTTTTCTGAAACAAAAATATCCTGATTAATAGATAGTTTACTTAAGTCTTCTTTTATGTTTTCTAATAGTAAATTTACACACTCACCTTTTATTGTTGAAAAGTGATTGTCGTTTTTAAGAATAGATGTACCGTGTTTATCTATTATTTTTTTAGCAACATCGATTAGATATTCACCAGGATAAAATTCATCTGGATAATTTTCTTCGCTTTTGCTATTGATGATTTCTTTTATTCTAATAATTGTAGAGTTTGCAAGAGTATCAATTTGAGTACCTGCATCATTAATGTAATATTCTTTTGTTACATTATGACCGGTGAATTTAAGTAGATTTGATAGTACGTCACCAAAAACCGCTCCTCTACAATGACCAATATGTAAGGGGCCTGTAGGATTCGCAGAAACATATTCGACATTAATATTTTTATTTAAACCAATTTCCTCATTAAAGAGCAAGTTTGTTTCTAGCAACTGACTTAAAAATTTAAACCAAGTATCTTTAGAAATATTAAAATTTAAAAAGCCTGGACCTGCAACTTCCAACATCTCAAAGTCCTCAATTTTCTCTAATGATTTGATGAGAGTTTTAGCTGCCTCTACTGGATTTGCTGATATCTCTTTTGCAAGAACCATACAAATATTTGTACTTAGCTCACCATCAGATTTGTTTTTTGGGTATTCAACTACGAATGAGCTCTTCTCTACAGTTTCATTCGAAACATTGAATATTTTTGAAAATTCTTCTCCGATTATATTCTTTAAATAACCATTTATGTTTCTCATAAGCTAATTAAATTTATTATAAAAATTCTGAGCATAGTTATCAGTCATTCCAGCTATGAAGTCGCATACTGCTCTTGGTTTATCCTCATCAGAAATAATTTTTTTCATATGTTCTTTTATGAATTTTTCATCTTGTTCAATAAATAGTTTGAATAGTGATGATATAATTTGATGGGCGTTACTGGTCATTGCTTTTACTTTATCATGATTATACATTTTCATTGATAGGAAAGATCTAATATACTTTACTTCTTCTTTTGTTTTATCTGAAAAGTCAGCAATTTTTTCATTATTAAGCCTGACATCTTCATTGCATCTTACTTTTGATTTTTTAACTTTCTCACTGATTGTATTAATTACATCAGTAATCATAATTGAGGTTGATTTTCTTGTTATTTCATTATTTATACGCTGCATATCGTAAGAGTTATAATTTTTCGGAAAATTTTTAATAATTGCACCAATCATTGGCAATTCAACCAGATCATCATATGAAAAAAAACCTGCTCTAAGTCCGTCATCTAAATCATGATTATTGTATGCAATGTCATCCGCTATTGAAGCTATCTGCGCTTCAATTGATGAAAACTCATTCAACTTTAAGTCAAACTCTTTATCGAGGGCTTCTATGGTTTTTGGAACATCTTTTGTCATCGGCCCATTATGTTTTACAAGTCCTTCAAGTGTTTCCCACGTTAAGTTTAAGCCTTCAAAATCAAAATACTTTTTTTCTAGCAAATGCACAATTCTAATTGCCTGATCATTATGGTCAAAACCCTCATGAGAAACCATGCATTCCGAAAGAGCATCTTCTCCAGCATGTCCAAATGGCGGATGACCAATATCATGACTTAAGGATAATGTTTCAGTTAGATCTTCATTGAGATTGAATATTTTACTTATTGACCTAGCAATTTGTGACACTTCTAGCGAATGTGTTAATCTTGTCCTGTAATGATCTCCTTCATTTGAAACAAATACCTGTGTCTTGTGTTTAAGCCGTCTGAAGGCAGCAGAATGAAGAATTCGATCACGATCCCGTTGGAACTCTGATCTAGTTTGACTGTAATTCTCTTTATACAGCCTACCTTTCGAAGTTTCTTGATTGGTTGAAATAAAAGATAAATCTTCAGAAATCATCACTAAATAGAATTGGTAACATAAATTTTTATTGTACAATAAACTCATTACTTTAAGAATCTTAAAATAACAATAAAAGAATACGGATGGTAAAAATAGTAAGTTGGAATGTAAATTCAATAAGGGTTCGTTTACCTCATTTAATTGAATTAGATAGATCAGTTAAACCAGATATAGTCATGCTTCAGGAAACTAAATCAACTGATGAAAACTTTCCAGAAGAAGAAATTTCTTCACTTGGGTACCAAATAATTAAAAAGGGTCAAAAATCATATAATGGAGTGGCGATTTTATCAAAAGCCCCAATAAAAAAAATTACAGATACTTTGCCGGGAAACAAAGAAGATGTTCAAGCAAGATTTATTGATGCACAGGTACAAGTCGAAAATCCTTTTAATATTGTCTCTTTGTATCTCCCTAATGGCAATCCTATTGATACTGACAAATTTCCTTACAAATTAGATTGGATGAGGAGATTTAAAAAGTATGTCCAAAATAAAATAGAAAACCATGAAACAGTTATATTTGGAGGGGATTACAATATTATACCAGGTTCTGATGACGCGGTTGATATTAATAAGTGGAAAAATGACGCTTTGCATCATCCAGACTCTATAAAAATTTACAGAGAAATCATAAATTTAGGTCTGTCTGATGTGCTAAGAATTTATAATTCTAAACCCTATGAGTTCACATACTGGGACTATTCAAGGGGGTCATGGGAAAAAGACAATGGTCTTCGAATTGATCATTTTCTTGCAACACCAAGTGCTGTTGATCGAATAACTGACTGTCAAATAGAAAAACAATTTAGAGGTCTTGAAAGACCTTCTGATCATGTTCCAATCTGGTTTGAAATTAAATAGATTACTTTGGGTTTCTTGCAATAATATTTATTAGCTCATAAACAATTGTTGCTGCAGCGGTTGATGTTAGTTCTGCGTGATCATAGGCTGGAGCGACTTCGACAACGTCTGCTGAAACAAGCTGCGAACCTGCCAATCCTCTTAATACATTTAAAATTTCTCTTGTGGTCATTCCCGCAACTTCTGGAGTTCCCGTTCCAGGAGCATGAGCTGGATCTAAAACATCAATATCTATGGATATATATAATGGATTATTGCCAATTCTATCTTTTATTCTTTTAACAATTTGATCAATTGTGTTTGTTTGGAATTCGTCGCAGTGAATTGTTTTAAAACCTAATTCACGATCATTTTTTAAATCATTTGTACTGTATAGAGGGCCACGAATTCCAATATGCATTGATGCATCATCCAAAAATAACTTTTCTTCTCTTGCTCTTCTAAATGGTGTACCGTGCGTAAAAGGAGCTCCGAAGTACGTGTCCCAAGTATCCAAGTGAGCGTCAAAGTGGACTAAGGCAACCGGACCTCCAACCTTTTTATTAATTGATCTGAGTAATGGCAATGCAATTGTGTGGTCACCGCCAATAGTTACAATACTTCCAACTTTTTGGAGCAGCTCAGTAGATCCTTTTTCAATTTGCTTAATTGCTTCGTCAATATCAAAGGGATTACAGGCTATGTCCCCAGCATCAGCTACCTGTTGAACTTTGAAAGGTTCAACATCATAATTTGGATGATAATTCGTTCTTAGTTGTCGAGAGGCTTGTCTTACACTTTGAGGACCAAATCTAGCCCCAGGACGATAACTCGTACCCGCATCAAATGGTACGCCTATAATTGCTACATCACAATCTTCAACATCTCTCAGCTCGGGAAGACGTGCAAATGTAGATGGGCCAGCATACCTAGGAACAACTGTTCCGCTTACTGGTTGAATTGGTTCTTTTTTATCGCTCATAATCTATTAATCAAATCCTCCAAAATCTTGGAATAATGACGGGTCTCCAAATATATCTCCATAATCCTGATTGCCACCTAAGGACCCTCCAGAAAGCTCTTCATCAGTAAGTTCATTAGACTCTAAAGTTTGCAATTGTTCAAGAAATTTGGATTTTTTCTCCTTATCAGCAGCATCAATACATGATTGTCCGTATAGATCATTTTTCACTATTTGGGTAGCTCCATAGGTAGCAAAGACCACTATTAACAATATAGCGGTAATTCCCTTTGGAATTTTAAAACCAGCTTTATATTTTTTATTAATTCTATTGTCTGCTGCTTTTTCTTTTACAAACTTTTCCTGTGATTCTGCATATCGTTTTTCTGCTCTTCTTCGTAAAACCTCATAGGTAACTGCAGCTATAATCGTTAACGCTATTATTGTTAAAGCTAATGCGCTCAATGCAGGACTTATTCCCAGCCTTACTTTTGATGCAATTACAGTTGTTAATGTTTGATCCGATAAAATGCTAAATACAGTCGTGTTATAATTTTCAAATGAAAATAAAAAAGCAATTACTGCAGCCGATGCTATTGCGGGGCTTAAGTAAGGAACTAAAATTTTAAAAAATACTTGAGTTTGCGACGCTCCAAGGTCTAAAGCTGCCTCTTCTTGAGTCTGATCAAATCTTTGAAGTCTTGCAACAAATATTAAAAAACAATAAGTAGATATAAAACAGGTTTGAGCCAAAATTGTTAGAAATATTCCGTTTCTTCCAATATCTGCAATGAACCCCTCTCCTCCTAAGCCTGCTATTCGGTCCCATAAAACGACTGTTGAAATACCAATTATCACACCAGGAAATAAAACGGGCATAATCGAAATTGAGTAATAAATATCCCTCAACTGCGAACGCACTTGAGTTAATACTATTGCTGCGGCCATTCCAATTGGTACGGAGAGAGTTACAACTCCTGCTCCTATAATCAAACTGCTAATAATACCATCGTGAAGTCTCCAGTCAGATAAAAGCCCTGCCAGATGTTGTCCATCGTAAGCAATTTTACCTTCATTAAACCATCTAAAGCTAAAACATTCCCAAGGTGTGATCGAAGGAAATTCTGCCGAGTTGAATGCTGTAATGCTCATGATGATTAAAGGCCCAAATAAGTATGCAAAAAATATAAAAATATATATTCCCATCATGAAATTTATAAAATAGCTCGGTCTCACTTAATAATTTCTCCAATCCTAACTTTAAATATTCGCATCATTGTGAGTACGAAAATAACAGAAACAATTAACAAAATGATTGAATAAGCTGATCCCCGTGACCAGTTGTCATTCATATTAAACCACTGATATATCAATTGAGGAAACCATAAAGTATTAGGGCTACTTAAAACAACTGGCGTTGCTAGTGCTCCAACAGTTAACATAAAAACCATTGTACAGCCAGATACAATGCCTGGTTTAGCATGAGGAATAACTATTCTCCAATGCGTTCTAAAAGATGAGGAACCTAAATCTTTTGCTGCCTCGATTTGATTAATGTCCAAACTTTCGATTGCATTATAGAGAGGGAACATCATCAGCAAAATATAGGCGTATATTAAGCCGGTATATAAACCGATATCATAAGTAATAAATAGGATTCCTTGATCAAGTATTCCAACCCCAGTCAAGAAATTGTTAATTACACCTTCGTTTGCAAACAAAATCCTCAATGCGAATGATCTAAGCAATTCATTAATCCAGAAAGGAATAATCAGAGAAACAATAAGAAGTCTAGCGGTACTAGGGTTTGCAATTTTCGCTATATAAAATGCTATAGGATAGCAAAATAATAGATTTGCAATTGTAACAAGCATTGAAACAAAAATAGTTCTTCCAAATACACCTAAATCAACAAAGTTAAAAGCATCAGTAGCTGTCTTAGATCCAAATATAAAGTGGCTATAGTGTTCAAAAGTATAATAGTCTTCAGGTCCACCTCTTGCTAAAGGAGGGACGTTGGTTCTAAATGATAAATCCAACATATAAAATTGTGGAATTATAACTAAGAAAACAAACCAAAATATTATTGCTACTAAAAAATATATCGCAACTGCCTTACCGTTTTTCTTAAAAAATGGTTGAGTAAATAAAAAATTGTTCATGACTTAATCTATAGCTAGAGATGCTTTAGGTAATATTACTGATTTTGAAGACTCAAAACCTAGCACGATTGACGATCCTGAAGTTATAGAGGATGTATCTATGGCGTTTGGTACTGAAAATTTGATTTTTGCTCCCGATTTAAGGCTTGCGTAAAAATTTTTTAAATTACCTTCAAATTCAAAGCTTTCAATATTCACATCAATTTTATTATCAAAGTTGTCGCCATCTCTTGGTATAAACAAAGACTCAGGTCTAACAAATGCAATTGACTCATCTCCAATATTTAACTTTTTGCTTTCATTCATCGTTGCTAAATATTGCCCATCAGCAGTTTCAATTTTAGCTTTATCTCCCTCAATACCTGTAACTTTTCCATATAAAGGATTATTCTCACCAACGAATGTTGCAACAAATGGTGTTAATGGATTGTTATAAACTTCGTCGCATTTTCCAATTTGCTCGAGCTCTCCTTCATTCATGACCGCTATTCGATCAGACATTGTTAAGGCTTCTCCTTGATCGTGCGTAATATAAATGAATGTAATATTTACTCTTTTTTGTATTTCTCTAAGTTCGGTTCTCATTCTTTGACGAAGTTTTAAATCCAAGGCAGACAATGGTTCATCTAAAAGAAGAACTTTTGGCTCAACAGCTAAAGCTCTTGCAATGGCTACTCTTTGCTTTTGACCTCCAGAGAGTTGATGAACTTTTTTATCTCCTTGTCCCTCTAAGGCTATTAATTCCAAAAGTTCATCCGCTCTTTTTTTTCTTTCTTCTTTTGATACGCCCCTTACTTCAAGGGAAAATGCAATATTTTCTGATACACTCATGAGAGGAAACAGAGCTAAGTTTTGAAATATTAACGCGGTTGGTCTTTTATTTGGACCAATTCCAGACATATCTTTATTGTCAATAAGCACTTTACCTTCAGAAGGTTCTTGAAATCCAGATATAGCCCTTAACAGAGTAGTCTTTCCACAGCCTGAAGGTCCTAAGAAGCTGAAGAACTCACCTCCATTTACTTTTACGTTGACATTCTTGGCAGCATAAAAACTGCCAAATGTTACTGAAACATCACTTAACTCTACATCTGCGCTCATTGTTACAAATTATAATGATTTAACTAAAAAACACGATTAAATAAAAACGCCCAAGACAATGCCTTGGGCGCTCTTAATAATTAATCCTAGAGAACTAATTACGCTGTTTCAAATTTGTTAGCGTATTCAGCTCTTGCATCAGCATACCATGGCGGTTCTGGTGGCCAAGGATTTAACTTGGTCGAAGTATCCCCCGGGTATATTGCTTTTGCTAAAGCTTTAGTTTCATCTGAGTAAAAGTCTGAAGCTCCATTAACAGCTGAGTTATAACCGATTTCATTCACAGTTTGACCACCTGTTTCTGGTGTAAAACTGTAATTGATTAACTCATAAGCTTCATCAATGTTTTCAGCTTTTGCAGACATTGTTATGCCATCGATCCATGCCAACGCGCCCTCATCGGTAGTTTGGTACGCAACCGGTTCTCCAGCTTTCATCATTGCTGCTATAGGGCCATCCCAAGTTTGTCCAACGACAACACCATCAGATGTGAATCCTTGTTTTTGTGGATCGGCACCAGACCAGAATTTCACAAGATTTCCTTTCTTGGAAATACAATATTCAGTAATTGTTTCCCAATTCTTTCTCATTGTGTCTTCATCGTTATAAGAAGACCAGAAATCCATTTTGCCTTGATGATGCATCCAAATACCACATCCAGTCATCATTGAGTATGTTCTACCCATCATGAATGCGCCATCTATTCCAGGATTAGGTTCCCAAATATCTCCAAAGCTTGGAAGTCCATCGGGTTGCCATTTGTCAGTTCTCCAAGATATTGACTCAGTACCCCAAAGTTGTGGAACCCAGTGAGATCCTTTTCCACCAAAATTCCAGTCACGCTCACCGACAGCTAGCATTCCTGGATTGACAGCACTTGTGTTTATTCGATTCATATCAAATGGGGCAAGTACGCCAAGGTCAGCCCATTGCAAAGCTCTCATATTAGTTGGACTTGCAAGGTCATAACCGGCTCCACCACCAGCTTTCATTTTTGATATAATTTCACCGTTATCACCTATTTTAGTATGGTTAACAGTAATTCCAGTTTTTGCTTTGAAATCTGCAACTACTGAGTCCGGCAAATATTCGCCCCACATTAAAACATTAACAACGGGAGCAGCAAAAGCATTTGGAATATACCAAGGTCCGATAGCTGCTGCTGCACCAGTTGCAGCTGCGCCTTTCAGGACTGATCTTCTTGAAACTTTTGCAGCCTTAAGAGTTTTATTAATTTTCTTCACGGCTACTCCTCATTTAATTTATTTGTTTAATTAATAAAAATTTTCATACATATAGAGGTAGCTGTAAAGAATAAAGTGAAAGAAATTTAATAAGTTGATAAAACTTCTTTAAATAAATCTTTATCTAAATACATGATAAATATACATAAAAATTAACCATAAATAGATACTTTAGATTTATCCTATAAAGTATTGATAAAAATGATTATTATTTTTATTTTTTAGCTCAGTTATTTCTTGGCTAAATTATTGTTATAAATAGACTTTTTGTATGATTTTAACAACTACAATTGGCGCTTATCCTAAACCAGATTTCTTAGATTTACCTGATTGGTTCAAAGATGAAAAAGGAACAGATGCTGAATACCCAACATCTAAGTGGGAACAGGCAAGACAAAAAATTGGAGAAGAATATGAGTTTCAAATAAAACTTGCCTCACAGAGTATTATTAAAGATCAAATTGAGTGCGGGATTGATATTATTACAGACGGTGAAGTGAGACGAGAAAATTATATTCATTATCATTGTAGGCATCTTAGTGGGATCAATTTTCAAAAACTAACAAAGAAAACAGCGAGAACAGGCAATTATGATTGTTGGCTTCCAACAATCACAAATAAAGTTGAATTCAATGGATCGTTTTTAAATAAAGAATACGAATTGAATCAGTCAATATCAAAAAACCCTATTAAAGTTACAATACCTGGACCATTGACTATCACAGATACGATTGCTGATGAATTTTATAATGATCATAAAATGTTAGGAGTAGATTTAGGAGAGGCAATAAATAAAGAAATAAAGTCATTAGTCAATTCTGGCTGTAAATATATACAAGTAGACGAACCTTTATTTGCAAGAAAATCAAAAGAGGCAA
>CACANZ010000017.1 GCA_902533965.1 uncultured Pelagibacteraceae bacterium | reverse complement strand
TGTATTACTCAACTAGAGTTCAATCTACCTATCATTGCTGCAATACTTACTATTGTTGGATACTCTATGAATGATACAGTAGTTGTGTACGATAGGGTCAGAGAAAACTTACGCAAGTACCGTTCAAAGGAAATTACAGATTTGTTAAATTTGTCGATCAACGATACTTTATCAAGAACAATCGTAACATCCGTTACCACGCTTTTAGCTTTATTATCATTATTTATTTTTGGAGGTGAAGTGATTAAAGGGTTTACGTTCGCAATGATTTGGGGGGTAGTAGTCGGAACATATTCATCTATCTTTGTAGCAGCACCATTACTTAGATACCTTGATGTTAAACGTGAGTGGAATACAACTTCAGCAGTAGACTCTACGAGATAAATTAGTAGAGATTTTGTGCAACTACCATTGATAGCAACATAGGAATGGAAAGTACTGTGTTCGTTCTTGAGAACAGCATAGCTGTTCTAGCTGATTTTGCTTTTGTATCTGCATCAACTTCAACAATTCCCAATGCTTTCTTTTGATTTGGCCAAATAACCATCCATACATTATAAGCCATTATAATAGCAAGCCACATACCAATACCTATTGTAAGTTCTTTACCATTAAATCCATAAGCCAATGTAAATGTAAGAGCGTTGACTGATCCTTCATGTCCATAATAAAGAGCAAGAGTTGTAAGTCCTGTGATTAATGTTGCTAAAGCAGCCCATCTGAACCAGAAAAGTGCCGCAGGGGCAATAACTTTTCCTATTGCTGGTTTTTGCTCATCAGGAATATTTGGCATATTAGGAATCTGCACAAAGTTAAAGTAATAGAGAAGCCCAATCCACATCACTCCAGATATGACGTGAAGAAATCTCGAGAGTGAGGCCCAATATAGTTGGTCAAAACCGCCATAGTGGCCTGTAACCATAATGAGCAATAGAATTGCCAACAGAGTTCCAAGAATAACTGTTCTCTGTAATGATTGTAAAATTGATGCCATTAACTATTCATAGCATGTTTTATGCGTGTATGTAAAATATTTATGTAACTATTTTAGGATTTTATTTAAATATTGTCCTGTATAACTTTTTTTGACTTTTGCAATTTCTTCTGGTGAACCGCTTCCTATTATTTCACCGCCACCGTCACCCCCTTCCGGGCCCAAGTCAATGATCCAATCAGCTGTTTTTATTACATCTAAATTATGCTCTATCACAACAACAGTGTTGCCCTGATCAACTAAAATTTGAAGTACCTCGAGAAGTTTCTTAATGTCATGCACATGAAGTCCCGTAGTTGGCTCATCAAGTATATACAAGGTTTTACCTGTGGCTCTTTTTGAAAGTTCTTTTGAAAGTTTAATTCGTTGCGCTTCACCACCCGATAAAGTAGTAGCTTGCTGACCAATTTTTATATACCCAAGTCCTACATTTTGAAGTGTGTCGAGTTTCTTTTTAATCATTGGAATTGCTTCAAAAAAAGAACATCCTTCTTCAACTGTCATATCTAAAATATCTGCAATACTTTTATCTTTGTACTTAATTTCAAGCGTTTCTCTATTGTATCTTTTGCCCTCACATTCATCACAGGTGACATATACATCAGGAAGAAAGTGCATCTCTATCTTAATTACACCATCACCTTCACAAGCTTCACATCTACCACCCTTAACATTAAATGAAAATCTTCCAGCTTTATAACCCCTGGCTTTTGACTCCGGCAAACCAGTAAACCAATCCCTTATAAAAGTGAAGGCTCCGGTATACGTTGCGGGATTTGATCTTGGGGTTCTTCCAATTGGAGATTGGTCAATATCTATGACTTTATCAAGCTCTTGAAGCCCCTTTATTTCCTTATGTTTTGCAGGTGTATACCTTGACCCGTTCAATGTTTGGGCGACTGACTTAAAAAGCGTATTAATTGTTAAAGTTGATTTACCACTACCAGAAACTCCGGTAATACAAGTAAGTGTTCCAAGAGGAATTTCGCAATTGACATTTTTAAGATTATTACCCTCAGCTTTTATAATTTCGATATATTTATTATTTAGTGCTTTTCTTCTATTACTAGGTATTTCAATTTTTAGTTTACCAGATAAGTATTGACCAGTAATGCTATTTTGATTTTTTTTAATTTTAGCAACATTACCTTCAGCAACTACTCTTCCACCATTGACGCCAGCAGCTGGTCCCAAGTCAACTACATGATCAGCAGTTGTGATTGCCTCTTCATCATGCTCAACAACAATAACTGTATTTCCAAGATCTCTTAATCTTTTAAGTGTTTTTAACAATCTTTCATTATCACGCTGATGCAAGCCAATCGAAGGTTCGTCAAGCACATAGAGAACTCCTGTTAAACCTGATCCAATTTGTGATGCCAGACGAATACGTTGTGATTCACCGCCTGATAAACTACCCGAACCTCTTGAAAGAGTTAGATATTCAAGCCCTACATTATTTAAAAAAAGTATTCTTTCATTGAGTTCTTTAAGAATTCTAAATGCAATTTCTTTTTCTTTTTTAGTTAATTTTTTTTCAAGTTTCTGAAACCAGATAACAAGTTCTTTAATAGATTTGTCGCATACTTCACCTATGTGCAGTTTGTCTATCTTTACAGCCAATGCAGTCTCTTTAAGCCTAAAACCATTGCATGCATGACATCTTACTTCACTTTGATATCTCTCAATTCTTCCACGCATCCAATCACTTTCTGTCTCTAGATATCTGCGCTCAAGATTATTAATTACTCCTTCGAAAGGCCTTTCATATTCATAACCGTCATCATAAGTAAACTTTAATTCTGTTTCGCCAGAGCCATAAAGAACTATGTTTTGAATTTTTTTTCCTAGTGATTTCCAGGGTGTATCAAGTGAAAATTTATATTTTCTAGCTACAACCTTTAAAATATTTCTAAAATACCCGTATCTCGAGACTGGCCAAGGAGCAAGTGCATCCTCATTTATTGACAGATTTTTATTTGGAACAACTAGATTAGGATCAATTGATAAATCGGTTCCAATTCCATCACACTCCTCACATGCTCCATAAGGATTATTAAAAGAAAATAACCTAGGTTCAATTTCGTCAATTGTGAAACCGGATACTGGACAAGCAAATTTTGATGAAAATAGTTCATTATCTACTTTACCATTTTTGTTTTCGAAGTTTTCAACGATCACCAATCCATCACTTAAATTGAGAGCAGTTTCGACACTATCCGCCAACCTGTTGCCTATCTCATCATTTAGTAGGATACGGTCTACTACAATCTCGATATCATGTTTCTTCTTTTTATCAATTTCAGGTAAGGAATCGAATTCGTATAATTCTCCATCAATCTTCACTCTTTGAAAACCTTTTTTGTGCAATTCTTGTAATTCTTTTTTATACTCACCTTTTCTTCCTCTGATAATTGGAGACAATATTAGAAACTTTGAACCAATTTCTCTTTCTTTTATTCGATCAACTATTTGAGTCACTGTCTGACTTTTAATGGGTAATCCGGTTGCAGGAGAATAGGGTATTCCAATCCTCGCAAAAAGAAGACGAAGATAATCATAAACCTCAGTAACAGTTCCAACTGTTGACCTAGGATTTTTTGATGTTGTTTTCTGTTCGATGGAAATTGCGGGACTTAATCCTTCTATTAAATCAACATTTGGTTTTTGCATCATTTGCAAAAACTGTCTTGCATAAGCCGATAAGCTCTCAACGTATCTTCTTTGACCTTCAGCATAAATAGTATCAAATGCAAGAGAAGATTTTCCTGATCCAGACAAACCAGTTATTATTGTCAGCTTCTCACGGGGTATTTTGACGTTAACATTTTTTAGATTATGTTCACGAGCTCCTTGTACGGAAATTGTCTTACTCATAAGAATTAATTAATCTTAACACTCCTGATTTAAAGATAACCTGTGCATAAACAGTAAAATAGGGATTTTTGTATGTACAGTGCATCAATATCTGGATAAATTACAGTATATGGCTGCTAGTTTAAATAAAGTAATGCTAATAGGTAATCTTGGAGCAGACCCCGTAATGCGTCAGACTCAAGATGGAAAAAAGCTTGCCCAGCTTAGCTTAGCCACATCCGAGTCATGGAAAGACAAGGTTACAGGAGAGAAAAAAGAAAAAACCAGTTGGCATAGAATAGTCATATTTAACGATGGTTTAGCAGGTGTTGTTGAGAGTTACCTTAAAAAAGGTTCAAAAATTTACATTGAAGGCCAATTACAAACTAGGAAATTTACAGATCAGAGTGGAGTTGAAAAATATACGACTGAAATTGTTCTTGGAAACTACAATGGCACACTTACCATGCTTGACTCAAGGAACTCAGGAGGTGGCGATTCAATTCCAGATATGGGTTCAGATATAAATCAAGATATGGGAGAAGGCGCTCCACCTGACCTTGATATAGACGACGAAATACCTTTTTAAGTCTACTTTTTTCAATCGAAAACTGGGCAATTTTCTGGTATAATAAACTTAATTTTTATAACAAAATCGTGCTTATTTTTCCTATTTTTTTGGGATTTTTAGCGCTTCAATAGGAAATAGAATTGACTGATTCCAAGGATCAAAACGAAGATCTTAAAACAGGTAAAGAGCAATCTGTAATCCCCATATTAATCGATACAGAAATGCAAAATTCTTACCTCGATTACGCTATGAGCGTAATCGTTAGCAGGGCATTACCCGATGTTCGAGACGGACTAAAACCAGTTCATAGACGGATTTTATATGCAATGCATGAGTCAGGCTATGAGTGGAATAAGCAACACAGAAAGAGTGCTCGAGTTGTCGGTGATGTAATTGGTAAATACCATCCGCATGGAGATCAAGCTGTTTATGATGCGTTGGTCAGACTTGCCCAAGACTTTTCAATGAGCGTGCCACTATTAGATGGTCAAGGTAATTTTGGATCAATGGACGGTGATAGGGCTGCTGCAATGAGATATACGGAAGTTAGAATGGCAAAAATTGCTAGTTTCCTTCTTGAAGATATAGAAAAAGAAACGGTCGACTATAGACCTAATTATGATGAAACTGAAAGTGAGCCATCTGTTCTTCCTGCAAAATATCCAAACCTACTTGTCAACGGTGCAGGTGGTATAGCTGTTGGTATGGCAACCAACATTTTACCTCATAATTTAGGAGAGGTCATTGACGCTAGTATTGCTTACCTTAAAAATACTGACGTAACTTTTGAGGAAATAAATCAAATTATAAAAGGCCCAGACTTTCCTACGGGTGGAACAATTATTGGCATAAAAGGCATAAAAGACTCTCAGTCATCAGGAAGAGGCTCAATCATTGTTCAGGCAAAATCAAACATAGAGGAATTTAAAACAGATCGAGAGGCAATCGTATTTACCGAAGTACCTTACCAAGTTAACAAATCATCTTTGCTTGAGAAAATAGCTGAACTTGTCAGAGATAAAAAAATTGATGGTATAAGTGATTTAAGAGATGAGTCTGACCGCCAAGGTGTGAGGGTTGTTGTTGAATTAAAAAAAGGGGTAATATCACAAGTTGTATTAAATAAATTATATAAATTTACTGCACTACAAAGTTCTTACGGGGTTAATTCATTGGCGTTGGTAAACGGAAAACCAAAATTAATGAATATAAAAGAATTCATTCACCATTTTATAGAATTCAGAAAAGAGATAATCAGAAACAGGACTCGTCATGATCTCGGCAAAGCAAGAGATAGGGCCCATGTATTGATTGGCCTAGCAGTTGCTGTTGCTAATGTTGATCAAATAATAGAAATAATTAAAAGCTCCAAAGATCCCAATGAGGCAAGAACCTCGCTTCTTAAAACTAAGTGGCTAAGCAAGGATATTGATGATTTGTTAAAGTTAGTTGATGACCCAAGGCAAATTAAAAATGAAAAAGAAATTTATTTAACAGATGAGCAGGCCAAAGCGATATTAGAGTTAAGATTGCAACGTTTGACCGCTCTAGGTAAAGATGAGATCAAGTCAGAGTTATCAGATCTTTCCAATCAAATAAACAAATTCCTCTCAATATTAAGGGATACGGAGGTATTGAATGATGTAATAAATGTTGAGCTAAATGAAATTAAAAAACAATTTGCAATACCAAGAAGAACAGAAATTAATGAGGGTGAGGCCACAGATATTGATCAGGAGGACCTAGTTCAAAGAAGTGATATGGTCGTGAGTGTAACAAACTCAGGTTATATAAAAAGAGTTCCTTTAAATATGTACAGAGCACAGAAAAGAGGTGGCAAAGGAAGAGCGGGAATGAAAACCAATGAAGAAGATTTTGTAACTCAAGTTTTTACATCAAGTACTCATGACAATATGTTGTTTTTCTCGTCTGGAGGAATAGCTTACAAACTTAAGACATGGAAGATTCCTGAGTCATCACCCCAAGCTAAGGGCAAAGCAATAATCAATCTCTTAAATCTTAAAGACACTGAAAGTCTATCAAGTATCCTTGTGTTGCCAGAAAATAAACAATCAAATGGGAATGAGTATTTAATATTTGCTACATCAGACGGCAGCATCAGAAAAAATAGTTTAGAAGATTTCAAAAGGATTCAGGCAAATGGTAAAATTGCAATGAAATTAGATGATGGTAATGCAATCGTAGGTGTAAAACTTTGTAGTGATGAAGACGATATTTTACTATCAACAAAACATGGAAAGTGTATTAGAACTCCTGTTTCAAAATTGAGAACAACTAAAAGTAGAAGTTCGGTAGGTGTAAGGGGCATCAGGCTAACAAAAGATGATAAAATTATTTCAATTTCTGTAATTTCTCATACTGATGTATCGTCAGCAGAAGCAAAAGCTTACTTAAAAATGATTTCAAAGGAAAAAGGAATGCATGATGAAACTGAGAGTGAAGATAATGATAGCTCTGTTTCTGACATTGAAATATCTAAGGACCGATATGATGAATTAAAAGCGAGAGAACAATTCATTTTAACCGTTACTGAAAATGGCTTTGGTAAAAGATCTTCTTCTTACCAGTTTAGAGTTTCTAATCGCGGAGGATCAGGCATTATGTGTATTGCGACATCAGATAGAAATGGCGATGTTCTAGCTTCTTTTCCAGTCAATAATGATGATGATATAATGCTGATAACTAAAACAGGTCAATTAATTCGCTGCCCGGTAAAAGATGTTCGCGTAGCTGGTAGAAATACGCAGGGAGTAAGTATATTTAAAACAACAAAAGAAGAAAAAGTTGTTTCAGCAAGCAGAGTTGAGCTAGATAGTTAATAAATTACTAGAGGTCTTTAAATAATCATTATATATTCCAAACATGAGTAGAACTGGCATATATCCTGGAAGCTTTGATCCCATTCATAAAGGGCACATTGATATTATCAATAGGGCTACAAAACTTGTTGATAAATTATATATCGCAGTTGCTGACAGCCCACATAAATCACCTTTATTTGATTTAGATGAAAGAAAAGAAATGATAGAAAATGAGTTTTCATCAAACGATAAAATTGAAGTAATTGCATTTGATAATTTATTGATTGATTTAGCTAATTCGCTAGATGCAAAGATACTCATAAGAGGTCTTCGCGTTGTTTCTGATTTTGAATATGAGTTTCAGATGTTGGGTATGAATAGACAATTAGATAATAATATTGAAACAGTATTCTTGATGGCAGACGCTCAACGGCAATCAATTTCCTCTAATTTCGTAAAAGAAATTGCACGTTTGGGAGGAAATATCAGTAATTTTACAAATAAGTTTGTTGAGCAAAAATTAAAAGATAAATTTAAATAAATAAAATGAAATTAATAAGAACTTTAATCTTTGTATTTTCATTTTTTATAGCGTTAATCGCAGAAGGAGTTGTCATGGCAAATGATCCAGAAAATTCAATCCAAATAGAGCTGAAAGATGGTAATGTAATAATAGAATTACTACCTGATATTGCTCCAAATCACGTAAATAGAATTAAAGAACTTGCAAGAGAAGGCTTTTATGATGGAGTACCCTTTCACCGTGTTATAGAGGGCTTTATGGCTCAAACTGGTGATGGCGAAAATAGAAATGGAACAGGCGGATCAACCAAACCTGATTTGAAAAATGAATTTGGTGATACACCTCATCTTCGTGGAACAGTATCAATGGCAAGAACAGCCGACCCGGATTCAGCTAATAGTCAATTTTTTATATGTTTTGCCGAGGCTCCACATCTAGATGGCCAGTATACTGTTTTTGGTCAAGTCGTAGAAGGGATGGAGTTTGTTGACAAGATTAAACGAGGAGAACCAGGCTCTGGAAGTGTAGATGACCCAGATGAAATGATAACTGTAAGGGTCATTTCAGATCTATAATTTTCATGAAATTAAGTCAATTTGACTTTGAACTACCAGATAATCTGATCGCTGAAAGACCATGTGAGCCTCGAGAAGAATCGAGGATGTTGGTTTATAAAAATGAGATATCTGATACGAACTTCAGTAAATTTAATGATTATGTTGGCCTTAATGACTTGGTTGTAATTAATAACACAAAAGTTATCCCTATTTTCCTTGAGGGATTTCACTCAAAAAAAAACATTAAGGTTACGCTTCATAAAAAACTATCAAGCAATAAGTGGCTTGCATTTTTGAAACCTGCAAAGAATGTAAGTGAAAACAGTATAATCAGTTTCAATAATGAGATCTCTTGTACAATTAGAAAAAAATTAGATTATGGTGAGGTTGAATTAGAATTTAATTGTAGCGAGGAAGAATTTGATAATTATTTGAACCAATTTGGACTTATGCCGCTGCCACCATATATTCAAAAAAAAAGGAAAAGTGATAAAAAGGATTTTACTGATTATCAAACTGTGTATGCAAAAGAAAAAGGTTCTGTAGCAGCTCCTACTGCTGGTTTACATTTTAATGATGAAATAATAAACAAACTGGTTGAGAGTGATCAATTAGTTGAGATTACTTTACATGTTGGGGCCGGTACGTTCTTACCTATAAGAAACGAGGATGTTGATAATCATGTAATGCATTCTGAGTACGGTATAATTGATGAAAAAACTGCACTGAAAATTAATCAATGTAAGAAAAAAGGTGGAAAAATTATTGCTGTTGGAACAACGACACTAAGACTTTTAGAAAGTGCCGCAAAAAATAATGTAGTAGAGAAATTTAATAGAGAAACTAATATATTTATAAAACCTGGATATAAGTTTCAAATTGTTGATATGCTATTGACTAACTTTCATTTACCAAAATCTACTTTGTTGCTATTAGTCTCCGCATTTGCAGGCACTGAAGAAATATTTAAAATTTATAAACATGCCGTAACAAATAAATACCGTTTCTTTTCATACGGTGATGTTAGTTTACTATTTAAGAAATGAGCGATTTTAAAATACTAAAAACAGATGGAAATGCCAGAAGGGGTAAATTAATAACCTCTCATGGGGAGATAAATACGCCTGCTTTTATGCCAGTTGGTACAGCTGCAACCGTCAAAGGTGTCTTTACAAAAGACCTAATTGAAACAGGCTCGGAAATCCTTTTAGGCAATACTTACCATCTAATGCTTAGACCAGGATCCGAACTAATAAAAGAATTCGGCGGGCTTCACAAGTTTATGAATTGGGACAAACCTATACTCACAGATTCTGGTGGATACCAAGTATTTTCTCTATCTAAACTAAGAAAGATTAGTGAGGAAGGTGTTAAGTTTTCATCACATATAGATGGAAAAGAAGTAATGCTTACTCCAGAAAGTTCAATGGAAATACAAACTAACTTAAACTCAGATATTGTAATGGCGTTTGATGAATGTACAGCTTTTCCTTGTACCCATGATCAAGCAAAAAACTCAATGGAATTATCTATGAGATGGGCAAAAAGATGTAAAGACTATTTCATAGAAAGAAATAACAACAAATTATTTGGCATCGTTCAGGGAAGTGTATTTGAGGATTTAAGAAAAGAGTCTGTAAAAGCTCTAGAAGCAATAAATTTTGATGGTTATGCAGTAGGGGGTCTTGCAGTAGGTGAAAGCCAAGCTCAAATGTTTGAGGTACTTGAATTTACTTCACCTCATCTACCTGACGACAAACCACATTATTTAATGGGTGTGGGCAAGCCTGATGATATTCTTGGTAGTGTTGCTAGAGGAATTGATATATTTGATTGCGTATTGCCAACTAGAAGTGGTAGGAATGGACAAGCCTTTACTCGTCATGGACCAATTAATATTAGAAATGCAAAATACAAAAATTTAGATGATCCAATTGATAAAAACTCAGATAATCCTGTATGTAAAAATTACTCTGCTGGGTATATACATCATTTATTTAATGCAAAGGAGATGCTAGGTGGTATGTTGCTTTCTTTGCACAATATATATTTTTATCAGAGTCTTATGGCAGATATTAGAAAATCTATAGAGGAGGATCGCTTTATGTATTTTTCAAAAGAATTTCTTGAAAGCTATAAATCTTAGTTACTTACCTTTGAATTCAGCTTTTTTCTTTTGAATGAACGACATTACTCCAATTTTGCTATCCTCAGTTTTGCCAGCAATTGTTTGCGCTGAGCTTTCCGCAGCAAGCTGACCTTCAAAGTTATTCGAAAAACTATCCCAATATAATTGTTTAATTAATTTTAAAGCTACAGTAGGTCCTGAAGCTAATGTTCTTGCTGTACTCATTACTTCTTCCATTAGTTTGTCATCTTCAACAACATGATTTACAAGACCCCATTCAAGAGCTTTATCAGCTAAAACTTTTTCACCAATTAATGAAAATTCCATTGCTCTTGCCATACCTATTTTTCGAGGAATTACGTACGTAGAGCTAGCATCTGGTACAAGTCCTATAAATTTAAACGCTTGATAAAAGTATGCAGATTTAGAGGCATAAACTAAATCTCCAAATACACCCAATGAACAACCTGCGCCAGCAGCCACTCCATTAACAGCCGTAATCAATGGAACATTTAGATTTTTTAAATCTATTAAAAAAGGATGGTAAACTTTTTCTAAGGTTTCTCCCGGATCTATATTATCACCTAAGCTTGCTCCTTCAACAAGGTTTGCGCCCGCACAAAAACCTCTTCCAGCTCCTGTTAGGACGGCACATCGAACTTTTAATTCTCCACTATTTATAGATTTTACTTGCTTATGAAGCTCTGAAATCATGTCCATAGAAAGTGCGTTTAGCCTTTCAGGGTCATTCAGCGTTAAAATAGCTATATCATCAACGATTTCAGTTTTTAAAACATTGGTCATTTATTAAGTATTACATGCATATGAGAAAACAAAAAAGTATATTTTTTTGTTATTTTGGATTAGTTTATAAAACTTGTTTAATAAAGGATAAAATATGGGATTAGGAAACGTATCTATAGGGAGCACTTATCCAGAGGTAAGTAGAGAAGAAATGCTCTCAAAATTAAATAAATTAAAACAACCATTTTTAAAAAACTTCAACCCAGATTTAAATGTACGTATTGATCGTATAAAAAGAATACAAACTTTAGTTGAGGAAAATATAGATGCTTTTCATGACGCGTTAAGATCTGATTTTGGCACACGACATGAGCAGTTAAGCCTAATGGCTGACACAATGCCTGTAATTAATAATGCAAAAGACGCCTTAAAAAATATTAAAAGATGGGTTAAGCCTGATAAGCGAAAACCTAACTTCCCATTAGGATTACTTGGCGCAAAAGCTTATGTTCAATTCCAGCCTTATGGAGTAGTTGGTGTTATTTCTCCTTGGAACTTCCCACTAACTCTAAGTATTGCGCCTTTAATAGAAATATTTGCGGCTGGAAATAATGCAATGATGAAGCTCTCAGAGTTCGTTCCAGCAACCTCTGAATTAACTGAAGAACTTATTAATAAATTTTTTAGTGATGAAGAAGTTGTTATAGTAAATGGAGGTCCTCAAACCTCGCAAGATTTTGCAGGGTTACCATTTGATCATCTGCTTTTCACTGGATCAACAAATGTAGCTAAAAAAGTTGCATCTGAGGCAGCATCAAATTTAGTACCGCTTACTCTTGAATTAGGTGGCAAGTCACCAGTAATAGTTGGTCCAAATGCCAAAATGAAAAAAAGTGTTGATAAGATAATGATGGGGAAGCTCTTAAATGGAGGGCAAATTTGCATATCACCTGATTATGTAATGGTTCCTGAGGGGCAAACAGATGAATTTGTTGATCATGCAAAATCCCATGTTAGTGAAAATTATCCAACGATAAAAAATAATCCAGATTATACATCCATAATTCATTTGAATCACTACGAGAGACTTCGTGAATTAGTAAAAGATGCTGAGTCAAAGGGAGCTACTATTGTAGAAATAAACCCTGCAAACGAAGACCTTTCGCAACAAGAGCACCATAAAATATTACCTACTTTAGTTTTAAATCCAACGGATGATATGAAGATTATGCAAGAAGAAATATTTGGACCTTTATTGCCAGTAAAAACATACAAAAGCTTTGATGAAACAATAGAGTTCATAAATAAGAACCCTAAAGCGCTTGCAATATATTATTTTGGCGATGATAAAAAAGAAATTGATACTGTGTTAAACAATACTTCATCTGGTCAAGCGGTTATAAACGATGTTTTATTCCAATTTTCTATGCATGATCTACCTTTTGGAGGGGTTGGTCCTAGTGGAATGGGCTCTTATCATGGTTACGATGGCTTTAAGAACTTTAGTCATAAGAGATCAGT
>CACANZ010000016.1 GCA_902533965.1 uncultured Pelagibacteraceae bacterium | reverse complement strand
CCAATATTTGAGTCACTAAATCTAAAATTTGGTCATGGAGATATCATTTCAATTGTTGGACCTAATGGATCAGGCAAGTCAACACTGATTAATGTTTTTGCCTCAATAATCGACCTTACTCGTGGAAGCATTATGATTGATGGTATTGAACTAAATCAATTATCAAAAATATGGTACAGAAATCAAATAGCCTTTTCTCCTCAAGAACCTAAGTTTATTGATGGATCACTTAAAGATAATTTGATAGGAAGCAATGAAATAAGAGAGTCTTTATTTAATCAAATTTTAAACGACGTTGATTTAACAAATTATATGAATAATAGAGAAAATGGAATAAATTCTCTGATAGAAGAAAGAGGGGAAACATTACCAGTTGGAATTAGAAAAAGAATGAGCTTAGCAAGAGCAATGGTAAATCAAGGTCAATTAATAGTTTTCGATGAACCGACTGAAGGACTTGATAAGATAGGACGGGAGTCAATCTTAGAACTTGTAAAAAAAGAAAACGCAAAAAATAAAACTATTATTATTGCAACTAATGATCAAGAAATAATAAACTTGTCAAATATCTTAATTGATATGGGTTCTAAGCCAAAACCCAATATTGCAAAAGTAAAAAAATAATGGAAAAGATAGAAAACTTAAACGATAAGCATAAACGCAATACTAACTTATTGTTTTATTGTTTCTCGATTTTCATTATTACAATCATCATTTGGTCATTTGTATTTCAGGTTGATATTGTTAGTAATGCGGAAGGTCAAATTATACCTGTTGGAGAAGTTAAAACTATTCAACACTTAGAAGGAGGCATCATAGAAACTATACTGGTAAAAGAAAGTGAAATTGTAGAAAAGGACCAGCCTTTAGTTGTCCTTGCGGCGACTGCAAGTGAAGTCGATGTTGAAGAACTGCAAGTAAGAATTGACTCTCAAATAATTAAATCAATTAGACTTGAGGCAGAAATTAACAACTTCGATGTACCTATTTTTTCAACCAGTCTTCGAAATAAAAGGGAAAAAATTGTTAATAAATCATTAGAGCTTTATGCAAGCAGAAAAACTAATTTTGAAGGTAATTTAAAAGAAATTGATGCACAGATTGATAAATCTCAAGTTGATGTTGATATTTTAATTCGCCAGGCAGAGATGAGTGAGACTTTAATGGAAGAAGGTGTGACTAGTGAATTTGCTCATTTAAATATTTTAAAGGAACTTAACACTGCAAAGGGTTCGCTTGAGGCATTAATTGAAAAACGTGAAAATTTTAAGAATGCATTTATTGAAGAGGCTCAAAACGAATTGCAGCTTGCACAACGTGAGTTATCTCAATCCAATGAAACAATGAAAAAACTTGAGGATAATTTAAGCAGAACCACGATTGTTGCTCCTGTAGATGGTGTGGTCAAAAACTTATTTTTTGTGACTGAGGGTGGAGTTATAAAACCAGGAGGAGCAATCCTAGATATTGTCCCAACAAAGGATAGCTTGATAGTTGAAGCAAAGTTGCCTAATAGCGACATTGGCTTTGTAAAACCTGGTCAATCAGCTGTCGTAAAATTATCTTCTTCTGACTCTGTAAATTTTGGACAAATTAATGGCACTGTATTTCAAATAAGCCCTGATACAGAAGAAGATGAAAATGATAATCGAATAGTTTTCTACAAAATACTCATTGAAACTGATCAAAGTTACTTTCAGAGCAAAGATAAGATATATCAGTTAGTTCCTGGGGTGAAAGTTTTAGCAAGTATACATATTGGTGAAAGAACTGTAGCAAACTACTTACTTTCGCCTTTTATAGGGTCTATGGGCCAGTCTTTTCAAGAAAGATAACAATTTTATGATTCAATTAACAATTAAAAAGTTGTAGGCTAATTAAAATGAAAATTCTTATATGTGGACTTCCTGGCTCAGGTAAAACTTGGCTAGCAGAGAGACTAGTGCAAAATATAGACAACTGTGCCTGGTATAATGCGGATATTGTAAGAACTGCATCAAATGATTGGGATTTTTCAAGAGAGGGTAGGTCTAGACAGGCAATGCGAATGAAAACCTTTGCTGACTTTGAAAAAAATAATGGAAGATACGTAATATGTGATTTTGTGGCTCCAACAAAAGCAGCAAGAGAGTCTTTTGGTGCAGATTATTTAATTTGGCTTAATACAATTAAGGAAGGAAGAGTTGTAGACAATAAAAAAAAAGAATTAGAGAATTCCAAGGATCTTCCATTTGAAGTTGAAACACTTGAAAGTTCGCAAGCATTTAAAGACACAACAAATATGTTTGAAGAACCAAATAATGCAAACAAAATAATTAAAAGCTTTATGAGTGATCAGGAAATAGCATTGCTTGCTAAAGAAATAGTCAATGTTTGATTGGAAAAAACCTACTTCTCAAATGCTGGGTCGTTGGCAACCATGGCATAAAGGCCATACTGAATTATTCAAGAAAGCTCTAAAATTATCTGGTCAAGTTTGTATTATGTTTAGAGATGTTGCGGGGGTTGATGCTGGTGTTGTAGGTCAGTCTGATAACCCTTTTGAATTTGAAGATGTCAAAAACCGTATCATTAAATCGCTGGAACTCGAGGGATTTAAGAATGAGAGAGAATTTATCGTAATAAAAGTCCCTAACATTACTGATATATCTTATGGAAGGGGCGTTGGTTATACATTTACTGAGCATGATTTAGGTGAGGAAATTCATAAGATATCAGCAACAAAAATAAGAATGAAAATGAGAGAAAAAGACGAATTGGATTAAAATATTGTTGCCCCAAATATTTTTATTTCTCCATCCTCTACTCCTAGAACAAGTCTTCCAAGATAATCGCCATCTAAAATGGTACTTTTCTGCTTGAAAAGTACTGTAACATGCTCGTCTCTTCTAATGCATCCGAGAAATTCATTTTCCTGTTTTAAATTTGTTATGACATCATTGTTTGCCCATTGTTTTGCTAGTTCAATTTCATTTGCTCCAAACAGCATTCTCGCTGAAAAATCTTTTGTAAATCCAAAGTAATCTTGAGAATTTGAGCAATTAATTAAATTTTTCCAGAAAGGCGCAGCAATTTCTAAAATTTCTTCGTCGGATTTCTGTAAAAGATCCATTTAGTCTACAAGATTATGCATTGGAGCCTTATTCATAGTAAATTCACCTGTTTCCCTGTCTCTTTGTGAGACTGTTAAACAGTGCCAATTTGTATCATCAATTTTCATATGATCACCGCGATAATAATAGCCAGGCCATCGTGTTTCTTCCCTAAACAAAGTATGGCTCGTCACACACTGAGATGTAGTAACTCTATGTTTTAATTCCCAAGCTCTCATAAGCTGGTGGTAATCTTCAGCAGCTACATGCTCTAGATCCTCTTCTAGCATTTTTAGAAGATTACTGCCAATTTTGAGCAAATTATCATTTGTCATATATGAAACTCCGACACCACCTACATATTCATCCATGATTTTTTGTAAACGTTGAAGTCCCTGAATTGGAAGAATATAACTCGGAGATACTGTGCCAGCAGTAATTTCATTTCTTCCAACTTTATAATTTTCAAGTGGTTTGTAGATAACTTCTTTTAAGTCTTCAAATTGTTCGTCCGTAACCTTAATTTCATCATTCTGCATATCATTTACATATTTTACAGCAGCTTTTGCGGCAAGACGCCCCTCAGTAAATGATCCTGAGGAAAACTTATGTGCACTTCCTCCAACAGTATCACCCGCCCCAAAAAGACCGTTAACACTAGTCATTCTATTGTAACCCCAATAATAATCGCTTGGAGAGATATCCTCTGGACCACTTACCCATGCACCTGAACAAGTTGCGTGTGAGCCCATAACGTATGGCTCTGAAGTAGTTAGTTCAGGATTAGTATATTTTGGATCAATATTTTGAGAAGCCCATACAACTGCTTGGCCTACAGTCATGCCAAGAAAGTTTTCCCAGCCAACTGTTTCCATGTGAGGATCTTGAAATGCCTCTTTTGTCACCATATGAATAGGGCCACGACCAGCTTTTACCTCTTCAATAAATGCATGGTTTCTCAAACAAGTTGGTACAGGGACATGATCAATATATTCACCTACAAGTTTTTTTGTTTCTTCGTACCATTTTTTCTCGTAGTTCTCACCATTACCATTTTCTGTATAAGTCTTGAGATGTAAAAAATAAGCACCCACTGGTCCGTAACCATCTTTAAATCTAGTCAGAACTATTCTATTTTCCATCTGTGTCATTTTAGCTCCAGCCATAATAGGAAGAGCGTAAGCAGAGCCATTACTCCATGGCGCATACCAAGTCCTTCCCATTCCTTCACCAACAGCTCTTGGTTTAAAAATATGAGATGCTCCTCCTGCAGCCACGATAACTGCTTTGGCTTTAAAAACATGGTAATTTCCTGTTCGCATATTAAAACCTACAGCACCACCCACACGGTCAGATTTATCCTCATCCATCAAGAGATGAGTAATCATTATTCTATTGTAAATTTTGTCAGCTGATTTTTTTGCAGCCTCAGCCACAATGGGTTTATAACTTTCCCCGTGGATCATTATTTGCCATTTACCCTCTCTTTGGTAACGACCAGTTTCTTTATCACGCATAATAGGCAGTCCCCATTCATCAAACATATGGACAGTGGAGTCAACGTGTCTTGCGATGTCATATGTAAGATCCTCTCTCACTAAACCCATTAGGTCATTTCTAGCATATCGAACATGATCTTCTGGTTGGTTTTCGTCCCATTGCATTCCCATATAGCAGTTTATGGCGTATAGTCCTTGGGCTACTGCGCCGCTTCGATCAATATTTGCTTTTTCAACACAAACTATTTTTAAATCTCGGCCCCAGTGTCTTGCTTCAAAGGTAGCGCCTGTTCCAGCCATTCCACCACCGACAATGAGAATGTCACAATCCTCATGAATTGTTTTAATTGAAGCCATCTATTTAGTTAATCCCTTTTTGATTATCTTTCTTTAGACTTGGAAGACCTGTGTCAATATTAAGTCCATTAGGTTCTGAGTAAAGTAATTGTGAATCTATCTCTTCATTTGTTGGGGGAGTTTCATCAGCAAGATTTGGAATATGTTTACCCCAAGGTTTAGTTGTAATTGGCGATACAAAATTTTTCTCGTGACCATTTCGGAATTTTATTCTCCAAGATATAGTTCCTTTTTCCTCTTCACGTAGAACTCTTACTTTATGATGCATTGGCGCAAAATCAGCATATCCTCTTGCATCAATAGCATTCTGTGGACATGCTTTGACGCATGAATAGCACTCCCAGCACATGTTAGGCTCTATATTCACGGCACGTCTAGTTTCTTTATCAATATGCATAATGTCTGATGGACATATGTCTACGCAATGACCACAACCATCACATCTTGTCATGTATACAAATGTTGACATATATGTTCCTCTTCTCGTTTCCTAGTAAATCAGTTTTTATTAATAATGCCTAGGCGATTCTCTTTTAATTCCAAGCCCAAATTGCTTTGGTGCATCAGCTGGGGCAGGCAGGTCATCTCTATACCCGTCAGACTCAGATAAATTCTTTTGAATGGCTGCACCAGGTTTATAAAACATGTGAGCAAATTTTGACCAATAAACACCACCAAACAATACAATATTAGATAAGCCAAAGAGCACTAAAAACAAGGTATCTAGTATTGGAACACCCGACGACTGAGTAAACGACCAAGCTAATCCAAAAGTTGCTGCAGCTAAAAGCGATAATACAAAAAGATCTGCTCTTATTATTCTATTCCATGGATTTGCCTCAGCAGAGACATCTACCCTTAAGAAAAACCAGAACCAAAAACCTCCTAAACAAGTCATTATAGCCCCAATATGCCATAACAATGATAGTTGATAAGGAGCAGATGAATTAGTATACCCAAATATTAAGATAACAGAGGCAGCCCAAAATAATATCGAACCGTACATGCCTAAAAGATGAGCAACTCTTCTTTGCCCTCTACCTAATTCTGAGGTTGTTAGAATATCGCTAGCAATTGTCTTGCTAATAATTTTTGCCTTTTGAGAACCACTCAATTTATTTGTCGCAGACGCTTGTGCTCTTTTAAAATTAATGAAAAAATATTTTGCATTCTTCTTATGCGCCATGTCCACTAAAGTACCTATTGCAACCATCAATATCATTACAACCACAAAGCCTTGTAACGCAAAAGCGGGCACAAAAGTCAGAAGTTCTTCGAAAGGATTAATATAAATCATAAGTATCAGTCCATTATAACAGAACCTATAAATAATAACTATTATTTATACTTTCAAGGCAGAGGATTAGA
Organism: uncultured Pelagibacteraceae bacterium; assembly: GCA_902533965.1. Lineage (GTDB taxonomy): Bacteria > Pseudomonadota > Alphaproteobacteria > Pelagibacterales > AG-422-B15 > CACNXQ01. The sequence continues at coordinate 6,500 of CACANZ010000016.1, read as the reverse complement.
CTCAAAACTACTATATAATTGTCTCAAATTTGAAACTTTTTGGATGTCTTCTCTAAGATTTTTCGTGCCAGAGTCAATTGTTTCTGAATTGAATTCAATAATACAGCTGCTAAAGCTCTTACGATTCTTTAAACGGGAATAGTAGTCTCTTAAATTGTTTAATTTTTCAGTGAATAGCTCAACTAGATTAAGCTCATCAAGTCTGTGTAATAATGTCATCCAGGTTATGTCTGCAATACTAAACTTATCCCCGTCAATCCAGATTTTGTTGTTTAAATGACCATCTAATGATGTCAAATGTAATTTAAGATTCTCAAATGCCTTTATAGCAACTCTTTGATGTGGCGAATTTTTATTAAAGACAGAGTAGCCTAATAGTCGATATAAAGTAAAATTAAGTGCTCTAAACTTTGAAGGATGTTTTATAAAATAATTAAAAAATTTAAAGAAACTAATTTTTCTAAGCATAGAAACAAACAATGGTTGAGTAAGTAAAGATACGCAATTACCTGCGTACTCTGTTATACCACTAACTGGGTCATCTCCAACTAACGAACCTTTTTTATTCCAATAATCAACTGTTTCACTCTCTCCAAGTTTATTTGGAAAAATTTCCATTAAATATCTTATTTGTTCGTGAGACTCATAAATAGGCTGATTGTTGTGCAATAGAACTGGCACAGTTGCTTTTGGATTAATTTTAAGAAAATCTTTTGACAAATTTTCGCAATCTTTTGTCTCAATGATATGTATATGCACTGGCAAATAATCAATTTTATATTCCTCAAGACATATTCTTACTTTACGAGAGCAAAGTGAAAAGTTGTTATGATAAAGTACCCATTCAGAATTTGAGTCTGATACTGTATATTTTTGTTTACCGGTAAGATCTTTATTTTTAGGAATCTTTTTTTTCATCCCATACTTTGTTTAGCAATTGACTTGCTGAAACTGCTGTGGGGAAACCACTATAGTGAGCAACATGCAATATCATTTCTTCAATTTTTTCTTTAGTTATTCCTAAATTTTTAGCCCCTCTTAAATGAGATTTTAATTCATTCTCTCTATTAAGTGCTACCAAAACTGTGAGCGTTATCATACTTCTTTCTTGAAGCGATAACTGTTCAGTTCGTGACCAGATTGTTCCATACAACATATCAATTATTTGCTTTAGCAAATCTTTAGAGACAGGGGTTTCATCGTTTTTAAGTAAATCCATCTTCTTGAGGATTTCTAGTCCTTTTTTTCTATCTTGATCATCTAATGGCATTTTTATATTTTACTCCTTAATAACAGCGTTTCAATTAAATTCAATTTTCTCTCTAATATTTAATAATACATTGTTAATAATAGTTTCAAGACTATCGCTTTCATCAAAGTTAAATAAATCGAAAACATATTTATCAGGTCTTAAGATAACTCCAGAGCAATCAAACTTTTCACAGTAAATTTGTAAATCCTCATGAGTTTCTTCGCAAGCTATATAGCCTTCATAATTTGAATGGTCGTGGTTACGAGTAATATTTATGATTTTAAAATTATGGTTTTTTAATATTCCAAGTTTATCCTCTGAGATATTTTTATTGCCTTCAAAATTATTTAAAATAATACCAAAATTTTTTTCAAGCACATTATCTGTACCAAGTACCCTGCCATCATGAAGACGAACATTAATCTCATTGAAGTAATATCTCTCTATAGAAACATTCTTAATTTTTGGCATTTTATGAGCGCCAGGTCCTAGACGGTTTCCATTTAAAACAGGAAATATATTTTCCTTACCTCTTAAATAACTTTGTGTTCTTAGCAATGCATTCCTAATAAATGCTTTAAATTTACTTTTAGCATTAATAATGCCTCCCATTTTGATTGCCCCTCTAGTAATTCGGGCAACGTGCGGCCTTCTTTCTGATTGGTAGGTATCTAATATTTGAGGTGAGTAAAGTCCCTTTAGTACTCCATTAATTTTCCACAATATATTTTCAGCATCCCTGCAACCAGAATTCATTCCTTGACCCATAAAAGGAGGCATTTGATGTGCAGCGTCACCGAGTAGAAAAATATTTTCATTTTGCCATTTAACAGCATCAGCTGCATGAAATGAGTAAACTGCTGTTCTGCTAAATTCAACTTCATTATCTCCGATCCATTGGTCTATATATTTTCTAAAGACTTCTTCTTTTTGAATTTCATCAACAGTATCACCTGGCATAAAGGCTATTTCAAATCTAAAGCAATCATCAACTCCTTGAATAATTGTAGTTGGTCGTATCGGATTACAATATTGAATCGTATCGACATCTGTAAAACAGTCAAATTTACTTTTAGTATACCCATCTACCACCATCCAGGTCTCATCAGCATCTAAACTTTTAAGTTCAATATTGTTGAGCTTTCGAATTGTACTATTTGCTCCATCGCACGCCAAAAGATACTTACTGTTTGTTTTAAACTCTTCCCCAGTCTCAATATTTTTGTAGGAACAATTCACAACTCCATTTGATTGATCAACACTTAAAATTTCATTACCTGTTCTAATCGTATTAGTCTGATATTTTTTTGCATTCTCTCTATGCGCTTGATCAAATTGTGGTTGGTGAATGAATAGTATTGAATGTTGATAATTATATGTATCAAAACCATCCATCGTAATTTTTAAAATTGATCTTTTCTTAGCATCTTTGTTATCAACGCCTCTAATTTTTCTTGTTTTTACTTCAGTTAGAAAGTTACAATGAGCCATTGCTCGTTGGCATTCAGCATCCCATGTAATTGCTCTGGGCAAGGGGAACGTTTCTTTTTCCTTATCTAAAATTAATGCTTTAATGCCATAATACCCTAGCAAGTTTGCGCAAGTTTCGCCCACTGGTCCATAACCAGCTACTATGACATCATATTCAGTATCACTCACGCGACTTAGTATGCAGGTGTATCTTCTGGCTCTTCAATAACTTTATTATTAATGAATCCCAGTTTTTCAATTTTGATTTTAATTTCGTCACCTGCTTTAAGCCAATTTCTTGTCATCACTGCAGAACCAGCCGGTGTACCGGTTGGTATCAAGTCTCCAGGTTCTAGGGTAAAAGCAGTTGATAAGTACTCAACCAATGTAAAACAGTCAAAAATTAAATCACTTGTCGAAGCTGATTGCCTTAATTCTCCATTTACATATGTTTCAAGCTTTAGGTCATGTGGATTGCCAACTTCATCACTGGTTACAATATAAGGACCAAATGGACAATGGGTGTCCCATGACTTTCCCATAGTCATTGTCATAGGAGGACCACGCATCTGCCAATCTCTGATTGTAACGTCGTTAACGACTGTATAACCGTAAATAACTTCAGCTGCTTTGTCATAAGGTACATGACGACATTTTTTTCCAATAATGAAACCAAGTTCGCCTTCATAATCTAAAAATTCTGAAGCACGAGGTCGATGAACATCATCGTATGGACCGTTAACAGAACTATTTTGCTTATTAAAAATATTTGGATATTTTTCTTGAGCTTTACCTATTGTTTTTGCAGCTGTTTGCGCAACTTCATCTTGATGTTCTTTATAGTTCAATCCAACCGCCAGAATTTTACTTGGTTTTGTAATAGGAGCTTTTAAATGTACTTTACTTAACTCAATTTTTATTTCACTATTATCAATAAGGTTTTTTGCAGTATCTAGACCCTGATCTCCGAGAGCGATAAAATCTATCATGTTGTTGGGTAATGAACTATTTGAGAAATCCACTACGTGGTCTCCATTTATTGCGCCTATGGATGTAGTGCCATTAAATGTAAAAGTAACTAATTTCATAAAACTGAATCAATAAATATCTAAAAGCTGGATTTGTAACAAGTTTAAATAATGTATATTATTTTATCATATATATGAAGAAATCTATATCAAGACGATCTTTTATTAAAAAGTCAGCAGCCTCAATTGCTTTAGGAGGCCTTGCATCTATTTTACATTTACAAAATGCGCCAGCCTATATTAAACCTAAGAATTATAATATTTTATTAATATTAAATGATCAGGAGCGGGCATGGCCATATATTCCAAAAAGCATTGATTTGCCTGCACGCAGATATTTGGAGAATATCTCAACCTATTTCAATAGATCCTATACCTCAACACCAATATGTTCACCTGCACGTAGCTCTGTTTATACGGGGCAGCATGTTCAATTTACTGGAGTATGGGATAATACGGTAACCCCTTGGGTTCCAGGTTTATACGATAATGTAAATACAATAGGCCACCTTTTAAAAAATCAAAACTATGAAACAGGTTATTTTGGTAAATGGCACTTAACAAATATTACTGAGAGTAACGTAAATGAAAATGCTCTCGGATATGAAGGTATGCGAAAAATGTTTTCAAAATATGGTTTTGATAATTCAGATCAACCGGGTGAGCGTGATTTAGGGCAGGGAGGTTTTAAATTTGATGGTTTGACTGCAGAATCTGCATCAAATTTTATTAGAGATAAAAAAGGAAATGAAAAGCCTTGGTCTGTGTTTGTAAATTTTGTCAATCCTCACGATATAATGTTTTACAGGGCATCCTCTGAAATATTAGGTACGGGATTTATCGGTGAAAATCAAAAATTTGCACCAGATGATCCAATATATAAAAAAGAACACGATTTTGATTTTCCTAAAAATTTTGGTCGAAGGTCTTTAGGTGAAGGTGAATTTGGAACAGAAATCATGAATACAGTTTATGGAGAAATTCCATATGATAGACTAGATTTATGGAGAAGGTTTTGTAATTATTATTATAACTGTTTACGTGACGTCGATAGACACATGATGAAACTTATTCATTCCTTGGAAGATACTGGTCAAATAGATAATACAATCATCTTCATGATCTCTGACCATGGAGAAATGCTTGGACAACAAGGAGCAAGAGGAAAAATAGTTTCTTGGGAGGAATCAATCAGAGTTCCAACGCTTGTTTACCATCCAGACTTAAAAGATAAAAAATTGTGTAACTCAGTAATATCAAACATTGATATCGTTCCAACATTATTAGAGTTTACAGGTCTTAGTAAATTAGAACTTAGAGATAAGCACCCTGAATTAAAAGGCAACAGCTACGCGGAGTTGGTTGAAAATGTTAACTACGACAACGTACGTGATAAAGAGGGCCATCTAATTCATGGAGTTCAAATCATCCCAACAGTTTTTGAAGTTGCGGAAAAATTTCGACATACAGCACTTGCGGACGGCTTTTTAGCTAAGACAAAAGCATTTATGTCTGAGGGAAAATTCTTACCAGATTTTACTCCACCGCTGAATTACAAAGGTGTAGTTGATAAAAAACATAAATTTCTGAGGTTTTTCTCACCTCGTCAAAATAATATACCTACAAACTACGACGAATTGACTAAATACAACGCAGAATATCAATTATATGATTTAGAAAATGATCCATTTGAAATGAATGATTTGGCAAAAGATGAAAATAATAGAGATTTACTTATGTCTATGAATGACAAATGTAATACATTAGCGGATAAGGAGATTGGTCTAGAAAATCATGTTATTCACTTGCCTGGTCCCGATTGGTTTTGGACAGCTTAATATATGAAAGAAGAAGTAATATTAAATTTTGATTTATATAAAAAATATAAATCAGAATATGCCCCTGACAGTTTTCATCATGTTGCTTTTAAAACTCAAAATTATGATGCAATGGTTGAATTTTACGAAAAACTTTTCGGTTGTAAGCCCATGTATAAAAGTAATGATATTGCTTTTCTGGCTTTTGATGAAGAGCATCACCGTATTGCAATTGCAAACACTGAACCAGGAGTAAAGAAATTAGGATTTATTTCAAAGATTATATTAGCATTTAGAAATTGGCTTAATAAAAATATTCCAACAACTATTGGGTTGGATCATATCTCTTATTGTCTTAACCCAATCGATAAATGGTTTGATTTTTATCATAAGGCAAAAGATAGAGGTCTTGAGCCTTACTGGACAATCAACCATGGATGGATAACGGGCATGTATTACAAAGATCCAGACGGTAATCTTGTAGAATTATTTTTTGAGCATTGGACAAATGATGAAGAATATAAAAATGAAATTTCTGCTAGAGGTTTTCCTGAAGAGCCAGTAGGTACGAATATGGATATCGATATACTCTATCAAATGTACAAAAACGGTGAATCACTAAAAAATTTAACAAAAAAAGGAAACACAGTTCCAGAGGGCAAGAAGCCAGTTGCAGGAATTCAGGCCGCTATCAATATGCGTAAAAAATTTAAATAATTATATGGATCTTTATGATCAAAATCTTATTCCAAGAATAATATTTACTGTCATATCAGTTGTATTAACTATAGGACCCACTATTGCTGATTTTAATAAAACGCATGCAACTCATCCTGATTGGACAGGGCACGCTCGTTTTCATGTGGTTTGGCAAGTCTTAGGTTTTTATCCGATAATGATATTAAATTTAATTGTTCTATGGATCAATATTTC
>CACANZ010000015.1 GCA_902533965.1 uncultured Pelagibacteraceae bacterium | reverse complement strand
ATAGGCGCCCCTTTAGGAGTAAGATTTGCCCATTATCTATCTAAAGGTAAATTAAGTTTTATTTTTGGTTTATTTATTTTATTTATGTCCATTCGCTTCTTTATTGAATGGGCATCATTGACATCATAGTTTTTGGTCATATTCTCCAACTTTACCAGTTTCATTTAAAAGTGTGTTTATGTATTTAAAAATCATTTCAACTTCATCATTTGAAACAAGGCTTTCAATAACTATAACTAAAGATGGTTTATTTGATGACGCCCTAATTAATCCCCAGGAACCATTGGATAAGCTAAATCTAATTCCATTTACAGTATTTGTTTCAACAATTTCACAGTCCACAACTTTTGTTTTATTATCCAGGTCTTGAATTATTCTTTTTGTTATTTCATCTACGACCGCATATTTTTCTTCATCCTTGCAGAAAGGCGCCATAGTAGGAGATTGATAGGAAGTATTTAATTTTAAATACAATTCAGACATACTTTTATTTTTATGGTGATCTAAATATTCAATCATCATAGAAGCTGATCTCAAACCATCGTCAAAGCCCAGTCCTAGAGGTTTACCAATAAAAAAATGACCACTTTTTTCAAAACCGCATAAAGCATTTATTTCTTTAACCCTCCTTTTCATATGTGAGTGACCAGTTTTCCACATATCAACAGTGCAATTATTTTTTTTTAAAATCTTATTATTAAAAAATAAACCAGTCGACTTTACATCGATAACAAATTTTGAACTTGAATATTTTTCAGATAAATACTCTGCCAGCATTAATCCGATTTTGTCAGAAAATATTTCATTACCTTCATTGTCCACAACCCCAAGACGATCGCCATCGCCATCAAAAGCAAATCCTATATCTGCATTATTATCTTTTACGCTTTTTGCAAGATCATTAAGCATTGTCAGATCTTCTGGATTAGGATTATAATTAGGAAATTTAAAATCTAAATTGCAATGCAATTCAATTACTTCACATCCAAGGCTCCTCAATAAATCAGGAGCAAATGCACCTGCTGTTCCATTGCCACAAGCTATAACAATTTTCATATTTCTTTTTACTGATTGCGTGCCCTTGAGATATTTTAAATACGCATCACGAATACCTTTTTTAAATTCATAACTGCCATTATTTAACGCAATATAATCATGACTATTTTCAGTAATAGTCTTTATTTCTTGTATATCATCAGGACCAAAAGTAAGTGATTTTTCTATTCCACATTTTATCCCAGTCCAACCATTTTCATTATGGCTTGCAGTTACCATGGCAAGACTATCGGCATTTAGGTGATGTTGAGCAAAATATATCATAGGCGATAAAGCTAACCCAACGTCGATTACTTTGAGACCACTTGTCAATAAGCCTTTTGTTAGATGGTATTTTACTTCACTACTGTATGATCTATAGTCTTGACCAATAACAATTGAAGAGCCTTGGCCTTTAAAATTACTTATATATCTTCCAAGACTGTAACCAAATATTTCCAATCCTTTTTTATTTATTTCCTCAGGATAAAGCCATCGTGCATCATACTCTCTAAACCCGTTTGAAGATATTTTAGCCCTATCTAAACTTTCGTTAAAATCAAGAGAAAGAGGTTTTTGATTTTCAAAAATTTCCATTTTTTTCTTGCTTTGTAATTTCGAATATACAATAGTTTTAATGTTGGTTCACGTAAAGTGAATAACAGGGAATAAGGTTTAAAGCCTTAACTGTACCCGCAACTGTAGCTCTGGAATTTAAGTACAGATACCACTGATCAATCGGGAAGGTGTACTTAAGTAGTGATGGAGAAGTCAGGAGACCTACCAACAAAACATAGTCATCCACAAGTGATCGGGATAATCATTTGGACAATTTGTTTGCGGTGACTTCAAACTGGAGGCAAATTATGACTAAAAGAATTTTTCTAATTTTAACATTCCTATTAATACTTTCATTCAAAACCTATGCTGATGTTCCTGAAATTTTAATTAAACCGAAAAACGATGAATATACTCGACTTTCATCTGGTTTATCTGGATCAAACATAACGATTATTAATAAGGAAGATTTAGAGTCTCAGCATGGCAAAAATTTACCTCAGATTCTAGAAACATATTCTGGAATTGACGTGCGTCGTCTTTATGACGGCGTTGGAGGGACCAACTCTTCATTGGACATTAGAGGATTTGGCGAAGCTTCTAAATCTAATTCTTTAATTCTTGTCAACGGCATTCGTTTGAATGACATTGATATGTCTAATGTAAATTTGTCCTATATACCCATTGACTCAATTGAACGGATTGAAATTATTAGAGGTGGATCTGTAGGAACGTTATATGGCTCTGGAGTTATTGGAGGTGCAGTAAATATAGTTACTAAAAATGACAACTTACAAAATCGTGGTGAGCTTTCGTTTGGTTCATATAGCAAATTAGGAGCAGATTTCTCCCTGAGCAATTCATTTGGTGAAAAAGGAGTTATTTCTTTTTCAGGAACTGGCTTTACAAGTGATACATTTCGTGACGCAGGGGATTATTCAGACGAGAATTTTTTTTTAAATATAAAGAATACTATTGATCAAACAAAATTTAATTTAGATATTTTTTCATCTTATAGAGAGCAAGATTTACCAGGTCCCCGAGTAAAAGGAGGAGCCGTATATAACTACCATTTTTGCAATCGCTATGAAGATAGTAAAACTGCAAAACATATTGGAGGTTCATTTGCAGCAAATGGTGATATATGCAATACCGATCAAAGAGATGACTATTCAAACTTAGAAAATGAGAGAGTAAATCTAGGTATTGTTCAGGAAATCGATAGCTTAAAAAAAATCTTTCTGAATTTAGGTTATAAGAAAAAAAATGATAAAGCTTTTCTTGCTGCCAATGGAAATACTAAAGAAACTCCAAATAATGGCGATAGATACTTAAATACTACAATAGATGGAAAAATTTATAACGCTAGATACGAAGTTGCAAATGTAGATGAAAAGTTTACAAATATTTTGAATATTGGCTTTGATCACTCGCACAGTTTTTATGACTCAAAACGACATAGAAAAGAAGATGAACCTGTGGGGCAGAGATATGATGCAGATCTTAAAGTTCAATCAATTTACTTTCAAAACACAGTATATTTTAATGCAGAAGATACTTCACTTTCATTTGGAGCAAGATCTGAAAAATCTACAATAGATGTGCGTGACGAAGTCGACAGAACTGTAATGGGTTTTATCGTTGACCCTTGGGACGCTATAGATCATGACACCTATAATAATTCAACTACAAATCAAGCTTTGAATTTTGGTATAGAAAAAAAAGTAACTAAAAATTATTCATTTTACGGTAATTATTCTGAGTCCTTTAGAATTCCAAATATTGATGAGAGGATAAAGGCAACTACAGATGGATCATTTGCTCTTAAGGACCAAGAATCTGACGGAATTGAGCTAGGAATTATATATTCAAATGAGTTTTTAAACATAAATATTAATTACTTTGAAATTGATACTTTAAATGAAATTCAATACGACCAATCTGTAAACACAAATCTTGATCCTATCAAAAGAGAGGGGATTAATTTAGATTTTGAGTTAAAACCTGACAATAAAAATAAATTTGTAGGTTCGATAGGATATGTGAATGCTGAATTTACTGGTGGATCGCTATCTATGGGTACCGGCAGCTATTTATATGATGGAACGCGGTATTACAATAATAATGAAACGTATGGATATTTAACAAATACCGCGATTAATTATTTGGGATCAGATGGCACTGCAAATCAATCAATTAACTTAGCAGGTCGAAAAGTGCCCTTAGTCTCTCCATTAACTTATAATTTAAATTATACTCGACATATAAATAATAATACTAATTTGCGTTTAGGAATTAATTACACAGATGAAAAATATGTGTCTAATGATCAGGAGAATATTGAACCACGAATTCCTGATTATTATATTGTCAATGCTTCAATAAGCTCGATAAATGGACCTTATACTTTATCATTTGGCATAAATAATGTCTTTGATGAACATGTCTATGATTTTGCAGTTTCAAGCACTTTTCATGATGATGCTCACTATGGATTATCTAATGTATATCCATTACCTGATAGAAATGCATTCTTTAATTTTGGATATACTTTTTGAAGCAGAGGAGTTATAAATTAGCTAATGCAGATTAATAAAAAGATTATATTTGGTATATCAATAGTATTCGTACTAGCATTAAGTAGAGTATTGCCTCACCCACCGAATTTCACACCAATATTAGGAATGGCTTTTTTTGCAGGTGCTGTGTTTGATAAAAAAGTGTTGGCATATTGTATTCCAATCTTAGCTATGTTGATCAGTGATTTATATTTAGGTTTTCACGCTGGTATGCCAATAATTTATTTTGCTATTTGCGTGTGTATATTGATTGGTACTTTTTTTCACTCAAACTTAAATCTAACTACTTCATTTTTAGGAATTAGTGCAGGTGTAATATTTTTTTATTTAATATCAAATTTTGCTGTTTGGTATGGATCAGGAATGTATGCTTCTGATTTGAATGGACTAATCACTTGCTACATAATGGCTCTACCATTTTTGCAAAATACATTTTTATCAAGCATTTTCTATGGTATGTCAGCTTGTGTATTCTATTTAATGGCTAATAAATATCTAAAATTTAGCGCAAAACAGGCTTAAAAGAATATTGAAAAGCTTTTTTTTTAACATTATATAAATATAAATACAATTTTAGGAGATTCTATGGACACTGCGTTTTCAAATGAAGATTTAAAATTTCAAAGTGAAATAAGGGATTTTATCAAAACAAATTACCCACGAGAACTTAGAGACTCAATCAATTCGAAAAGAAAACTAGGTAAAGAACTCTCGAGAGAAGATCTTACGGCTTGGCATAAGATTTTAGGAAAGCACAATGGTTGGTCAGCACCAAGTTGGCCTAAACAATATGGTGGTGCAGAATTTACTCCTACACAAAAATATATTTTCGAGCAAGAATGCGCAAAAGCTGAATGTCAATATATTATGCCATTTGGAATAAATATGGTTGGTCCAGTAATTTATACTTTTGGAAATGAAGAACAAAAAACGCAACACTTACCTGGAATTTTAAGCGGTGAAGTTTTTTGGTGCCAGGGTTACTCTGAGCCTGGCTCAGGTTCGGACCTTGCTTCATTAAAAACAAGTGCCGTGAAGGAAGGTGACCATTATATCGTTAATGGACAAAAAACTTGGACTACAATGGCACAGTATGCAGATTGGATTTTTTGTTTAGTAAGAACCAATCCTGATGCAGAAAAACCTCAACAAGGTATTTCATTTCTTTTGATTGATATGAAAACTCCTGGTGTAACAGTTAGACCAATCAAGCTTATGGATGGATCTCATGAGGTGAATGAAACTTGGTTTGATAATGTTAAAGTTCCAGTAGAAAATTTAATTGGTCAAGAAAATATGGGTTGGACGTATGCAAAATTTTTATTGGCTCATGAAAGATCAGGTATTGCTGGTGTTGCTAGATCAAAAAAAGCAATTGAACGAATAAAACAGATTGCTAGTTCCGAAATGTCATACGGCGAACCTTTAATTCAAGATCCAGCATTTAAAGCAAAAATAGCAGCTGCAGAGTTAGAGCTATCGGCACTTGAATATACTGAATTAAGAACACTTGCAAAGGACTCTGCGGGTAAAGGTCCTGGACCAGAGTCTTCTCTTTTAAAGATCAAAGGAACAGACATTCAGCAAGCCGTTACTGAGTTGGCTATGGAAGCTGTTGGATATTATGCAAATCCTCACCTTGGCACAACTTTAAGTAATGAATATGTCGGTCCAGATTACGCTACTAACCTATCAGGAACATATTTTAACTTTCGTAAGGCATCCATTTATGGAGGATCTAATGAAATTCAAAGAAATATCATAGCTAAAATGGTTCTTGGTCTTTAGTACCTTTTGACATATTTATTGTCATAACTTATAACGCTTTTTTATGAATTTTGATTACACCGAGGAACAAACCTTGCTCGACAACATGGTTACTTCTTTTGTAAGAGATAATTATGATTGGGACACTCGTTGCAACATTGTCAAATCAGAAGAGGGATGGAAAGAAGAAAATTGGAAACAATTTGCTGAACTTGGTCTTCTAGGGGTTCCGTTTGATGAAGCTTATGGAGGGCTTGGTGGAAAATCTGCTGATTTAATGATTGTTATGGAACAGTTTGGAAAAGGACTCGTTGTTGAACCATATTTACCAACTGTAGTATTAGCTGGTGGATTGATATCAAAACTTGGATCTGAGGAGCAAAAGAATTCGATTATACCAGAAATAATCTCAGGGAATATTAGATGCGCGTTTGCATATGCTGAGCCGCAAAGTAGATTTGATTTAAATGATGTAAAAACGTCAGCTGTACTTAACGGAGATGACTATGTATTAAATGGTTTCAAGTCGGTGGTATTTGGAGCAGGTATGGCTTCACACCTTATTATTTCTGCAAGAACTGAAGGAGAGCAAAGATCTGAGTCTGGAATTACATTATTTATTGTTGATACAAAGTCTGAGGGACTTACACTGCAAAATTATCCAACAATTGATGAATACAGAGCCTCTGAAGTTATCATTGAAAACCTAAAAGTTTCAAAAGATAATATTTTAGGAAAAGTTAATATGGCTTACGATGCCATTGAGGAAATTGTAGATATAAGCACTATTGCTGCATGCTCTGAAGCAGTTGGTATCTTGCAAGTTTTAAAAGACTCTACAACTGAATATTGCAAAAACCGGAAACAATTCGGACAGTCAATTGCTAAAAATCAGGTTATACAGCACCGTCTTGTGGATATGATGATTGAGTATGAACAGGCTAAGTCAATTCTTTACATGGCAGTGACAGCGGATTTGAGTAATTCAGATGAACGAAGAAAAGCAGTATCAGCTGCTAAAGCACGTATAGGTAAAGCAATAAAATTTGTAGGCGAAAGCGCTATTCAATTGCATGGCGGTATGGGTGTTGTTGATGAATATATGGTAAGTCACTATTTTAAAAGGGCGACAATGATAGGTGTATTATTTGGTAATACTGATTATCATATGAAAAGATATATGACTCTTACCCAATCAGGGATTTCATCATCAGATGAAGCAATTTCAGTTAGTGTTACTTAAATAAATTTTATTCAGCCAGTTTTTTAAATATGTGAGCCGTATGCTCTGCACCCGTTTTAAGCGCTTTACCACCATCCATATTTGATGCTTCAGCCCACTTTTCAGCTAACATATCCGCATTAAGTTCATCGCCTTTAAGGGCAATACCTTGTGAATGAACTATCTCTGCAGAAGCAAATACACCAGCACCGGCTGATATCATTGCACCATTTGGCGCATCTTCTGATGCCATAAACATGACTGCAGGTGAAACAGTTTCTGGTTTTAAACTATCAAAAACTGCATCTGGCATTCCTAAATTTTCTGTCATTCGTGTTGCAGCTACAGGAATTAGAGAATTTACTTTAATATTATATTTCATACCTTCAATTTTAAGAGTATTCATTAGTCCAACAACTCCCATTTTAGCTGCTCCGTAATTTGATTGTCCAAAATTTCCAAATACCCCTGAAGATGAAGATGTCATGATTATTCTTCCATAATTTTGTTCTGTCATAATTGGCCAAACGGCTTTTGTACAATAAACAGAACCCATCATATGAACGTTTACAACAAATTCAAAATCATCAAGTGTTACTTTTGCAAACGATTTGTCTCTTAGAACACCTGCATTATTTACTAAAATATCAACACGACCAAAGGCAGCCATTGTATCATCAACTAATTTTTTCACACCCGCTTTGTCAGTTACACTTGATCCGTTAGAAATTGCCTCACCACCCATGGCTTTTATTTCATCAACTACTTTATCAGCAGCTTCACTTGATCCACCGGTACCATCAACAGAACCACCTAAGTCATTTACGACAACTTTAGCTCCTCTTTTTGCAAATTCTAATGCGTGACATCTTCCAAGACCACCACCTGCGCCTGTGACTATTGCAACTTTATCGTTAAAACTAATTGTCATGTAATACTCCTATTCGATTAATTCCATTAATTGAGAAAAATTGTTTATAACTAAATCAGCATCATTGTAAATATTTTTATTATCTGTATATCCATAACCCACCAAAACAACTGGCATATTTGCATTGTGACCAGCATTTAAATCTGTTGCACTATCTCCAATCATTATTGACTCATTTTCACTTACGCGTAATTTTTTACATATTTCAATCAATGGAAATGGGTCAGGCTTACTTTTTGCAAACGTATCTCCACCAACGAGATAGTCAAAGTAATGCAAGACTCCAAGTTTTTCTAATAACATATTGCTGAGCTTTTCCATTTTATTCGTACAAACTGCCAACTTTAATTTTTTAGATTTTATAAACTTTAATACCGTTTCAACATTTTCAAATAATACACTATCGTCATCAATATTGTGAGTATAGTGAAGTAAAAATATTTTTAACATCTCATTAATTTTATCATCATCATGAGGAATATTTTTAGTTACTACTGTTCTTCGAATTAATTCACGAGCCCCATAACCAACTAGATTTCTTATTTCCTCCAATGTGACTAGCGGTTCATTCAGCTCTGATAGCATATAATTCAGTGAGTTCTTAAAATCTGGAGCTGTATCAACTAGGGTTCCATCTAGGTCAAATATGAAGAGTTTCTTATTTTTTAAATTCATTTTATGAGTAAATCTCTGAAATAAAATTTTACGATACAATTAATGGCATATTGGTTATTTTCCAAAAAAAATTCAATGAAAAATTTAGAAATAATAATACTTGCCGCCGGTAAAGGCACAAGAATGAAATCAAGCAAACCCAAAATACTTCATGAATTGGGTGGAAAGCAAATAATTGATTATGTGATCGATGCATCAATTAGATTGAAGCCAAAAAGAATTCATTTAGTTGTAAACAACCAAATTAAAAATAATTTTAAAAACTATAACAATTTAAATATTGTTATTCAAAAAAAACAGAATGGTACAGGCGATGCAATAAAGGCTGCTATAAAAAGTCTTGAAAAAGATTCAGTTACTTTAGTTCTTTATGGTGACGTCCCTCTTATAAAATATAAAACTGTTCTTAATGTCTCAAAAATCAAGACCAATAAAATTAACTTATTATGTTTCAATAAAGAAGAAAGAAATAATTACGGTAAAGTTATATTAGGAACAGACGGTTTGATCAGTCAGGTGATTGAGCAAAAAGAGCTTAAGAAAAATGAAAATTACTACTTATGCAATTCAGGAATTTTTGCAATCGAGACAAAGCTATTAAGCTCTTTGTTACCTAAATTAAATAATAATAATAAGAAGAAAGAATTTTATTTAACTGATATATTTAATTTGGCATTTAAAAAAGGTGTAAAAATTAATCCGATACAAACCGCAGAGACAGAAGTTATGGGTGTAAATGATAAAAATGATTTAGCGATGGTTGAAAAAGAAATTCAAAGTGAATTGAGATCCAAGCATCTTAGTGCAGGCGTGACCATGAGAGACCCTGATACTGTATATTTATCGAAAGATACTAAAATTGGAAAAGACGTTACAATTCATCCATTTGTGATCATCGGCAAAAACGTTATTATTGGTAACAATACTGAGATACACGCATTCAGTCATATAGAAGATTGTAAAATTGGGAAAGAAGTCAGTATTGGACCTTATGCAAGAATAAGACCAGGTGCAAAAATAAATGATAATGCTAAAGTTGGTAATTTTGTAGAGATCAAAAATTCAAAAGTAGACAAAGGGTCAAAAGTTAATCATTTGTCATATATAGGTGACACAGAAATAGGTAAAAAAGTTAACGTGGGAGCTGGCACTATTACTTGCAATTACGATGGTGCCTCAAAATTTAAAACCGTTATCAAGGATAAAGCATTTATAGGCTCAAACTCATCTTTAGTAGCCCCGTTAATTGTAGGTAAGAATGCATATATTGGCTCTGGTTCAACTATAACTAAACATGTAGTTGAGAACAGTCTTGCAGTTGAAAGATCATCTCAAAAGACTGTAAAAAATTGGTCAAATAAAAAAGGGAAAAGGTAAAGGTAATGTGCGGTATCATCGGTATAGCTTCTAATGAAAATGTGTCTTCGAATATTATAAATGCATTAAAGAAATTAGAATATCGTGGTTACGACTCTGCTGGTATTGCAATAAACACTGCCAAGAAGATTAATCAAAGAAAAGTAAAAGGTAAGCTTGATAATTTGATTTATGCTCTTCAGAAAGATCAATTTGATGGCAATACGGGAATAGGTCATACTCGTTGGGCTACTCATGGGGAACCTTCTGATAAAAATGCTCACCCCCATTCATCAACCTCGGTATCGCTTGTACATAATGGAATAATTGAAAATGCTGCAGAATTGAAAAAATTAAGGGAAATTAAAGATTACAATTTTGAGTCTGACACTGACTCTGAAGTAATTACTGCATTATTAACGTTTTATTTAAAGGAGGGTCTGAGCCATCTTGAGAGTGTTCAAAAGACAATTTCTTCTCTAGAGGGATCATATGCACTAGCAATTATTTTTAGTGATAGCGAAGACACTATTTATGGCGCTAAGAATGGAAGTCCACTTGTTGCAGGTACAAATGGAGTTGGCAATTCAATAGGATCTGACTCGATTGCACTAAGCTCAGTTGCCAATAAAGTGTGTTACTTGGAAGACGGGGATATAACAGTATTAAACAAAGAAAGTATAGAAATTTATAACCTGGAGGGCGAAAGAGCAAATAGAGAATTTGTTGAAATAGGAATAAACGAGTCAGAAGTTTCAAAAGGTCCTTATAAACATTTTATGGAGAAAGAAATACATGAACACCCTCATGCAGTAGGTGAAACATTTCGACAATTTATAGATTACGATAGGGGCACAATCGCAATTTCAAATATTAATTTAAATTTTGATAAAATTTCTAAGATTTATTTGATTGCTTGCGGAACAGCTTATTACTCATGTTTGGTAGGAAAATATTATTTTGAACAATATGCAAGGACACCGGTTGAATGCGATATGGCATCAGAGTTTCGTTATCGTGATCCAGTAATTGATCCAAATGCATTATGTATATTTGTCTCTCAATCTGGTGAAACCGCCGATACTAAAGCTGCATTAGATTATTGTAGAAAGCAAAAAATTCAGACGTTGAGTATTGTAAACGTTAAAAATAGCTCAATAGCAAGAGATAGTGATCACTGTATTTATACTAAGGCAGGAGCAGAAATAGGGGTTGCTTCAACGAAGGCGTTTACCGCTCAATTATCAGCACTTTTATCTCTATCAATTCATTTAGCATCAGAAAAAAAATTCATATCTGTCGAGGAAAATACAAAATTATGCAAGGACATTATGCAAGCACCTCTATTGCTTGAACAAGCAATTGAGAGATCTTATTCACTAAAAGACACGGCAAAAGCAATTATAAATGCCAAGGGTGTAATGTATCTTGGCCGCGGTACTGCGTTTCCATTGGCACTGGAAGGAGCATTAAAGTTTAAAGAAATATCATATATTCACGCAGAGGGATATCCTGCAGGTGAAATGAAACATGGTCCGCTTGCATTAATAGAAAAAGATTTACCAGTTGTGTGCATTGTTCCACCGGGTCCGCTATTTCATAAAACAATTTCAAACATACAAGAAGTTATTGCTCGCGGAGGTAAAATATTAATGATAACAGACGATGAAACATTAGAGTCAAATTCAGAAAATATTTGGAAAGTCTTTCGTTTACCAAAATGTCCTAAATCAATTGAAGCAATCGTGTATTCAGTTCCCATTCATATGCTTGCCTATTACACGGCAGTTGAGCTTGGCAATGATGTAGATCAGCCTCGAAATCTTGCTAAGTCTGTTACCGTAGAATAATTTATTGACACAAAAACTGACAACATATTATCTTTGTTTAAATGTTGGCAAAAATAAGCATTCTTATTTTTTTATTTTTTTTCAATGCAATAAGTTTCATTCATGCATATGAAGTTTCACCTGGTGTTTTGAGAACGCCCGATACACAATTTGAAGATCTAAAAGATTATCCATTTGAGCCAAATTATATTGAAATTGACGATCTAAGAATTCACTACCTCGATGAAGGACCTAATGATGGTGATCCAATTTTTCTTCTTCATGGCTTACCAACTTGGAGTTATCTATTTCGAACAATGATACCGGTGTTAACTGACGCAGGTCATAGAGTCATTGTTCCTGACTTAGTAGGATTTGGAAAGTCAGATAAATTTATATCTAAATATGACTATAGTTATGAGTTTCATATCAACACTATGAAGGCTTTGGTGGTGCAACTTGATTTAAGAGAAGCCACATTCTTTGGACAAGATTGGGGAGGCATGATCGGACTTCGGGTTGTAGCTGAGATGCCTGATCGTTTTGCAAGAGTTGTTGTTTCAAATACAGGCATGGCTGCTAGAGATGGAATAACTGCATGGCTATTTGAGAATTTCGTAAAATTTATGGTCTGGTGGAATGGAGAGGTCACTTTTGAGGAACTTAAGACTGCTGCCGATAGAGCACTAATGTTGGAAGAGCCATCGCCACTTGAAGGTATGAGAATGTTTTCAAAATGGATTGCACATTCGTATTACTCGGATGATATGGATATATCAGGAATTATTTCTACCTTCGGGCGTTTAGAGCTATCTGATGAGCAAATCAGAGCTTATGAAGCTCCGTATCCTTCAGGTAAATACAAAGCAGGAGCTCATGTCATGGCTTATTTTATACCAACACAATTATCCGAAAATGAGAAATACTGGAAAGATGTTTATGAAAAATGGGATAAACCTTTTCTTGTGGCGTTTGGAGGCGATGAACGAATAACAATAACTATGAAGGAAGATTTTTTGACTAGGATACCGAACCCGACTGTTGTTACTTTGGAAGGAGTTGGACATTTCTGCCAAGAAGAGGCCGGTCCTGAACTAGCAAACTTAATAAATAATTTTATTCTAAAAAACTAGAAAATATAAAATTTATACCTATTATAAATTATACTTTTATCTAAAATTAAATATATGACAGTAACTTTAAGATCAGATGGAGATGTTTCAATCATTCAAATGGATGATGGAAAAGTTAATGTATTCTCTCCTGACATGATAAAAAATTTTAGTGAGATATTAGATCAAATCCCTTCTGATAAAGGTTCTGTTTTAATAGCAGGTCGAGAAGGAATGTTTTCTGCTGGGTTTGATTTAAAAGTTATGATGTCTAGTCCAGAAAATGCTGCTGACATGGTTAAAAGTGGTTTTAATTTATTATTAAAAATTTTTACCTTTCCAAGACCGATTGTTGCAGCTTGCAGCGGACACGCAATCGCACTTGGTGCTTTTTTACTTTGTAGCTGTGATCACCGTATAGGAATTAAAGGCGACTTTAAAATTGGAGCCAATGAATTAAGAAATAACATGATTATTCCAACACCAATACTTGAACTTGCAAAATTTAAATTGACAAAACCACACAAGCAGAGAGCGTTATTAAATGCAGAAATGTATTCAATAGAAGATGCCATTGCTCCTGGCTATTTAGATGAAGTTACTGAACATGAAAAGTTAATGGACCTTGCAATGGCTAAAGCAAAAGATTTAGCAACACTCGCTCATCCACAATATCAGCAAACCAAAAAACTTGATCAGGAAGATGTGGCGGCAAAAATAAGTGCTGGTATAGATACCTTAGGAGCAATAAACTAAGTAAAATCAATGTATTTTACTGAAACTCTAGTATTTTACTTTATTTAGTACTATAAAGCCCACAAAACCAATATTTAAAAAATATGAAGAAATGGTCTGTTAACAGTTGGAGA
>CACANZ010000014.1 GCA_902533965.1 uncultured Pelagibacteraceae bacterium | reverse complement strand
CACAATGATTTAAAACTACTTGAGTTGTATAAATCAAAAAAAATCATATTTGGGCTAATAAAGGTTGCCTCAAGTGAAGTAGAAGAAATTGATGTGATAAGGGATAGATTGCTTTCCTGTCTAAACCATATTGATAAAGAGAGACTTATAGCAGCTCCTGATTGTGGTCTTGGATATTTGAGTAGAGATATGGCAATGCTTAAATTAAAAAACCTGTCAAAGGCCGCAAAAAGTATTTAAGCAACTAAATCTTCAGGGTTTGTAAAAGTGATGTTCAGATCTCTTGCTACATCTGCTTGAGTGCATTTATTTTTTATAACATTTAGTCCATTCATAAAATTCCTGTCATCAGATAATGCTTTTTTTAACCCTTCTCTCGCTAATTTTTTTACGAATGGAAGTGTAGCTTGATTTAGAGAAATGGTGGATGTACGGGGAACGCACCCAGGCATATTGGTTACACAGTAATGTACCACATCATGTTTAATATAAACTGGGTCTGCGTGGGTAGTAGGCTTGCTGGTTTCAATGCACCCACCTTGATCTATTGCAACATCCACGATGGCTGCCCCTTTTTTCATCTTAGAAACTAGTTCATCCGATACTAATTTGGGCGCACTAGAGCCTGGGATCAGCACACCTCCTATTAGTAAGTCACAGTTTTTAACTTCTTCGGCTATAGTTTCAGGTGTTGATATTGATGTATTGACTTCATCATTAAAATAATTTTTTAATTCATTGAGCCTTGCTTCAGATTGATCAATAAGCGTTACATTTGATTTCATTCCATGAGCAATAAGAGCGGCATTAAAACCTACAACTCCACATCCAATAATTACAACTTTAGCTGGCGGTGCTCCTGTTGCGCCAGATAATAACACGCCTCTTCCTTTGTTTGTCATTTCAAGAGCTCTGGCTCCTGCTTGTATTGAAATTCTGCCAGCTACTTCACTCATTGGAGCGAGTAATGGAAGCCTTCCATTGTTATCGGTTATAGTTTCGTAAGCTATACATGTTGCACCGGAATTCATTAATCCTTCTGTCATTGCTTTACTTGCAGCAAGGTGCAAATATGTGAATAGCAGCTGGTCATCTTTTAATTTTTTTATTTCATTATCTTGAGGCTCTTTAACTTTAATGATCAACTCAGCGCGGTCGAAAATATCTTGCGCATTTTCAAAAACTGTTGCCCCAACATCCTTATAATTTTGATCGTCAAAACCTGACCCCTGACCGGCTGTTCTTTCAATGATTACTTCATTACCATCATCAATAAGTTCCTTTACACTTTCAGGAGTTAGGCCTACTCTATTTTCTTGCGGCTTAATTTCTTTAGGAACACCGATCAACATATATGACTAATTTTTATACTATTTATTAAATATTCGAAAGAGGAAAGCGCTCATTATGGGTAAAAAATGGCTAAACATTGTTTATAAGGAAAAGAATTCAACCCGCCTAAAAAAACATTATAGGGAATGGGCTGACGGTTATGACAGTGACTTAAAAGACTGGGGCTACGCTTACCCAAGTAAAGTTAAACAGATTCTAGAAAAGTATATAACTGTAAAGAAAGGCTCAAAAATTCTTGATGCAGGGTGTGGTACTGGCTATGTCGCTGAAGTTTTGAAAGCTCATCGTTACAATAATATCGTAGGGATAGATTATTCAAAAGATATGTTAAGAGTAGCTCGCTCTAAAAAAATATATAAAAAACTAGTTTGCGAGTCGTTAAGCAAAAAAACAAGTTTAAAAGGAAATCAATTTGATTTAGTTATATGCACAGGTGTTTTGACGTCAGGTCATGTTGGACCGTCATCAATAAAGGAATTAATTAGATTAACAAAGCCTGGGGGTTATCTCATACTCTCTATTTCTGAAAAAATTTTCTCAAAACTTGGATTTAAGCGTGAATTAGAGAAAAGATCGAATGAGTACAATTATATCAAATTATCAAAACCTTTTATTGCTTTACCTAACCATAAAGATAGTGCAAGGTCGCGAATGCACACTCTTCAAAGAGTTTAACCGTGTTGCTCTTGGCTCATGTCATCAGGATTGATGCCGGCAACTTCAACTGGTTTTTTCATTGCATCTCGTCTGAAGGGTTCTCCAAGTTCTTGATTTAAAATAACCTCAATAAAAGTTGTAACTCCGTTTGACTGTTCTTCACACGCAGTTCTGAGTGAATTTGTCAACTCATCCATGGTTTTAACTGTAACACCCTTCAATCCACAGCCTTCTGCAACTTTTGCGTAGCTTAATTCTGGATCTAGTTCGGTACCAACGAAATTATTGTCATACCATAATATCGAATTTCTTTTTTCGGCGCCCCACTGATAGTTTCTAAATATCACCATTGTAATTGCAGGCCATTCTTCCCTAGCGCAAGATGTCATTTCATTCATGCTTATGCCAAAAGCTCCATCTCCGGCGAAACCAACAACAGGAATATTTGGACAGCCTATTTTAGCTCCTAAAACTGAGGGGAAACCATAACCGCAAGGCCCAAAAAGACCAGGAGCTAAATATTTTCTACCTTCTTCAAATGTTGGATAAGCATTTCCAATTGCACAGTTATTGCCTATGTCGGATGAAATTATTGCATTTTTTGGCAAGCCATTCTGTATTGCCCTCCAAGCCATGCGAGGAGACATGCGATCTGCATCCCTGACTCTAGCTTCCTCATTCCATGATGTTCCAGGATCGTCATCTTCATGGTCCATACTACTCAATGTTTGTAACCAAGCAGATTTGGTTTGATGAATTAGAGCTTTCCTCTCATCTCTATTTTTGTTTCCTGCTTCGGGAGAAAGGCTATTTAATAGTTGCTGGGCAACTTGTTTTGCATCACCGCATATACCTACTGAAACTTTTTTCGTTAATCCAATTCTATCAGAATTTATATCGACCTGAATAATAGCTGCATCTTTTGGCCAATAATCTATTCCGTAGCCAGGCAATGTTGAAAATGGGTTAAGTCTAGTGCCTAATGCAAGAACAACATCTGCTTTAGAAATTAACTCCATAGCAGCTTTTGAGCCGTTATAACCTAAAGGTCCCACTGCAAGTGGATGACTACCTGGAAAACTATCATTATGTTGATAGCCTGAAGCAACAGGTGAATCTAATTTTTCAGCTAAAGCTTTGCAGTCATTGATTGCATCAGCTAAGACCACCCCAGCTCCTGATAATATTACTGGAAAGTCAGCATTAGATAAAAGTTTTGCCGCTTCTTTTATTGCTTCACTTCCTCCAGATGGTCTCTCAAATTTTATTATTGGTGGCAACTCGATATCTATAACTTGTGTCCACATGTCGCGAGGAATATTTATTTGTGCTGGCGCGGAACCTTTGAATGCTTTTGAAATTACTCGATTTAGTACTTCTGCAACTCTAGTAGGATCTCTCACTTCCTCCTGGTAGCAAACCATATCTTTAAACAATGCCATTTGTTCTACTTCTTGAAAGCCACCTTGTCCTATGGTTTTATTAGCCGCTTGTGGAGTAACTAGAAGCATTGGAGTGTGATTCCAGTATGCAGTTTTTATTGGCGTAACAAAGTTCGTAATGCCCGGGCCATTTTGTGCAATGCACATAGACATTTTTCCTGTCGCTCTTGTATAGCCGTCTGCGATTATACCGCCATTATTTTCATGAGCTACATCCCAGAAAGTAATGCCTGCTTTTGGAAATAAATCGGAAATTGGCATGAATGCAGATCCAATTATTCCAAATGCGTGCTGTATTCCGTGTTTTTGTAAAACTTTAACGAATGCTTCTTCTGTGGTCATTTTAGTCATAACAATACTTTCTATACTAATATTTTTTCTCTGCCTGGATCATAAAAACAATTTATTGACCCCTCTGCAGAATATTTAGTTTCTGCAACTTCAATTTCAAATTTTTGATGACTCATCATTTCTTCAATAGAGTAGCTGTCATTGTTTGAAATGTAACCCATGCCCAATGATTTGTCTAAATAGAAACCATACATACCTGAAGAAATTTCACCAACAATCTTACCGTCAAAATAAATTGGCTCATTGTGATAAATTAATAAGTCATTGTTAGATAATGCAAAATTTACTTTTCTTTTACTGAGACCAGATTTCTTCTTTTCTTCAAGTGCTGCCTGTCCTAAAAAAGGATTCTTTTTATTAAGATTTACACAAAATCCAACACCCGCTTCAAAAGGGTTTTCCTCAACTCCAATATCATGCCCCCAATGAAGATATCCTTTCTCCATTCTCAGTGAATTTAGTGCATGATAGCCTGCAAGTTTTACTGGGCTCTTTCCATTTTTTGCATAAACAACATCGAATACTTTTTCCAAATTATTATAAGGAATGTATATTTCAAAACCCAGCTCGCCAACATATGTTATTCTATGAAGCCTACATTCAGTACCGCCAAGATTTATTTTCTTAGAAAATCCAAACGGTAATGTTTCATTTGAAATATCCTCATTACATATTCTTTGAAGGTGCTCCCTTGAGTTGGGTCCCATTATTGAAAGACAGCCATATTGTTTCGTAATATCAATAATTTCTATATTTTTAAATTTTTTTGAATGAGATAATAACCAGTAATAGTCTTTATTATGTGCAGTTGGACCTGTAACAAACATATATTCATTTTCACTTATTCTCGTAAAAGTAATGTCACCTTCTGTTCCAGCTTCGTCATTTAACATTTGTGTATATATAATTCGCCCAACTGGTACATTCATCTCACTTACACACATATAATTTAAAAAATTAACTAGATCATCTCCTCGAATAATAAACTTAGAAAAAGATGTAAGTTCAAATAAGCCGATATCATTTCTTACAGCAACACATTCGCTCCTTACATTTTCAAACCAATTTTGTTTATGATACGAGTATTGATATTGAGGTCTTTGACCATTATTAGTAAACCAATTTGGCCTTTCCCATCCAGCCGCTTCTCCAAAGCAAGCTCCTTCTTTTTCAAGTTGGCCATAGAGTGGTGATTTAATTTTGTTTCTAGAAGTTTCAAATTGATAGTAGGGCCAATGTACAGCGTACAAGAGTCCGAGCGTTTCAGAGCTTCTTTCTCTTAGATATTCATCATCATCTTGAAAATCTAATACTCTAGCGACATCTACATCCCACAAATCAATCTTACTTTTGTCATTTATGATCCAATCAGCCATAACTTTGCCAACTCCTCCGGCAGATTGTATTCCTATTGAATTGAATCCAGTTGAAACAAAAATATTTTCTTTGTAAGGAACTTTGCCTAAATAATACCTATCATCAGGTGTGAAGCTTTCAGGTCCATTAAAATATGTTTTAATGCCAAGCTCATTCAGTATTGGAAGCCTATCCATTGCTTCCATTAAAATAGGTCCGAAATGATCAAGATCGTTTGGCAAACTATCAAATTCGAAATCTTCAGGAATACCGTTCATGCCCCAAGGTTTTGCTTTCTTTTCAAAGGCGCCTATTAAAAGTTTTCCAGCGTCTTCCTTCACATAAATATAGGCATCTGGGTTTCTTAAGATGGGTAAATTTTTTGGTATATCTTCTGAATATTCAGTTACAGCATAGAAATGTTCGCATGCATGCAGGGGAATATTTACCCCACACATTTTACCTACTTCTCTACTCCACATTCCAGCAGATATAACAATCTTATCACATGTAATATCACCTAGTTCTGTAATTACTTTTGTGACCTTGTCACCTTCTTGTTCGATTGAAATGACTTTGTTATTTTCAACAATGTTAGCACCCATTCGTCTTGCTTCTTTTGCAAGGCACATTGTAATATCTACCGGGTTAATTTGCCCATCCTGAGGCAAAAACCAGGCTCCTTTAACATGCTTTGTATCGAGAAGTGGGTATTTCTTCTTTACTTCATCAACTGAAATTTCATTGATTTCTAAGCCATAACTTCGACCCATTGACGCGCCTCTACTCATTTCTTGATAACGTCCCTCATTTTCCGCAATAGAAACTGAACCATTTATCAAAAATCCAGCTGATAGATCTTCTTTCTGATTAAGCTTATGATAAAGCTCCGTTGAATACTTGGCCATTTTTGTAAGGTTTTTTGTTGCCCTTAATTGACCAACCAATCCAGCTGCATGCCAAGTTGTTCCACAAGTTAGACTCTTTCTCTCAACTAATGTGACCTGAACATTTCTTTCAGCAAGGTGGTATGCAATGCTTGTACCAGCAATACCTCCTCCAATAATAACAACCTCTGTGTGTGAAGGAAGCTTCGACATATAAGATGCTAGTATTTTACTAATACCTCTTTAATTCTTTGAAGCATTTCATCTATGTGTTTTTCTTCAGCAATTAACGCAGGAGCAACTATACCAGCATCCCCAGTAAATTTTATGTGAACACCATTAGCAAATGTTTTCTTTTGAGCATCATATCCTCTCACGCCAGGGTTTTTATCAACCGCTAGATCGAAAGCAGCCATCATTCCATCAGCCCTTACATCTGTAACAATTGGTATATCCTGAAATGCATCAAACACAGCGTCTATGAAGTATGGTGACATCTTTTCCGCTCTTGCAAACACATCTTCTTTTTCATATACATCTAAGGTAGCAAGAGAGGCTGCTACACAAGCTGGATGACCTGAGTAAGTATATCCGTGAAAAAACTCTACCCCGTGCTCTGGTCCATTATCAACAATCGCATTGTAAATTTTATCTGAAACACCAACTGCCCCCATAGGCTGCGCACCATTGGTAATAGCCTTTGCCATAGTAATCATATCAGGCTGAACATTGTATTTTACAGCCCCAAATGATTTTCCTGTTCTGCCAAAACCAGTGATTACTTCATCAAAAACAAGAATAATTCCGTATTTATCACAAATTTCTCTCAGTCTTTCTAAATATCCAATAGGGGGAACAATGGTTCCTGTTGAGCCAGCAATGGGTTCAACGAAACACCCAGCAATTGACTCGGGGCCATACATTTCTACAAACCTCTGAAGATCCTCAGCAAGATGAGCTCCATGTTGCGGCTGACCTTTTGTATATTTATTTTCTTCTAACCAAGTGTGTCTTAAATGAATAACTCCAGGCATTGTTGCAGTAAATATCTCACGGTTTTTAATCATACCACTTAATGAGGTTCCTCCGATATTTACACCATGGTATGCGCGTTCTCTTGACACAAACCTTACACGTTGCGATTGTCCAATTGCGTGTTGATATGCCTGAATTATTTTAATTGCAGAGTCAATTGCAGTAGATCCACAAATTGTGAAGAAGACATTGTTTAAATCGCCCGGTAAAAGATTTGCTACTTTTTCAGCTAACGCGAAAGCAGGTAAATGAGAAACTTGGAAGCTAGGAGAGTAATCTAATTTTAATAGTTGCTTATGAACAGCTTCAGCTATTTCTTTTCTACCATGTCCCAATGGAACACAAAATAGACCTGATGAAGCATCTATTACTTGGTCGCCTTTATGATTCCAGTAGTATACTCCCTCACCTCTGTCTAATAATCTTGGATCCTTCTTAAAGTCTTTATTTGCAGTAAAGGGTAAAAAATAGTTTTCCAATGAATTAGTCGTAGGTGTAGTATTTGCCATATAGATCCTCTCAAATCAGTAAAAGTTATAAGTATTATAGTAGTCTTATTTACGCTGCTTGACTAGAGCTACCGCTCTTGTGGAAACTCTCATTTTTAGCTGCCATATCACGAAGCATTTTACATGGAGTAAATCTTTCTCCATATTTTTGTGCGAGTTTATCAGCTTCAGCCACAAATTCTTTAACACCAACCATATCGATGAAGGATAGTGGACCTCCGGTCCATGGTGCCATGCCCCAACCTAGTATTGCTCCAATGTCCGCATCTCTAACATCTGTTAGTACGTTTTCTTCATAGCATTTAGCTGTTTCAAGTGCTTGTATATATAGAAATCTTTTCTTTAATTCCTCAACATCTGGTTGATCGTCACTTTCTTTGCATAAGTTAGAAAGTTCAGGCCATAGGTATTTTTTTCCATTTTCAGGATACTCGTAAAAACCTTTATTATTTTTCTTCCCAAACCTGCCTTGCTTTTCAACCATTTCTTCCATAATTGAATACATCGGAGTTATTGGGAACTCTTTGCCTTCAGCTTCAAAGTCCTTTTTCGTTTGAGTTGTTACTTTCCATGCAAGATCCAATGCCACAGCATCAGAAAGAGCTAGTGGAGCCATTGGCATGCCTGTCATTTTACCAGCATTTTCAATTAAAGCTGGTTTTATACCTTCTGCTAACATTGCAACACCTTCGCCAGTGTATGTACCAAATACACGACTAGTGTAAAAACCCCTACTGTCGTTTACAACAATTGGAGTCTTTCTAATTTTCTGAACATAATCCATTGTTTTTGCCAATGTTTCTTGAGAAGTTTCTTTTCCCATGATGATCTCAACTAAAGGCATTCTCTCTACTGGTGAAAAATAATGTATACCTATGAAGTTTGCAGGTCGGCTAGAATTTTGAGCTAAACCTGTAATTGGCAAAGTAGATGTATTAGAACCAAATACAGCAGTTTCTGATATTTGCGCTTCTGCTTTAGCGGTTACATCTGCTTTTATGTCCCTATTTTCAAATACTGCCTCAACAATAAGATCTGCACCCTTTAAAAGAGAGTAATCAGTTGTAGGTGTAATGAGACTTAATAGCTTCTCTTTTTTTTCTTCAGTGGTTTTTTTCTTACTTAATTGTTTATCTAAAATCTTTGTAGAATATTCTTTTCCTTTTTCTGCTGCAGCTTGATCCATATCAATTAATACAACTTCAATGCCTGCTTTAGCAGTAACATATGCAATTCCTGCACCCATCAAACCTGCTCCAAGAATTCCAATCTTTTTAACATCATATTTATCAAAATCTTTTGGTCTTCTTGCGCCTTTGCTCAAAGCTTGCATATTTACAAAAAGACTTCGAACCATATTTTGAGATCTAGGATCCATTACAACTTTTGTAAAATAACGCGCTTCAATTCTCAGTGCTGCATCAATCGGCACCTGAACGCCTTCATAAACAGCAGAAAGGATTGCAGTTTGTGCAGGATAGTTATTATAAGAATTTTTTCTCAATGAAGATGATGCCGCAGCCCAAATCATTGCGCCTTTTGGGGTATAAGGAAGCCCCCCCGGAAACCTAAAACCTTTTTCGTCCCATGGTTGAATTGATTTTCCGCCATCCACAATATATTTTTTTGCTGCATTAATTAAGTTATCTGCTTCTGTGACTTCGTTAATAAGGCCAGCACTTAGAGCTTTTTTTGGAGTAAACGGAGTACCTGCTAGTAGAAAGCCCATTATCTCTTGAGTTACACCGGCAAGTCTAGGAACTCTTTGAGTTCCACCTGCACCAGGTATCAAACCAACTTTCGCTTCAGGTTGTCCAATCTGAATTTTATCATTATCTATCGCTACACGATAGTGACAGGCGAGACATATTTCAAACCCACCACCTAAAGCATGACCGTTTATCGCAGCTACGAATGGCTTGCCAGATGTTTCCATGCTTCTGAACAACAGCTGCATGTCCATGTTGCCATTATAAATTTTTTCTGCAGCTTTAACTTTATCTTCATGAACGCTATCAAAACCAAAAACTTCAGATGAAGTTAAATCTGCGCCAGCTATGAATGCATCTTTTGCACTTCTGAGAACAATACCCTTGACTGACTCATCTGAGATTAATTTCTCAATAATTGATCTATATTCACCAAGAGATTGAAAATTTAAAACGTTCATTGAACGATTTTCCAAATCCCACGTTACAACGGCAACACCGTCGCTATCTATTTCATAAGTTACATCAGCCATGATTATTGTCCTAAAATTTTAAGTTATTAAACGCGCTCGATTACGGTTGCAGTTCCCATACCACCACCAACACAAAGTGTGGCAAGAGCGGTAGACTTATTGCTTCTCTCTAACTCATCAAGTACAGTTCCTAAAATCATAGCCCCAGTTGCACCTAATGGATGTCCCATAGCAATTGCGCCCCCATTCACGTTTATGTCAGAGTGGTCAATCCCCATATGTTCCATATATCTTAGTACAACAACTGCAAATGCTTCGTTAAGCTCCCACAAGTCAATGTCACTTTTGCTCATACCTAAGTTTTTTAGTAGTTTATCAGAAACATAACCAGGACCAGTAAGCATGATGCTTGGCTCAGAACCTGTTGAAGCAAACCCTTTGATTTTAGCACGAGCCTTCAAACCATATTTGTCACCCATCTCTTTATTTCCAAGCAGTATTCCAGCTGCTCCGTCAACTATTCCTGACGAATTGCCAGCAGTGTGAACATGATTTACAGCTTCAACTTCAGGGTATCGTTGTTGAATAGTAGCATCAAAACCTGCCATTTCACCCATCATTGCAAAAGATGGATCTAAAGAACCAAGTGATTGCATTGTAGCATCAGGTCTCATATGTTCATCATGATCAAGCACTGTCAAGCCATTGATATCTTTCACGGGAGTTATTGATTTTGAAAATCTTTTTTCATCCCAAGCTTTTTTTGCCCTCTTTTGACTTTCAACAGCATAACTATCTACATCATCTCTTGAGAAACCATATTTGGTAGCAATTAAGTCTGCACTAATACCTTGTGGAACAAAGTAATTTTTTATTGCAACTGAAGGGTCAGCAACCATTGCGCCACCATCCGAGCCCATTGGAACTCTAGACATAGACTCAACACCGCCGCCGATGGACATTTGTGACTGTCCAGACATTACTTGTGCAGCTGCCATATTAGTAGCTTCTAAACCAGATGCACAAAATCTATTGATCTGAACACCTGAAACTGATTGATCATAGTCAGCATTTAACACTGCTGTTCTTGCAATACAGGCACCTTGTTCACCAACTGGCGCAACACATCCTAGTACAACATCATCAACATCTGCTGTATCAATTTTTGTTCTATCTTTAATATTATTTAAAACTTGAGTTGCAAGTTCCAGTGCAGTTACTTCATGAAGGGTTCCATTTTTTTTACCCTTACCACGAGGGGTTCTCACAGTGTCGTAAATATAGCAATCAGTCATTTAAAAGCTCCAATTATTAATAAGATTGAAGATTATAATAATTCATAATCATCTAACAATACTAAATATGAGCTTGTTTAGTAATTTCTAAGAAAAATAGTATATAGAAATCAATAATTTAAAGAGTAAATACAGAACTCAAATGTCCATTTCCATAAAACTTGCCGAGTCTGGTGAGCCATCGGCAAATTTGTAGACAGGCTTTGCCGATCCCATCTTGGGTTGAAAACTTGGTAGAGCGATGAGTGTTGAAGATACTGTTTGAAAACCCATGTCTGTTTTCACACACATTGCTGACAACGGATCATTGTTATCAGAATATGTACTGCCTAATAACATTTCCCAGTCCTGCCATTCATCTTTACCTGGTTTTGGATCAACCGATAAAGCAAATTTTGATAAATAAGTTTTTATACGCTTAGAATTTAAATCATTTCGATCATAAGCTGTTATAATTGATAAGCCATCAGGTATATTGAAATATTCAATTACAGAATTTTTTTCATCTGATTTGATCCAATATGCATTTAAATTATCCGCTATGAACATATTAAAACCTCTATATGAGTCTTTTTCGATTTCAATTATTGCATTTAATGCTTCAGATGCATCTGCATGATCTAGTGCATCAAGAACCAATTCACCTCTACTTCTTTTATTGTCCATAGGTCCAAGGCTGTTCATTCTATTCATAATTGCAGCGACGACACCAAAGTCATTGATTCCTATCCAGGTACCACCCGCCGTCATGTCTTTGCCTGCAAAAATATGTGGTCTGTCGTCCCAATGACGGCCAGGTGGTAAAGCGTCTCGATTACTCATTTCATCTCGATTGGCACCAATTATAATGGGCCACTCAGAGTCACTTTGTTTTAAAATTACTATCGAACACATTTGATTTCTTATATATCCTTACTAATTTATTGTATCATGGAAAATAAAAAAACAGCTCTAATTGTTGAAGGTGGCGGACAAAGAGGTGTATTTTCTTTCGGAATCACCGATACATTTATAAAAAGAAAGTACGATCCATTCGATATTTATATTGGAGTATCAAATGGTGTAGCAGTTCTTTGCTGGTACCTCATTAGAGAAACTGACAATAATTTAGAAAAGATGCTTTATGCTGCGCGAGGAGATTACTTAGATTATAAAAATATCTTCACAGGTGGCGACATAATCAAATTTCATAAAATGTACGAAGACGGCGAGAAAATGTTTAAGCCGAATATGGAAAAAATTAGAAAAACTGTTGAAGGCAAAAAATACATTGCGGTTGTGACTGATGCTCTTAGCGCTCAAGCTGAATATCATGAATTTGGAGACGATGAATGGATGCCTAAAATGATAGCATCTGGAACTTTGCCTGTACTAGTAAGAACACCCAGCTTGATAGACGGACGTCGTAAATTTGATGGCGGCGTAGCTGATCCTCTGCCTGTCAGAAAGGCTTATGAGCTCGGCGCCAAACGCCTCATAGTTATTAGAACTTATGAAGAAAAGTTTAAGAGAAAACTAAAACTTGAAAATTATATTGGAGCATTTTTTTCTAAAGAATACCCTGAACTTAGAAAAGCTCTGCTTAAGCATGACAAAACTTATAACACTGCTTTAGATTTCATACATAACCCTCCTTCAGATTGTGAAGTTATCCAATTATGTCCACCAACAAGACTTAAATCAAAAAGAGACTCTAAAAATGTTGATATTTTGAAAGCTGATTACAAATTAGGGCAACGTATAGCTGAAAACTATCTCAGTAATTTAGAGAACTGATTGCAAAAACTCGTTAATCTTATTTTCAACCAAGGTAGTTGTTTCTGATGGAAATGCATTAAAAGCATGATCTGCTCCAGGTACAATTATAATCTCAGCATTAGAACCATAACTTAGCCATCGCCCAAACATAAATAATGAATCGTCAAGCAATAAATCTCTTGTTCCGACTGTAAATAGTGCTGGAGGCATTCCGCTTAAATCACCTTGTATAGGAGAAACGTCTGGTAAACTTTTGTCTACATCTCCCTGAAAATATGAGTCCCTAAATTTTCTAATCATGGCATATGATAATAAGAAAATCTCATCAGAACCTTCTTGTCTGATTGCGCTTGGAGTTAGACGAGCATCATAAGATCCATAAATAAGGTTTGCTCCTTTGATAGTATCTAGCAGCCCTTTACTCTTCAATCTCAACAATGTAACTGCTGATAAGTTGGCGCCAGCCGACTCGCCACCAATTATAATCTTTTCAGTATTGAATTCCTTTTTTGAATTTTCTATCAACCAAGTAGCGGCTGTTTCACAATCATCTGGAGCGGCAGGATAAGGATTGGTTGGTGCAAGACGATATTCCACGCTTACAACAACGCAATTCAGCTCATTTGAAACTTTTTCCAAAGATTGGTCTTGCATATCTGCAGCGCCGATACAGTGACCGCCACCGTGAATATGCATATAGATAAAATCAGGACTATCATGATTAAATATTCGTATCGTTACTTTCTGGTCAACATCACCCACTTGTCTATTTTCAGCACGATCAGAGTATGGCTGAAACGCAAGTAATCCACCGCCTTGTCTTCTTATATCTTGCAAAACCTCAAATGGTATTTCATGTGATGGAGGTGCGTTGACTAGTAAGTTTTTTATATGATCATTCATTTTATGAATATCATTTGGAATATTTTTATGATCAAAAGCTTCAGGTGTAATAGAAGTAAATATCATTATTCTAAGTGCGTGTTCTTATATAATTAAAAGTTCTATTAAGAATTAAAACATAAATTGGTAAAAATGCTAGATAGCAAACTGCTAGCTTAAGAATGAAATCATTAAATGCAATCAGATCCCAATTTTCACGCATAAAGTCATCTGTGGAATTGTAAAATGCTACGCCATAAAACAGATATGTGTCTATGAATTGAGCAAAAAAGGTACTTACAACAGGCGCAAGATACCAATAAGAACCCAAATTTAACCCATCATCACCTACTTTGTTCCTTACTTTCGAAAATACAAATACATCAAGTAACTGTCCAATTGAATAAGCTAAAACAGACGCAATTGCTATTCTGAAGTCAGCAAATATATATGAAATTATGAAAGCCGGTACGAAAGCAAAACCAATAACTTTGCGTGCATTTCTTGCATTTGAAAGTCGTACAGTTAAATCTGTTGCTAAAACAATAATTGGGAATGTGAACGTACCAATTGTATAATCCAAACCAAATATATTTATTGGGAACTGCACTAAATAATTTGATATGGCGATGATAAAGCAATGTCCTAAAACTAAATAAGTTATTAATTTTCTATTAAGGTCCATAGAATTCATAATTAATCCATATAACTGTTAAAACAAGTAAAGTTGCCATTAAGCCATTAAAATTTCTAATTGCAGCCTTCGACTTTATGAAATTATTCAAAAAAACTCCGACTGATGTCCAAGTGAGAACTGAAAAAGTATTAGATATGGTAAAACCCAAAAGTACAAAAACCATTCCTTCAAGAAAACTGTCTATAAACTCAAAGTTTTTATAGTCCGTATAAATAGAAATAGTCGTAATTGCCATCATAACGCCTTTTGGATTAACATATTGAAAAAGAGATGATTCTATGAATGTTATTGGCTTTGATCGATCCTCATTATCTGAACTATAAGTAAAATAAATTCTATACGACAAGTATAGTAAATATAGCGAGCCTAATATTTGCAAAATAGTTTGTGCAATTGGGTAGCTCGTAAAAACAGATATTAATCCCAATCCCATCACAATCAATAAAGTTAAAAACCCGAAGACGACACCTGCCATATGAGGAATTGTTTTTACATAACCAAAGTTTTTTCCTGAAGCCGTTAGCATAATATTATTCGGACCAGGAGTGCCAGATTGGATAATGCACAGTAATAATAATGGAAAAAAATACTCAAACATGAATGTGCTCTTTTATAGAACTATGAAATAAATAGAAGTTATAACGACAATTATTGAAGGTAAAACTAAATTGTGCAAATTTTCATCTACTTTATACTTCTTCACTTCTCCATTTATCTTGAAGGGTAAATGTTTATCCTTACCTGGTAAAAGTTTAAATTTCTTACCAAA
>CACANZ010000013.1 GCA_902533965.1 uncultured Pelagibacteraceae bacterium | reverse complement strand
GGTAGTTTTATTTCTGGAATATGATGATCTAAGACAACAACATCAATACCTTGCTCTCTCGCATATTCGATCTCAGAAAAGGCCATTGTTCCGCAATCGACGGTAAAAATGATCTTTACATCTCTTTTTTTAAAATTTGAAAAGGTTTGAATACTTGGACCATACCCCTCACTAAATCTATCAGGTATATGAAATTTAAGATTCATTGAAATTTGTTTAAAATAATTAATTAGAGTTGAAGTTGATGTAGAACCATCAACATCATAGTCACCAAATACTGCAATTCGTTCTTTATTAATTATTGCCTGATAAAGTCTCTCGCAGGCTTTTTCCATGTCTGCTAAAACGTATGGATCAGGTAAACTTTCTTTTAATGAGGGACTTATATAAGAATTAATGTCGTCTAAATTTACTTTTCTAATACTAAGTAATTTCGCAACTAGCGGGCTTACTTCGTAAATTTGCGAAATATATTCCGTATCTTTTTCGCTATATTCTTTTAAAGACCATTTTTTATTTGTTAGGGAAAAAAAATCTTCGTCGAGAGAAACTTTTCTCATTGTTCAATCTTTTTTGTGATAAGTCTCGATATACTGAGATGCGGCTTCGCCAGTTCTTAGAACTAGTGAATGGGTTATGTAGTAACTGCTGTCAGATCTTACTCCTCTAACCATAGTACCTTCTGTTACACCTGTAGCAGAAAAGATAATATCACCGTGTGCAAGTTCATTAAGATTATATTTTTTTTCTAGGTCTTTAATACCAATCTTTTCAGCTCTGTTTTTTTCATCGTCATTATTGATTACAAGTCTAGTTTGCATTTGACCGCCAATGCATTGCAGTGCTGCAGCAGCTAAAACTCCTTCAGGAGCTCCGCCGATGCCAAGGTAAATATCAACTGGATTATGTTCTTGTGTTGTCATAATTACTCCCGCTACATCGCCGTCAGGAATAAGAACAATTTTTGAGCCAATTGTTCTTAAAGACTCAATTATATCATCGTGTCTGGGTCTTTCTAATACACAGGCAGTAACTTCACTAATTTTAATTTTTTTCGCTTCCGCGATACTTTTTATGTTATCTTCGACAGCTGCATCAAGATCTATTACATCTTTTGGAAGACTACCGCCAACCGCAATCTTATTCATGTAAGTGTCTGGAGCATAAAGCAACCCTCCTTTTTGAGCTGCAGCTACTACAGATAATGAATTTGGCATGCCCTTAGCTGTTATATTGGTTCCTTCTAAAGGATCTAACGCAATATCAACTTCGTGATTTTTGCCAGTTCCTACTTTCTCGCCAATATAAAGCATTGGCGCTTCATCTCTCTCACCTTCACCAATAACAATTCTGCCATCAAAATCAATTGCATTTAAAGCTGTTCTCATTGCGTCTACAGCAACTTGATCTGCTGCTTTTTCGTCACCGAGACCTATTAATTTAGACGATGCAATTGCAGCCTTTTCAGTTGCAGCTACAATTCCTGATGCATATTGAGTTGATATTACGGTCATAACGAATCTTCAATTCTGATAAATTTAACAGATGAGCTTACTTCTGGTAATCTTTTTATCTGTTTAATAGATGATAAAAGCGAAGATTCTTTAACTGTGTGAGTTATCAAAATAATTTCAGCAAAATTTGACCTTTTCGATGGCTTTTGAATTATACTTTCAATCGAAATTTTTCTTTTTGATAGAGCTTTTGAAATTTTTGCCATTACCCCGGCTTTATCTTTGGCTGTAATTCTCAAATAATATGGGAATGACAAATCATCAATTTTCTGAATTTTTAACTTCTTTTTCTTTTTCATTGATACGCCCAATGGATAATTATAAGTACCTCTTATAATGTCCATAAGGTCTGACATAACAGAGGCTCCCGTTGGTCCAGCTCCAGCACCAGGACCTTCAAAAATATTTTTTCCAATTACTGAATCATTTACAACAACAGCATTAATTTCGTTACTCACTTTTGCTATATCTGATTTTAGTTTAACAAAACAAGGATGAACTCTTTGTTCG
Organism: uncultured Pelagibacteraceae bacterium; assembly: GCA_902533965.1. Classification (GTDB taxonomy): domain Bacteria; phylum Pseudomonadota; class Alphaproteobacteria; order Pelagibacterales; family AG-422-B15; genus CACNXQ01. Next base: position 15,413 of record CACANZ010000013.1, on the reverse strand, counting down.
ATCTTACTTAATTTTTTAGAAGCAACTGATAACAATTTTATTGAGTATCCTAATTCTTTTGCAAAAACAAAATCATATTTATCAATCTTAGTAATACCTTCTATAAAAGTAGCTTTAAAATTTACAGGAATGTCAAAAGCAATACTTGATAACAATGTGATCTTATGAGCTGCATCAATACCCTGAATATCAAATGTTGGATCTAACTCAGCAAAACCTTTTTTTTGAGCATCATTTAATACATTTTTAAAATCTCCTGCATTATTTTCCATCTTTGCTAAAATGTAGTTACAAGTACCATTCAAAATACCATAAATTTTGTTTATTTTATTAAGTCGCAAATTTTCTCTTACAGCTTTTACAATTGGTATACCGCCAGCAATAGCTGCTTCATAATTGAGACAAACATTATATTGTTCAGCAATTTTAGATAACTCATTTCCATGTACTGCAAGCAAAGCTTTATTAGCGGTAATTACATGTTTTTTATTTTGGAGAGCTTTTTTAACAACTTTATATGCTATTCCCTTTGAGCCACCAATGAGCTCAATTAAAATATCTACATTGTCATTTGTTGCTAATGACATTGTATCAGTTGTTAACGGTAGAGACTTAACTGATAAACTTCTTTTTTTTCTTAAGTTCTTAACAGCAATTTTAATTACATTGATATTTGCAGTTTTTTGAGAGGGTGTTTTAAAATTTTTTAATTGTTTGAGAAATCCCGATCCAACTGTTCCAAGTCCTGCGATTCCGACACCATAAGTTTTACTCATCGATTTCAACCTTTTCTGGTACGCTCTCTAAATCTGGTTTATGAGCATTTTCTTGATCATCTAAAATTAATTCTGCAGCATTTGGGTTGATAAAAAACTCATAAAAAGAAAAATTTTTTGCTGATGAGCAGGCATTTAAAGTAAATATAAGTAAAAATAAATTAAAAATAATTATTATTTTTTTTCTCATTCTAGTCCTAACCTCTCATCATAATCATTCATAAGATTAAAATTTTGAACTGCTTGTCCAGCAGCACCTTTTACCAAATTGTCTAAAACACTAACAATACATAATTTATTTTCTTTATATCCCTTTTTTAATCCTATGACTAAGTTATTGGTACCAACTACTTCCCTAGAGGAAGGAATTTCATTCATTGGTAGCAATTGTATAAAATGCTCATCATTAAATCTTTTTTGTAATATATCGTAAATATCATTTTGAGATACCTCATTTGTGTCAATATATATGTTACTCAAAATACCTCTTTCAACAGGTAATATATTAGCCGCAAAGAAAACTTCAGTTTGAATATTTTTGATTTTACTTAGTTCTTGGTTTATTTCAGCTATGTGTTTGTGATCACCAATACCATAGGTTCTGATATTTTCATTTACTTCCTTAATTAACTCTTTTTTTCCCTTTGTTTTACCTGCACCTGAGTAACCTGATTTTGAGTCAATAACGATATCGTCGGTTTTAATTGCATTTTGTTTTATCAATTCAATTAGTGGGATTAAGATACTAGTTGCATAGCAGCCAGGGTTTGCAATATGTTTACATTTTTTTATCTTATTTCTATTAAACTCTGTTAACCCATATTGGAATTCATCGTTTACCTCAAAGCTGCCGTGTTTAAAGCCATACCAGTTCTCATAATCATTTTTATCATCAAGTCTAAAATCAACTGAAAGGTCAATTATACTGACATCTGATTTCAATAGATCGCTTCTTTTGTGAAGATTTTCATTTGGCAAGCAATTAAATACATAATCAATGCTGCTAAAATTTATGTCTTCATAGCTTTTGTATTTGAGTGGTGTTTGTACACCAACGGAGTCATGGATTTGAACTATCTCACCTGCAGACTTGTTTGCAGATAAAGCAACAATCTTAACATGGGGGTGGTTGAGGCAAATTTTGATTATTTCTTGTCCTACAAAACCACTAGCACCTAATATAGCTACGTTTTTCATAATTAATTTTTAATTTTAAAATAGAAGTTTGAAAAAAATTATCTTTTTGAGAATTGGAAACGTCTACGCGCTTTACGTCTACCATATTTTTTTCTTTCAACAATTCGAGAGTCTCTCGTAAGTAAACCTTCGGTTTTAAGGATTGGTCTTAAGTTTGGATCTAGCAAAGTTAGAGCTTTTGAAATTCCATGTCTGACAGCACCTGCCTGACCAGACATTCCACCACCGCTAACAGTAACTGTTGTGTCAACATTCATTTTTTTGTTCGTTAGTTCAAGAGGCTGATTAACTAACATGTTTAAAACAGGTCTTAAAAAGTATTTATTTACATCCTTACCGTTTATTACAATTTTTCCAGATCCATCTTTAATCCATACTCTTGCTACAGCATTCTTTCTTTTGCCTGTTGCATAAGATCTGCCTAGATTATCTAATACAGGTTTAACTAAATTTTCTTCAGTATTGTTATTAATAGCTTCGTTCATTTAAACTACATCCTGTATGTTATACGTTTTAGGATTTTGAGCCTCGTGTGGGTGCTTATCTCCTACATATACTTTCATATTAGATAGCTGCTTTCTTCCTAGTGGCCCTTTTGGAATCATTCTTTTAACAGCTAATCTGACAAGCCGGTCTGGAAATTTTCCCTCTAATATCTTTCTAGCGTTGATGCTCTTAATTCCTCCAGGATATCCAGTGTGTCTATAATATGTTTTGTCATCAAGTTTTTTGCCCGTAAGCTTAATTTTTTCGGCATTAATTATAACTACATTATCTCCACAATCCACGTGTGGAGTGTATGTTGGCTTATGCTTACCTCTTAAAATATTTGATACATTTGTAGCTAGTCTGCCCAAGACTATGTCTTTTGCATCGATCAATAACCAGTCTTTCTTAATGTCCTCTTTTCTTAGAGACGCAGTTTGCTTTAGTATCTTAGATGTAGTCATATTCTTGTTTATTAGAGAATACAGTAAAATATGTCAACAGCATATATTTGTATAACAAATTCATATATTTAAATACTGGTATTATAATACTTTTTAAATTATTACGCTTTACATAACTCTTAGAGTGTTATTCAATATATTGTCGAGTTTAATACAGCTTGCGGACTTATACAGCTAAGCCACCAGCCGCACATAGTATTATGATGCGGTTTTTTTGTTTGCTGTGAAACTCGAAGAAAATATAAATAGAGGTAAAAAAATGGCAAAAAATAAATTTAATCCTGCAGATTCTGTAAACCCTGAAACAATTGCGTTACATGGAGGTGATTACAGAAGTGATCCTTCTACAACATCAGTAGCTGTTCCAATTTATCAAACAACTTCATATCAGTTTCATAACACTGAACATGCAGCTAATTTATTTGGAGCTAAAGATTTTGGTAATATTTACACAAGAATAATGAACCCTACAGTTGATGTTCTTGAAAAAAGAGTTGCAGCAATGGAAGGTGGCGTGGGTGCGTTATGTGTAAGTTCGGGCCAATCAGCTTCAATGTTGAGCATTCAAAACTTAGTAAAAGCCGGAGATAATATTGTGAGCTCGACAGATTTATATGGAGGCACATGGAACCTATTTGCAAATACTATGAAAGATTTAGGTATCGAGGTGAGATTTGCTGACCCAACAGATCCTGAAAGTTTTAGAAAAATGACGGATGATAACACTCGTGCTTATTATGCTGAAACTTTACCAAATCCAAAACTTAAAGTCTTTCCAATTAGAGAAGTTGCTGATATTGGTGATGAGTATAATATTCCTTTAATTGTAGACAATACCGCTGCACCCGTAATTTGTAAACCAATTGAACATGGCGCAACCATCGTTGTTCATTCACTTACAAAGTTCATAGGAGGACATGGTACAACTATAGGTGGAATAATTGTTGATAGTGGAAAGTTTGATTGGGCAAAAGACCCTAAAAGACAGCCAATGCTTAATAATCCTGATCCTAGTTATCACGGGATGGTATGGACAGAGTTTGCCAAAGCAGTTGGTCCAATTGCTTATATTGTGAGAGCTAGGTTTGTGGGATTAAGAGACCTTGGTCCTGCATTGCCACCACAAAGTGCTTTTCAAATAATTCAAGGTTTAGAGACTGTATCGCTAAGAATGGAAAAACATTGTTCTAACGCTGCTAAAGTTGCTGAATATCTCTCAAATCATAATAAGGTTTCAAGAGTTATATATGCTGGTCTTGATGAAGGGGAAGCGGGTGAAAGAGCCAACAAATACCTAAAGGGGGGACATGGTGCACTCTGTGGAATTGAACTTAAAGGCGGTAAAGCCAGTGGAGAAAAATTTATTAATAATCTAAATATGTTCTACCATGTTGCTAATATTGGAGATGCACGAAGCCTTGCTATACATCCAGCTTCAACAACTCACTCTCAACTATCTGACGAGGATATGGAGTCAGCAGGTGTGAATCCTAGCTATGTAAGACTATCAATAGGCATAGAGCATATCGATGATATTATCGAAGATCTTAAAAATGCTTTAGATGCAGCATAATCTAACTTAAAGTCTCTTCACTAAAAGTTTTTTGGAGAGACTTTTTGCTTAATACCCACATTGATAATGAAATCAAAAATAAAATGATTGCATTTCCCTGATGAGCTAGTGCTAAATGCCACGGAATATTTTGAAAAGTCATTAAGACACCAAGTAAAATCTGTAATACGAAACTTAAATTAAATAAAATTAATAAATAACTTTTTATAATTTCTCTATTTTTTTTATATAGAATATAATTTATGTGTATAACTAATAAGAGAACTAATAATGCAAATGTTCGATGGACAAAAATTATATATTCTCCTGTTTCAAAAAAATTTATAAAACCACTTAAAACTTTGTTTTCGATATAAGGAAAAATACTACCGTTATACGTCGGCCAGGTATTAAATAGTAATCCTGAGTGAGTTCCAGAAACAAAAGCCCCATAGGCAATTTGTAAGAAAATAAACAAAAATAATAATAAGAATAAGAATTCATTACCTAATTTATAATAAAATCTTTTATTATCGATATATTTTATATTGGATACTAAGAAAGTTTGAAAAGTAATACCTAAAATAACAAATGCCATAGTGAGATGCATGGCTAGGCGATATTGACTAACATCAATTCTACCAACCAAGCCGCTTTTTACCATGTACCAACCAATAAAAGCTTGTATACCTAAAAGAAATCCAATTAAGAATATTCTAAATAGATATTTCTTATGAATTTTCTTTTTTATTAACATATAAATTAGGGGAATAAGATAAAGTGCACCAATTAACCTAGCAAAAAATCTATGAAACCATTCCCAGAAATATATTATTTTAAATTCATTTAGCGTCATTGCGCTATTAACGAGCATGAATTCATCAATTTGTTGATATTTGCTGAATTCTACCTGCCATTGGTAATTGCTTAATGGATACATAATGCCTGTAACTGGTAACCACTCTGTTATTGATAGGCCTGAGTCTGATATTCTTGTGTAACCCCCAATAATTATAATAGCGCAGATAGCAATTGTGAGAGATAATAGCCAAATTGAAAATATATTGATTTTCATAGTTTTAATTATTAAATATTTAGTATGCTAAAAACAAAAAAGCTACTGAGTATTATTCTTTTTATACTAATGATGTTTTTATATTGTTTATTAGTTATGGCTTTTTTAATTAAAATCAACTTTAATCATTGGCTATTAGAATTTATTGTTTACTTTGTATTAGGTATTCTCTGGGTTTTCCCCTCAATGTATATATTAAGGCCGTTTAAAAAAAGATGATAAGAAAAAAAAATAACTCTTCCCAGATGAAAGAGGTAAGAAAGAGGATCGACAAAATTGATTCTAAGATTTTACCATTGATGGTTAAGAGGTCTGAATTGGTAAACAAAGCACTTAGTCTTAAAACAAGAAAATCAGAGATAATCGATACAAAAAGAATAAATGAAATTAAAAAGAAAGTTTCAAATCAGGCAAAAAAGCTTGGTGCGAATCCAAAATTGATAAGTGATATTTGGGTATCGATAATTAAAAACTTTATTAATTTTGAGAAAAAAAATTTTAAAAAATAGCTATTTACTATGAGGTGGGAGTTTCTTTTCTACAAACCATTCATGTTTTTTGGTTGCCGGATTATACTTCTTCATCCTTAATTTATCTTTTGCCTTTAAACCAGATGTTGGTTTTTTCGCATAATAATAAAACTTACTATCAGTTTTTTCCTCAGGAACGAGGCGGACTTTTACAGTTGATTTTTTCGCCATTATTTATTTATCAAGTTTTTTTCTAAGTTGAACTAAGTCTTCCAATACATTCATCAGTTTTTTTCTTTTCGTATCATTGATAGAGTGCTGAAGATAATTTTGTTGTTCTTGAGAATCATTATTATCTTTTTTTATTTCTGTAAAGACCTTATTTTCAATCTGTATGTTTAATAATTTTTTTGTTCCATTTTCCTTAATTACTTTTTGAACTCCTCTAATTGTATAGCCATCGTTGTACAAAAGACTTTTAATGCCTTTTAATAACTTAACATCTTCAGGTCTGTAATATCTGCGGCCACCACCTCTTTTAATTGGCTTTATTTGTACAAACTTTGTCTCCCAAAATCTTAGTACATGTTGTGGTAATGACAAATCTTTAGATACTTCACTTATTGTTCTAAATGCTTCGGGTGACTTTGAATTCATTTAATTAATTCCTCTGAATTCATTTTATTTCTTGTATTAACTTTTGACTTTAATACATTGGATGCGCGAAATGTAACAACACTCCTCGCAGTTATAGGAACTTCCTGCCCTGTCTTAGGATTTCGACCAATTCTTTCTTTTTTCTGTCTCACTACAAATGTACCGAAAGATGAAATTTTAACATCATCCCCATTAATTAAGCTATTTAAGATTTCCCCAAAAACTGAGTCAACAAGTGTTGCAGATTCATTTCTAGAAAGGCCAACATTCTTGAAGACAGCTTCACTAAGCGTTGATCTAGTGGTTGTCTTATCCATATGAAAAATTATATTAAATTAACAACTTATAACAATATATTAATTACTTTTTTTATGGACTAAAATGCTATTTTATTATGCATTTCGTTCACATAATTCTTAATTTTTTCGTTTACATCATTTTCAAGCAAAGAATAAATGATATCTGCGGCGTAAGAAACACCCTTAAACTCTGATTGGCCATGACACTTTACTACCAAGGCATTGAGTCCCATAAATATTCCACAGTTATGTACTCTTGGATCCAACCTCTCTCTTACAGACCTCAAGGAAATAGAAGAAAATACATATCCCAATTTTGATAAAAGTGAGCTCTGATATGCATTGTTTAAGTGGCTTTGAAACAACTTTGCGGTTCCCTCCGCTGTCTTCAAAGCTATATTTCCAGTAAAACCGTCTGTTACAACAACATTAGTTTTTCCTAAAGAAATATCATTTCCCTCAACATATCCATAATAATTAATGAGTTCAGAATTATTTAGTTCTTGTAATCTGTCAGAAGCATTCTTGATCTCATCATTTCCTTTAATTTCTTCTTTACCGACATTTAGTATACCTACAGAAGGCTTGTCTATCTTGAACAGTATACTTGCCAAACTAGACCCAAGGATTGCACTGTCTATAAGGTACTTTGAACTTAATTTAGTATTTGCTCCAAGATCTAAAACTATTGACTCTCCTTTCATGTTTGGCCATATCGATGCAATAGCTGGTCGCTTTATTTCCGATAATGTTTTAATATTTAATAATGACAAAGTCATTAATGCTCCAGTATTACCGAATGAAAGTATGGCATCTGTTTCGTTATCTTGAGTGGATTTAATGGCTAAGTGCATACTTGAAAATGCTTTTGACTTTACAACTTCAGAAGGCTTGTCTTCCATTGAAATAGTATCTGAACAATCAATTATTTCAGATGCTGACTGAAGTTTTTTAAATTTGTTTAAGTTCTTTAGTATCGATTCTTTATTTCCAAATAAGAAAAATTTATAATTAATGTTCCTTAATAAAGACTGTTCAAGCCCTTTCAAAATTTCTTTTGTTTTGGTTTCACTTCCTAATACATCGACTGCTAATTTAAAAACCTTTTTCAAAACACTAACTAAATTTTATATACTCAAAATTACAATCAATATTTTCCTTTTCAGACATACTCTGAAATTTTTTTATATTGTTAATTATATATTTTGCAAACATACTGACATTTTTTTTATTATTTGAATTTCCTTTGAATATATTATTTAAGATTGTTTGCTCAAGCAATGATTTATCATCTTCTTTCTCTAAAAGATCCAAACTTTTACTATACTGTGATAACCTACCATAAAAGGCCCTGATAAATAGTTTCATTTTTTTATTAACAGCAATATCTCCAAATCCCATTTCTCTCAGGTTATTCTCAAAATCATTGAACATATAATCAAATAACATCTGTGATAAGGAAGAGTTGTTAATATTTTTACTTTTGTAAAAATAAAAAATCATAAATGCATGAAATATGATCAAATCAAACCTAGTTTCAAAGCTGTCATCTAATTCAAAATCAATATAAAAGAATTTTGATCTCGATATTTCAACGATATTCTGATAGATTTTTTCGATTGTATATTCTGTATTCTTAAATGACATAATGATGTTTAAATTTTATAATTTTATTTTACTTTTATTAATCATATATAGTTGCACTCCTATAAATAAGCAACATGGTTATCTTTTGGACGATTTTCTTGTTTCTTCAGAAAAAATATCAAAATTTGAAGTAAAAAATACTACAAAAAATGATGTATTCGATGCTATGGGTTCACCATCGATAGAGATTCAAGATGTAGAGAATGTATGGATTTATCTTTTGTCTCTCAAAGAAAAAAAGGTTTTTGATGATGATGAATTACTTTATCAAAGTATTTATAGATTTGAATTTGATAACAATGGAATGTTAATTGAACAAACTTTTTTGACTTCTGATAATTTTAATAAAATTGCTTTTTCATCTGATGAAACAAGAGTAGAGAGAAATGCCTACGGAATTACTGACCAACTCTATGATGCATTTACGAGAGGTCAGTAAATAATTGTTTATAATGCAGCTAATAATAATAAAGCTACAATATTAGTAATTTTAATCATTGGATTAACAGCAGGACCTGCCGTGTCTTTATATGGGTCTCCAACAGTATCTCCTGTAACAGCAGCTTTATGAGCTTCTGATCCTTTACCACCAAAATTTCCATCTTCAACATATTTCTTAGCATTGTCCCACGCACCACCACCAGCAGTCATTGAGATTGCAACAAATATACCTGTAACAATTACACCTAGCAACATTGCACCTACTGATGAAACAGCAGCGTTCTGATCAGCAACAATAGAAACAATAAAAAAAAGTATTATTGGTGATAATACGGGCAACATGGAAGGAATTATCATCTCTTTAATTGCTGAACGAGTTAGCATATCGACTGATCTTGAATAATCTGGCTTTGAGTCACCTGTCATAATGCCAGGGTTATCAGCAAATTGCTTTCTAACTTCTTCAACTACTGCGCCCCCTGCTCTACCTACAGCCATCATTCCCATTGATGCAAACAAATATGGTAATAGCCCACCAATTAATAATCCGACGACGACATATGGATTTTCCAGGCTAAAATCAGGTGTTAAGTATTCAACTAATTTTAAATCTTCCACATACGCTGCAAACAAAACAAGCGCACCTAACCCTGCTGAGCCAATTGCATAGCCCTTTGTAACTGCTTTGGTAGTATTTCCAACTGCATCAAGCGCGTCTGTAGTTTTTCTTACATTTTCATCTAAATTTGACATTTCTGCTATTCCGCCAGCATTATCTGTGACAGGACCATACGCATCAAGCGCAACGACCATTCCAGCTAGTGCAAGCATTGCAGTCACGGCAATTGCTATTCCAAACAAACCAGCCAACTGAAATGTCATTACGATGCCAATTACAATAACTAATGCTGGAAGTGCTGTTGCCTCCATAGAAACCGCTAGTCCTTGTATTACATTTGTTCCATGACCAGTTGTAGATGCTTTTGCAACACTTTGTACGGGTCTATAATTTGTTCCTGTATAATATTCAGTTATCCAAATAAGAAGTCCTGTAATTACAATTCCAATTATTGAACAAATATAGAGAGAAGTTCCAGAAAACGTCGTATCACCAAAGGTAAATTCTTTTGACATGTCGCCTAATACTATTTGAGTTACTGGATAAATAAAAATCAATGAGAGAATTGCTGAAGCTATAAAGCCTTTATATAACGCACCCATAATGCTTTGAGAGGAACCTAATCTTACAAAAAAAGTACCTATAATGGAAGCCACCAAACAGCTTCCACCTATCGCCATAGGATAAATAGTCATCATGTGGGCTATTTCGCCAGAAAAGAATATTGTAGCTAAAACCATAGTTGCTACAATTGTTACGGCATAAGTCTCAAACAAATCAGCAGCCATACCCGCGCAATCTCCAACATTATCGCCAACATTATCAGCTATAACTGCAGGGTTTCTTGGATCATCTTCAGGAATACCCGCTTCAACTTTGCCAACCAAATCAGCTCCAACATCTGCCCCTTTAGTAAAAATTCCACCGCCAAGTCTTGCAAATATTGAAATAAGTGATGCACCAAACCCTAGGGCAACAAGAGCATGCTTGAGTGTTTCCTCAGATACAGAGTAAGAATCTAAAATGGCGTAGTAAACTGATATTGATAATAATGCCAAACCAGCAACAAGCATTCCAGTTACAGCGCCTGCTTTGAAAGCAACATTTAGACCTTTGCCTAAACTCTCACTAGCCGCCTGAGCTGTTCTAACATTAGCTCTAACAGAAATTATCATCCCTATATAGCCCGCCGCACCTGATAGTATCGCACCGATTAAATAGCCGCCAACAACCCAAAAATCTCTAAAAAACAAATATAAAAGAACACAGATAACAGCACCTACAATAGCAATAGTTGTATACTGTCTATTTAGATAAGCTTGGGCACCAATTTGAATCGCCGATGAAATTTCTTGCATCTTTTCACTGCCAGGATTTGATTTTAAAACTGAATTTCCAGCCCAAAAACCATAAATAATTGATAGTATTCCTGAGAAAATAATTAGGTTTAATATGCTCATGTCTTATGTCCTTAATTGATTATTGCTGGTGGTGAAAATGCCAAAAATTACGTAAATATGCAACTTTTATTTTAGTCTGATTTTACCTAAGGTTATCAAGTACCCCATTCAAAAGTGTGGCCTCTTTATTGCCAAAAAAATGATTTGATATCAATAAATACTCTGAAATTACAATTTTCTTTGAAATTTGTTTTTTTACTTCAATCTCATAAATTGCACATCTGAAGATAGATAATAGTAATTTATCAAATGATTGAACTTTACTTTTATTATTAAGCGAACTTCTCAATATTAAGTCTATTTCTTTCAAATTAGAAAATACGCCTTTAAAAATTTCTTTAGTAAGTAATAGTTTGGAACTATTTATTTTATTTTTAAAATTACTATTTTCGACAATGTGAAGTATCAATTCATCAAAAGAATCATTCACCCCTTTTTTATTAATCGTAGACTCGTAGAGAGCCTGAACAGCTAATAGCCTTTGATATGATTTTATGTCAGACATCAAATTAATTTTTTAAAACTGATATAGCTGCTAAAACTGCTTCTCTTGCTCTATTGAGTTTTTTTGAAGATCGCTCAGTTGCTTGTTTAACACTTGAACAAGTAAGAATAGTATTTGAAATTGGAATTCTTTTTTCAACAGAAATTGAAAGCAGTGAATTTGTAATTGCATTTGCAATAAACTCATAGTGATCTGTTTGGCCTTTAATAATACAGCCCACTGCAATAACTGCATCGTATTTTTTTTTCTTAAGAAGTATCGAAATTTGAACTGGGATTTCTAGTGAGCCGTTTACCCTAAATAGATCATATTTAAATTTTAGTCTTTTCAATTCAGTAACTGCACCATTTAATAAACCTTCTGTTATTTTAGGGTAAAAGGTTGAGGCTACTATTAAGAATTTATATTTTTTATTCATTTAAATTATTTAAAAATTTTGTCTCAATAATTTCTATATCAAAAGCATCCAAGCCAATGAATTTCCACTCAGTATTCGTAAGAAGTATCATTTTTTTTACACCTATTTCTGATAGGATTTGCGCTCCCATACCATAGATTCTAAGTTCGTCACTAGTAGTTTGTATTTGATTTCCGAGATTTGATTGGTTTGTTATTAAATTATTAATTATAGATTTACCAGTATCTCTGATTAAAATAATTACTCCTCTATTTTCCTTCTCAATAATCTTAATAGCTTTGTGCAATGAAGCATCATCACTTCCGTAATTACCAAATAAATTATCAAAATAATCTGTAACATGTACTCTGACCATTATCGGATTTCCATCACCTACATCTCCTTTTGTTAGTACAATTTGCTCAGTCCCATCATAGAGGGACTCATATATTTTGATATTAAATTTACCGCCAGAGTCTAAATTTATCTCTGAGTCATAAGATTTTTTAATAAACTTGTCTTTACTTCTTCTATGTGAAATTAAATCCACTATCCTTCCTATTTTAATGCCATGCTTTTTTGAAAATTCTATGAGGTCAGGTATTCGAGCCATAGTGCCATCATCATTCATTATTTCGCAAATAACTCCCGCCGGCGTATACCCGCTAAGCCTAGCTAAATCAACAGATGCTTCGGTGTGACCAGCTCTCATTAATACTCCTCCGTCTCTGGCAACAAGGGGAAATACATGCCCTGGACTCATAATGTCTTTTTTTGATTTATTTTGATCAATTGCAGTTTGGATTGTTACAGCTCGGTCTTGCGCAGAAATACCAGTAGTAACACCCTCTTTTGCTTCTATGGATATAGTGAATGCGGTAGAGTCGCGTGCGTCATTATTTTGTGACATCAAAGGTAAATCAAGTTCCTTTACTCTTTCTTCTGTTAGCGATAAGCAAATCAAACCTCTTCCATGAGTTGCCATAAAGTTTATTGATTTATCGTCAACTTTCTCCGCAGGAATGATCAAATCTCCTTCATTTTCACGATCTTCATCATCCACCATTATTACCATTTTACCAAGTTTTTGGTCTTCAATTATTTCTTCAATAGATGATATAAATTCATTATTCATAAGCAATATAGGTCATCGATTTTGCGTAACATATCTTGCAAGCATATCTACTTCAAGATTTATTCTATCGCCTACTTTTAATTTATTAAGATTTGTTTTTTTCCATGTGTAAGGAATAATATTAAGATAAATCTCACCTTTTTTAAAATTATTGATAGTAAGAGAAATACCGTTTATAGCTACTGACCCTTTTTTTGCGATAAACTTACTTAGTTTTTTAGAAATTTTGAATTTTAACTCATAAGAACCAGAAATTTTTGATGATGACACTAATAAAGCAGTATCGTCTACATGTCCAAAAACGAAATGTCCACTAATTTCATCTCCAACCCTGAGAGATTTCTCAATATTTATTAGATCACCTATTTTTATATGATTAAAGTTTGTACAATTTACTGTTTCTTTTGAAACATCAAAGCTAAGTCTTGTTTTTTTAAATAATTTTTTCTTAGATGTAACAGTTAAACATACTCCATTACAGCAAACTGAGCTTCCTTTTTTTACATCTTTAAAGCTAAGATCAGTATCAAGTACAAGCCGATAGTCTTTTAATTTTTTATACTCTTTAACAGTTCCTATATTTTCTATTATTCCCGAAAACATAGATTATTTTTTCCGATAAATTGATAATTGGTCATTATCAATTGATTTAACACTAATTAACTTAAATTTTTTTAAATTTTTAATACTATCTATATCTAAATTAGAAACAGCATTAATACCCTTGTTCCCCATTATTTTGCTCGCCCTAAACCATGTAATTTCGTCAATTAGATTTTCATTCAACAGAGAAGCTGATAATTGTGAGCCTCCTTCAACCAGTACTCTCATATACCCTAAAATAGATATTTTTCTTATGACGGTATTGATATCTAACACGTTATTTACTTCTTTAATTTTTATATACTTTATATTTTTTAAATTTAAAATTTTTTTCTTTATTTTATCAGAGTGAAAAATATATATTTTGCGATTTTTATTACTGAATATTTTTAAATTATGCTTTAAATCTAGTCTTCTATCTAAAACAAATATATCAGGAGATCTATCACTTAATCCTTCAAGCCTACAATCTAATATAGGGTTATCTTTTCTTACTGTGCCAGTTCCTACGATCAAACATTCGTTCAACGATCTTAATTTATGGCCAAACATACGTGAAGTTGAATTTGTGATCCATTTACTTTCGTATAAATTTGTCGCAATCTTACCATCAGCTGTAGATGCAATTTTAAGTGTTATAAATGGCTTAAGATCTTTTATTGAATTAAAAAAAATATTATTTAATTCTTCTACTCTATCTCCAAAATTTTTAATGATAACTTTAATACCAGCTGATCTTAACTTTTTTACTGAATTATTATTAACTAGAGGATTTTTATCAACCTGAGAAATGATCACTTTTGCAAATTTGAGTTCTATAATTTTATCAACACAAGGAGGGGTTTTACCTTCATGCGAACATGGTTCTAGAGTGCAATACAGATGAGCACCTATAATATCTTTTTTATTTTTAATTTGGTTTATTGCATGAATTTCTGCGTGAGGTACACCTTTAGGTTGTGTCCAACCTCTTGACAAAATTATACCGTCGTTAACAATTACTGCTCCTACTGGAGGGTTTGGATACGTTGTGCCAATAGCCCTAAGTGCCATTCTTTCAGCAATTCTAAAATAATTTTTTTCACTCAAATGCTAACCTAATCTTCAGTCGAAGAAATTACACCTAAGAACTCTTCAAAATCTTTTGCCTCACGAAAATTTTTATAGACAGATGCAAAACGAACATATGCAACAGAGTCAATGCTTTGCAATCCTTCCATAACAATTTCACCTATCACATCTGATGAAACTTCTGTTTCACCTAGACTCTCAACTCTTCTAACTATGCCACTAATCATTCTATCAACTCTTTCATTATCAACTGGTCTCTTTCTTAGAGCTATTTGCACTGATCTTTCTAGTTTATCACGATCAAATGGAACTTTCTTTCCTGATTTTTTAAGAACAGTCAGTTCCCTCAATTGTATACGTTCAAATGTTGTAAAGCGTGCACCACATGCAGAGCAAAACCTTCTTCTTCTTATAGCAGAATTATCCTCCGTAGCTCGAGAGTCCTTAACTTGGGTATCATTATTTCCACAAAATGGACACTTCATATTGTCACCTAATTATAAATTGGAAATTGATTACAGAGATTTATTACTTTCTCTTTTACTATTTTTTCAACTTT
>CACANZ010000012.1 GCA_902533965.1 uncultured Pelagibacteraceae bacterium | reverse complement strand
AATATCACCGTGAAGGTATTAACTGAAGTTAAGCAAGATATTGTTTGTAACGGAGTTCTCTATGGCAATAAACATTCTATTCAAAACAAGCAATACGACTTATGTATAGTAATTTCTAATGCCAATTTATTTAGAAATGTATCTTCAAAAAAAAAAGTTGTTTGGTCTAACTCATTACAGCCATTTGAAAAATTTTTAAGAAAAAAACAATTACTTTCATTTTTAAAATATAAACCTGAGGTTGTGACAATGTGTAATTATCAGTATCGTAAAAGAAGTTATCTAACTTCTATGTTTGGAAAACATATGATTACGCTGTCAGTGGATCCAAGATTTTACACAGAACCCGTAGATCTTAAAAAAATTCCAGAACCATATGCGTTAAATAATGTAAGGTCTTTAAGGAATTTAGATTGGCTTATAGATATATGGGTGAATAAATTTCAGAATAAAGAAAAGAAGGCAAAACTTTTTATAAACCCAAATTTAATTTCATATACAGAAGAATTGCGAAGTTCTAATATATTCGAGAGAAAATTTGGTTCCAGAGAAGATCTAATTAATGAACTCAGAAATACAAGAGTATTTGCTTACACTGGTCATAAATCAGATATTTGGGTTTTAACTGTAGAAGAGGCGGTTCAAATGTGTGTACCAGTTGTTACTTACGGTATCGGTTCCGTTGAAGACAGGGTAATTCATAATGAAACTGGGTTCATTGCTAAAAATGATAAGGAATTTGCATATTATTTAGAAAAACTTTTATTTAATAACGATTTTTACAACTCCATAAGACAAAAAATGTTTAAAAGAAGAGGTTTTAAAAATTGGGACTATATTGCTGATATATGGATAAAAAAATTCTTATATTAAAAAATGATAGAGTAGGCGATTTTTTTCACTCTCTTAGAAATATTGAATATTTAAGGAACCACTTTTCTGAACACATCACTGATATATATCTATCCAAAATAAATATAAGATTTGCAAATATCTTATCTCAGTCAAAATTGAATATAAGTAAAGTCAATTATAATCTTACCATGTTAGAAAAATTTAATTTATTTCTTAAGTTAATTAGAAATAATTACGAGTATGTTTTCATACTTTCCCCTAAAAATTTCTACTTTTTTTTGCCTATTATATTTAGAAATACAAAATTCCTTGGGATTTGCGTCGATAATGAGAAGAGGAAAAGACCAAGCATTTTTTTACGTAAATATTTATTCAAATATGAAGTCAATAACAGAAATAAAAATGTTAGAAAAAAACCTATTTATGATATGGAAAAAAAGCTGCTAGAAAATGTCATTCCATCAATAAAAAATCAAATTCCATTTAATGAAATTAAGTATGACGTAAATGGAAATCCAATTAATGTTTTATTCCATTATAAATCAGATATTTTTGGAGATGTTGACAAAAATATGCATCAATTTCACAAATTGCTTTTACAACTAACAAGAAAATTTAATATAAAAATAAAAGTAAGTACGGATATTGAATTTAAAATATCAGAAAATAATTATGCTGAAATTTTTGAAAATAACAAAAATATTCATTTTTTAGGACCTATAAGTGCCGATGATCTAATGAGAGAAGTAGGGCGTTCAGATCTTATTATTAGCCCACATGGGGCAATAACATGCATTGGAAGTTATTATAATAAAAACATAATTGATATATTTGACAGGACTATAACTAAAAACGCGTATTATGAATTTAGACCATATACACGAGGAAAATATCAATTTATATTTAAGTCAATAAATATTAATAAAACATTTATTAAAATATCACATAAAATCAATAATTTATTTTAATTAATTAATGTATAACTTAATTTATTAGTATATTTAAACTAAGCATTGTATTAATTGCATATATAACTATTTTACATAATATATATTATACGAATATAATATATATTAAATTCAATATATACACATAACTAATCAGTTAATACCTTACCTATCAATAATTTAATTCAAGATAAAATAAGGGGGAAATTATGAATGAATATCAATTATTAAATCTGATGTATCAAGGGTTTGTATTTAATGCAATGTACTCAATTGGATTTATTTTATTTACTTGGCTGGGCTTTAGAATGGCAAGAAATATATACGAAGATTCTAATGCAGCGATATCAGGAAAAGTGTTTACGACTATCTATTGTTTATTTGTTGCCTTTTTCTTTTTTCAGTCAAATCAAATCGGTGGAAATATTCTTACTGAATATACAGCACAGTTAGTTGAAATAGGATCATCTTCTGGTGAAAGATTATCAGAATATGCGAATTCACCAACTATATTAGGCGGACCAGTTCAAACTATTTTCACTTTATTTATACTAGTTTTTCAATTAGCCATAATTTGGACTAAAAAAAAATAAGATTATTGAGGAGAAACTCAAATAAAAGTTTCTCCTTAATTTTATTATTTGAAGAACTGGTGAATTGGCCAACTGTAATCTAAAGTTGGTTTTTTATTAAACGCAATATCTAAAAAGTAAGAAGTTATAATTCGCTCATTATAATCTTTATGCCCTCTTTTCCACCCTCTTTTTGCAATTTTTTTTGCCTCTATATGATTTTTAGAGTAATAATCAATTTTTTTTCCAAAATCATCTAAATCCGTTCCATCAAAAAAAACAACTTCATTCTCATTAAATAAGTCGTCGAGTTTAGAATTTTTATCTACAAATAAGCAAGATCCATTTCCTAAATATTGAGAAATTCGGTCAGAGCTATAATATTTTAAATGTGGCATTCTACTTAAATTTAGACTAATAGGAGATTTACTTATCTCTCTTTCAAAATCAACTCCCCATACCGGCTGAATACCACTATATCCAAAAAAGTTTGTTTTAATTGATGGAAAATTATTCTTAATGTGATCAAGAAATAATTCCCTATCGTAATCTGATTTATTTGATTTTATTTTACCCGAACCAACACCATAGCTTAATGCATAAAATATATCATATTTATAAGAATTGATTTCAAATATTTTTAAACATTCTATAGAAGAATCAAAAATATTAGGAAAAAAAGATATTGAATTATTTTTTCCTAAACATGAAGTTATTATTTTATCAGCGTTAGTAATAAAAAATGCATCAATTAAATGTGATCTATGTTGAAATTTTTTCTCTGTATTGTCCAAAAGATAATTATCTACGTTCCATTCAATTATTTTAATATCTTTCTTTATTGATCTAAATTCTTGAATTGTCTTATTATGCACTTTGTCTGCATGCCCCATGACTACAATATCAGGGTCAAAGTTCTTATACGTAGCTAAAAGCTCTTTGTTTAGTGACCTATTATTGTTTAATTTATTTAATTTATTCATTCGACTCATGTCCCTATCACTAAACAGACAGAGGTTATGACCGTTTCTGATAAAACCATTATTAATCTTAAAACAATGATTCCAATACAATCGACCCCTCTGTTTTTGGACAAAATTTGAAATATGTAGTATTTTCACAAACTATGCTATTGGTTAAAAAGTCAGTATTTACTCTTATATTTTTTTTATTTATTTATGTATCCCCCACTTTAGCAGATACATTAAATCAAGAAAGAAAATTCAATATTTACGCTAAATTACCATTAGTTCCAAAAATCCTAATTATGGAAATTCAGACCCTATTAAATGTCGAAAATGAAAACTTTGAGTATGAATTTATAATAAAGTCTAAGAACATTGTTGAATTCATCAATCAAATAGATGGAAAAGGGAAAGTAAGTGGTTTTATAAATGATTTATATCGACCTACAAACTATGCATACAGATATATCCGCAAAAAAAAGGAAAAGTATGTTGAAATAAATTACGATATGAACAAAGTAATTAAATTAATTAATGAGCCAGAATTTGATAAATCAAAATTATCACCAATAGATGATGATATGCTTATTAACACTATTGATCCATCATCATTTTTTTTAAATCTACTAGATTTTGATAAAACTGATGCCTGTAAAAATAAATTTAAAATATTCGATGGAAAAAGAAGATATGATGTAGTTTTTAATAAGCTTATTAAAAATAAAGAAAATGATTTAATTGAGTGTGAAGCTGAACAAATCCGACTTGGGGGATATAAAACGGATGAAAAAGTTAATGATGTATTTGCGGCGTCTGATTATATAAAGGTGATATATAAAGATGATGAATTGAATAATTTCATTGGATACGAGGCAAAGAATGGGTCGATTAAAATAATTATTAATGAAAATTTATAAGCTCTTTTTTTATTCTCTCTTTTAAATTATCTATACCCTCACCTGTTAACGCGCTAACAAATATTCTGTTTTGATTAGTTTTGTATTTGGATTTACTAACATCGATCTTATTATAAACATTTATCATATTTGAAATTTTCTCATCAGAAACACCAGTTTCTCTTAAAATTTTTTTTGTGGTTTGTATTTTACTTTGTGCATTTAAATCATTAACATCAATTACATTTAATATATAAGTTGCTGAATTAATTTCTTCTAAAGTTGCATGAAAAGATTCAATTAATTGGGTCGGAATATTATTTATAAATCCTACTGTATCAATCACTCCTACTTGATGATCATCTAAAAAAAACTTACTAATTTTTGTATCTAGTGTCTCGAATAGCTTGTTCTGGCTAGACTCTCTTTTTCTTGTAAGCCTATTAAATAATTTAGTTTTTCCCGCGTTAGTATAGCCTACTAGAGCAAAAGTTTTAAATTTGCTGTTAAGTCTAGATTTTCTCTGAATTTCCCTTCTGCCTTTAACTTTATTTAATTTTCTTTTTATATTTACAATTTTAGATTGTATTAATCTTTTATCTAATTCAATTTGTAGTTCACCCGGCCCACCAATGAATGTGGTACCACCTCTTTGTCTTTCAAGATGAGTCCAAGCTCTGACAAGTCTTGATTTTCTATATATAAGTTCTGCAAGTTCAACTTGAAGTTTACTTTCTTTTGTTGAGGCTCTTTTACTAAAAATTTCAATAATTATACCTGATCTATCAGTAACCTTTATATTTAAGAATTTTTCAAGATTTCTTTGCTGTGACGGAGTTAAATTATTATTTATTATTAATAAATTTACATTGTTATTTGAGATATCGTTTTTAATTCTTATTAAATTACCTTTTCCAATAAAGGTTGAGGAATTTTTTTTTTTAATTTTAATTATTTCCCTAGAGACTATTTCAATGCTGAGATTTTGAACCAAGTTTTGTATTTCATTATACATTTCATGGGTATTATTTTTACCATCCCCATTGATCTCTGGGTGAACAATTAGACTTCTTGTTCTGTTTTTTTTTATGATAATTTTACAGCCTCCATGTAGGCCTTTCTAAAAAGATTAGCATATTTTCCTATCTTTCCATTCCCAATTTTTAAGTTATCAACTCTTATTACAGGCATTACATACTGAGTGGCACTTGTAATAAAAGCCTCATCCGCGTCTTTAATATCTTTCATATTAAATTTTTTCTCTATTAATTTTAATTTTTTTTTGTTTAGCCCTTTAATCAAAGTTTGCCTAGTTATACCGTTTAAAATAGAATTTGATAATGGCGTTGTGTAGAGAATATTTTTCTTTAAAATCCATGCTGTACTAGAGCTTCCTTCAGTTATGAAGCCGTCTTCATCAATCAGCCATGCTTCCTGACAGCTATGTTCAGCAGCTTCTTGCTTTGCTAAGACTGGAGCTAATAAATTAATAGTTTTAATATCAACTCTCTTCCATCTTAAATCTTTAATTGTTTTGATCTTAATACCTTTATTAAAATTATCTTCATAAGTCTTCTTAGAAATACTTTTAGCAATCATAACTAAAGAAGGCTTTGTTTTTACTGGAAATTTAAAATCTCTTTCAGCGACACCTCTGGTTATTTGTAAATAAACTAAACCATCTACTATTCGATTTATTTTTATAAGTTTTTTAATATGAAAGTAATATGAAGATTTGTTTATTGGAGAACTTATTCTTATTTCCTTTAAAGATCTAAAAAGACGATTAATATGACCTTCATAATCAACTATTTTTTTATTAATTATACCAAAGACTTCATATACACCATCTGCAAATTGATATCCACGATCTTCAATATGTACTAACGAGTCTTTATATTCATGATATTTACCATTTACATATGTAAGCCTTGACATTAATAAGCCTCTCTTATTTTGAATAGATCTTCTGCATTTTTTAAATCTTCAGTCATACAAAAAAATAATATTTCGTCATTTTCTTCAATAATCGAATCTTTATTTGGAATGATTATTTGATCCTTTTTTTTCATTAGTCCAATTCTCATTCCATCTGGTAAATTTGAATCTTTTATTGCTTTATTTAGTAATTTTGATGATTTAAGAGCCTGCGCATGTATTAATTCAGCTTGGTTATTTCCTATTGAATAAACTGACTCTATTCTTCCCCGATGAACGTGTTTTAATATCTTTGAAACAGTAATTTTTCGTGGGTCAATTACCTTACTTATTCCTAACACATCTTTTAATTTATTATATTCTGAATTATTTACTAGAATTAAAGACTCACAATTATTTTTCTTTGCTACAGCTGAAATTATTATATTAGTTTCATCATCGTTTGTTAAAGCCAGCATCATATCAGTTTCTTTGATATTAGCTTCATCTAATATACTTTGATCTAAGCCATCTCCATTTAAAACTAATGTATTTCCAAGTTGATCAGCAATATACTTCGCTCTTTCATTGTTATTTTCAATTATACAAACTGAAATATCTGAGTGATATATTTCTATATCTTTAGCAAGATTAAAGCCTATATTTCCACCACCAACAATTATGATCTTTTTTATTGGTTTTTCGTTAAAACCAAAGGCACTCATAGTCCTTTTAACATGGTGTTTATCAGAGAGTATATAAACAAGGTCACCATTTAAAAGAGAGTCATTTTTTTTTGGTATAAACAAATTATCTCCACGATTTATTCCTAAAATAGAAGCACGCAAATCTTTATCTTTATTCGAGTTATCTTGGAATAATTCTTGAATACTGATCAAATTTGTATCAATAAGTGGGCAATTTTCATTAATTGGTAAACTCAACAATTCAATTTCGTCATTTAAAAATGGAACAACATCATAAGCACCGGGCGCTTTTAATTGTCTTTCAATTGATTTTGCAACTTCCAATTCAGGACTAATTATTAAATCAATTGGCATATTATCAGCGTTATAAAGGTCTCTCCAAATAGGATTTAAGAAATCTTCAGATCTCAATCGAGCTATTTTTCTAGGAATTTTAAAAAAAGTATGAGCCATCTGACATGCAACCATGTTAATTTCATCATGTAAAGTAACAGCTATAATCATATCAGTTTCTTCAGCCCCGGCCTTTTTTAATATAGAGGGGTTTGATGCTGAGCCGTTAATTGTTTTAAGATCAACTTTTTCTTTAATATCATTAATCAGTTCCAATGATTGGTCAATTACGGTAACATCATTTTTTTGTGAAACTAAATGTTTCGCTATACTTGTACCAACTTTGCCCGCTCCGCAAATTATAACTTTCATTTTTTTAAGTCTTCTGTTATGCCAAGTTGTTTGAGTTTTCTGTGTAAAGCAGATCTTTCCATACCAATAAATGATGCTGTTTTAGATATATTTCCATCAAATCGATTTATTTGTGATTGAAGATAGTGTTTTTCAAATACTTTTCTGGCATTTTTAAGAGGCAAAGAAATAACATTCTGGTTCGTTAGCTCACTATCATGAGGCATCTCAGCATCCTCCTCATATTTATCGCCAAGTATAATGTGCCTTTCGATAATATTTCTTAATTCTCTTATATTACCTGGCCATTCATAATTTATATACTTAGATTTTATTACCGGTATTAAATCAATATGTCTTTTAATATCTTCCGTAAATAATTCAGTAAAATGTTTAATTAAGTCGTCAATATCATCTAATCGTTCGATTAATTTTGGCAATTTAATACTAACCACATTTAAACGGTGGAATAAGTCTTTACGAAAGGAACCTTCATCAATCAGTGTTTCAAGATTTTGTATTGAGGAGCATATAATTCTACATTTCAATTCAATAATTTTGCTTCCCCCCACTTTTGTGAAATGTTTATCTGTTAAGACTCTTAATATTTTTGCCTGAGTCTGTAACGGCATTTCACCAACCTCATCAATAAATATAGTTCCATTTGACGCTTGTTCAAAGTAGCCTTGCTTGTCGATATTATCATCATCGTATCCAAAAAATTCTTTTTCTATGTTTTCAGGTTCCATTAATGCTGCGTTTATAGCGATAAATGGGCCATCATTAAAGTTTGAGTATTTATGTATTTCACGTGCCACAACATCTTTACCTGTTCCAGAATCTCCATAAATCATTATCCTGCTAGTTGTTGGAGCCACTTTTTTGATCATATTTCTAACTTTATTAATTGCCAAAGACTCTCCTATAAATTTATAATCATAAATATTTTCTTGCTTCAAACGTTCATTCTCAGACCTTATTTCATACAACTCTATAGACCTACTTACAGATAATAAAAGTCTTTCAGTTGTAAATGGTTTTTCAATAAATTCGTTAGCGCCTTCTTTGATGGCCTTTACAGCCATTTCAATATTACCGTGACCAGATATAATAATAACTGGCGTTGAGTTAGTTTCTCTTAATTTTTTTAATATTCCAATTCCGTCTAAGTCGGAATTATTTAACCAAACATCTAATATTATTAAATTATAATCATTTTTGGATAACAGGATCAAGGCATCTTTAGAATTATGTGCAATTGATGTATCATAGTTCTCGTCAATAAGAATTGCCTTTATATTATTGGCTATATCAATTTCATCATCGATTATAAGTATTTTTTTCTTATTCATATTTTAATATCAAACTTGATTTCTACCTTTGCTCCTTCAATTCCATCATTTCTATTTTCAATAAAAAATTCAGCATTATGATCAAATAAGATCTTTTCAACAATTGCTAAACCTAAACCAGAGCCTCCTTTTCTTTTTTTTGTGGTAAAATATGGTTTTATAAGTTCATTTTTTTCATATTTTAATCCTACACCATTATCTAATATTAAAATATTTAAATAGTTATTACTTATTGAAGATTCTAAATTGATTTTACCAACAGATACTTCTGTTTCTTGTATTGAGTGAATTGAATTAATTATAAGATTTTGAATTACTCTTGATATCTGAGATTTATCTATCAACATTTCACACTTATTTGTTGCAAAATTATATTCAAAATCAATCATTTTATAATTATTTTTATAATCATTGACGATATCGATAATAATTTCATAGATATCTTGTTTCTCTAATATTGGATTTGGAAGCCTCGCAAAATTTGAAAATTCATCAACTAAATATCCAATTTCATTAACCTGACGTCTTATAGTATCTATACAATCAGTAATTTCATTATTATCAATTGCTGTATTTTTTATTTTCTTTTCCAATCTTTCGGATGATAGCTGTATAGGAGTTAGTGGATTTTTAATTTCATGCGCAATTTTTCTAGCTATATCAGACCAAGTTTCATGCTTTTCTGAAATTAAAATTTGTTTACGTTGTCTTATTATATCAGCGCTCATTTTATTAAATGACTCTGCCAAACGATTTAATTCTACATAATCATTTGTTTTTTCAATTTTATCTTCATACTTACCTTTACTGATATTATTGGTAGCTTTTATTACCATCGATAAAGGTAAAACAATTTTTTCTGCAAATTTTAATCCTATAAATGTGGAGAGTAGAATAAGTATTAATGATATAACAATGTAGATAAGTACAAAAATAAGGCTTATTTGATCTCTATTATTTTCAAGAAATGTATACTCATTTTTAGCTGAGACAGTGTCATTTAAGGCGCTTATTACATTTGCATCCATGGATCTGCCTGCAAACAAGTAAGAATTTTCGTAGTTTTTTAACTTAACCAAAGCATAAACTTTGTTAACTACAGTTGATGACATAATGGCCATTTCCCCTGCATCAGCTCTTACAAATGAATTTTCTGGCGGACTATATTGTAAAATATTATCGTCAAATGCTTTTGCCGAAATAGTACCCTTTCTAGTAATTACATATACTTCAGGAAGCCCTCTTATTAAAGATTGAGTCCTTAATGCAATTGCTAATTTATTGTTATCATTTGATAGAACATCACTGGAAGAGTTAAGGTCATTGTACATTGCGTATACATCACCTTTTATAGTTTCTTTGTGTTCTTCCAAGTAGCTTTCAGCAACAAATACTGAATTATCAATTACATTATTTATTTTTGAATTAAACCAATCATTGATACCAAAATTAATTAATACCAAACCGATAATGCCGAGAAAAATAGAGGGCGTGAGTGCAATGAGAATAAAATATAATGTAAATTTACTATTAAGTGTGCTAATTTTTTTTCTTCTGACCCTTAAATAGATTGGAAATAATAGGTAAATAAGAGAAAATATTAATATTAAAGTTAAAAGAGCTGCAAATAATATATATATATTTGAATAATCAAGTGTACTAGCTGTATTTTTTCTCTGATAAAAAAGTAAGACAAAGGATAAACCAATAAATATTAACGAACCTAAAATCAACAAAAGAATACGCAAATTCAAAACTGAAATATTAATGTATTTATTGTTCATTCTGGGCAGTTAATAAGCTATATATTATTTTACTATGTCTTATAAAAAATCAAAAATTGCTTGTATAATATTAGCATCTGGAAATGGCTTAAGATTTGACAATTCAAAATCAAAACTTTTTTACAAGGTGCATCACACTCCAATTATAGAAATAACACTTAAAAATATAACAAAATATTTAACCAAAGACTCTATATATATTACTATTTCGAAAAAAATAACTAAAAACGAAAAAAAATTATTATTGAAATATACTGAAAATCAATTGATTTATGGCGGTAAAACAAGATTTGCCAGCCTCAAGCAGGCTTTAAAAAATATCAATCCAAATAATTTTGAATTTTTAATGATCCATGATGCGGCGAGACCTACGTTTACAAAAAATATTATGATTGAACTATTATCGAGCATGAATAGTAAAAAGTATCATTGTGCAGTACCAGCATCTAGAGTTGAAGATACAATTAGAAAAAATAATAAATCAGTTAAAAGAAATGATTATAAATACTATCAAACACCACAGGTATTTAAATTTAAATTTTTTCGAGATAATCTAAAAAAAATAAAAATAAATCCAACTGATGATCTTGGTGTCATCGAAAGAAACAAAAATTTAAAGATAAAATACATTGAGGCTAGTAAAGAAAATATAAAAATTACAAAAAAAAATGATATTGATACTCTAAAAAAGATTCTTAATTTTAATATTAAATATGGAAGTGGTTTTGATATACATAAGCTTAAAAATGGGAGTTATTTATCATTAGCTGGATTAAAAATTAGATGCAACTATCAAGCTATAGGCCACTCTGATGGTGATGTTGTTATACATTCTATAATTGATGCCTTACTTGGAGCCAACAATAAAGGTGATATTGGCACATATTTTCCTTCATTAAAAAAATATAAAAATATTTCCTCAGTAATTTTGTTAGATGAAATAAAAAAAATAATCAAACTAGATAATTCAATTATTAGTAATCTTGATTGTACTATAATTTGTCAAAAAATAAGGCTTGAAAAGTATAAAAAATTAATAAGAAAAAATATTTCTTCATTAATGGAATGTGATGAAAAGCATATAAATGTAAAGGCGAAGACCGCTGATAATATTGGTATTATAGGTAAATCAAAAGCGGTGGCTTGTTGGACAACGATAAAAATTATGAATTTATGATATTTTTAATTAAGGCCTTTGTTTCAGTATTTGGAATTGGTTATATCCGTTTTGCGCCAGGCACTTTTGGCTCACTATTTGCGATTCTTGTTTGGTATATATCAATAAACTACCTAAATATTTATTTCTTTTATATGATCATAATAGTAGTTTTTATTTGTTCGTTTAAAGCTATCAGTATTTATCTGAGAAATGGGAATAAAGATGATCCCTCAGAAGTAGTAGTTGATGAATTTATTGGCCAATCATTGCCATTAATCTTTTTATTACAATTTAATTTTTACGAGGTTTTATTGGCTTTTAGTAGTTTTAGGTTCTTTGATATTTTTAAGATTTATCCCGTTAATAAGGTAGAAAATATTAAGGGCGCTAATGGTGTGATTATGGATGATGTTGTTGCGGGCATTTATTCTCTTATTATAATTATGATTTATAAAATAATTTTATTTTTAAATGCTTAATTATATTAAAAAGATTAGGAAATTAAGGAAAGAAAAGCCGTTTAGTATTTGTCTTGCTGAGTCTTGCACTGGCGGCATGATCAGTTCTAAACTAACTAGTATTAGTGGTTCCTCAGATTTTTTTGACGGCTCTGTAGTTTCATATTCTAATGATTTGAAGAAACGTCTTTTAAAAGTTCCTACAAAAACAATAAGTAAGCATGGAGCTGTAAGCCATCAAACTGCTTTGTCAATGGTAAAAGGTTTAAAAAAAATTAGCAGAAGCGAAATATTAGTATCTGTAACTGGAGTAGCAGGACCAAATGGTGGAAGCTCAAAAACACCAGTTGGTTGCATTTATTTTGGACTAGGTACAAAAATAAAAAATAAATATTATTATAAGACAATTAAAAAAGTTTTTAGAGACAGAACGAGACAAAAAATTCAAGAAAAGAGCACTGAGTTTGTATTAAAAGAAATTATTAAGAATTTATCAAAAATCTAATATATTTCTTTTGCACGACTAATAAACGCATCTACCATTTTTTGAAAAGCTAGATCAAAAAATTTTTTCATAAGGATATCTAATAGCGTAACATTTAATTCAAAATCAATATTAAATTGAATTTCACATTCTAATTCATTTACAGCTAAAAATTTCCAATTATTATCTAGATATTTAAAAGGTCCGTCTAAGTTACGAACATTTATTTCACTTTTATCTTTATGAAGTATGACTTCACTACGGTAGGTATAAACAAATTGATCATAACCTATCTCTAGATCAGCGATAATAATTTTTTTATCACCTTTTATACTTGTATCGATTATTTTTGAATTGTTACACCAAGGAAGAAATTCGTCGTAGCGATCAATATCAGCAACTAGATCAAACATTTGATCTTTTGTATAACTTACGGTTTTATTTTCTTCCTGTTTAGGCATTCAAAGTTATGTATTTCAACTTCTTAAAGTCATCTTCTGCATGATATGATGATCTTGTAAAAGGTGATGAAGATACTATCTTAAAGTCCCTACTTATGGCTTCATCGTAGAGTTTACGAAAGTAATCTGGGCTATGATATTCAATTACTGGATGATGGTTTTTTGTAGGCCTTAAATATTGACCAATGGTAATAAAATCCACATCGATATGCCTCAAGTCATCCATTAACTCCATAATTTGAGAAAATTTTTCACCTAAACCGATCATAATTCCAGATTTAGTAAACAGATTAGGATTTAATTTCTTAATGTTGCTAAGAATAGACAGTGAGTGATTATATTCGGCACCTGGCCTTACTCTTTTATATAGAGATTTAACAGTTTCTAAGTTGTGATTAAATACATCTATTTGACATTTAGAAAGCAATTCGATCGAATTTTTTTTATTTCTAAAATCAGGAGTTAATATTTCAATTGTCGTATTAGGACATTTTAATTTTATCTCATTAATTGTATTTGAAAAATGCTTAGCTCCACCATCAATAAGATCATCTCTATCTACAGATGTAATTACTACATGAGATAATTTTAATTTTTTTACAGAATTTGCAACTCTTACAGGTTCTGTGAAATCAACATGATTTGGTTTACCGGTACTGATATTGCAGAAACTGCATGCTCTTGTACAAATATCTCCAAGTATCATAAAGGTAGCATGAGACTTTGCCCAGCAATCAGACATATTGGGGCACATAGCTTCTTCACATACAGTTACGATCTTATTGGACTTTAAAGTTTTCTTTATTTGATTAATTTTATCTGTTTGAATTTTAACCTTTATCCATTCAGGCTTGACTGGACTTTCAATTGCAGCAAATTTTTTTCTTAAAAGAGCTTTAGATATGTTGTTTTGCATTGACACTTAAACATAATTAAAGGTAAATCAACGTAATTTCAAGCAGATACTAATTGTCAAAAAATATAATGAATTCGTTATTTTTTCCGTAGCCTAGAACGTTTCTTATCTGTTCATCAACCAAGTCGGTGTTTTTATCATGTTTTTGCAAAGAGGAGATTTTAACTTCGTATAAACTATTGCTACTTTTTATATTTTTTACCTTTGTTTCAAGGTTAGCAATTTCTGCGTTAAGCCTTGAATGAGATAAGAGTCCATTATTTCCATCAAAAATATTAAATAATAAATATAATAAAATTAAAGGAAGAAAAAAATAAGGATAATAATCCTTAGTGGCCATCATTAGTGTAACAATCTTATTCATATTCAGTTAGGGAATCATATTTGTCGAATCAGTACAATTTCAATAAATAAAAAAGGGCAGAAAAAAATAGTTAAAATGCTATTTGGACTCTTTTTGTTCTATTTAATTAGTAACTAATTAGTAAAACTTATTGATTTTTAATGATTTTTTAGAATTAAAAAATTCTTCAATTCTAATAAGTTGGTTGAATTTAGCTGTTCTATCCGACCGAGACATTGACCCTGTTTTAATTTGGCCAGAATTTGTTGCTACTGATAGATCGGAAATAAATGTATTTTCTGTTTCTCCAGAACGGTGAGAAATAACAGTTTCTAAACCATTCATTTGAGCAAGTTCTATTGCCTTCATGGTTTCAGTTAACGTTCCTATTTGATTTACCTTTATTAAGACAGCGTTTGCAGCTTTCAATTTAATGCCTTTTGCAATTAAATCTATATTTGTAGTAAATATATCGTCACCAACAATTTGTATTTCAGATCCATAATTTTGATTAAATTTTTGCCATGCTTTCCAGTCATCTTCTGCAAATGGATCTTCAAGAGAAATAATAGAATATTTTTTGCACAATTTGATTAAATAATCAGAAAATTGATCACTAGAAAATGATTTTTTCTCTGATAAGATTTTATATTTGTTATTAGTATAAAATTCAGATGCTGCAACATCCAATGACAAGAGGAAATCTTTTCCTAATTTATATCCTGTTTTTGTGATTGCTTCTTTTATTAGTGCGCATGCATGGTCTTCATTTTTTAAATTCGGCGCGAAACCACCTTCATCACCAACTGCAGTTGATATATTTTTTTTCTCTAAAATTTGTTTAAGTGTATGAAAAACTTCAGATGCTTTTCTAATAGACTCTGTAAATGTTTTGCATTTTACAGGTATAATCATGAATTCCTGAAATGATAAATTATTATTCGCATGGGCTCCTCCATTTATGATATTAAGCATAGGTGTTGGCATTCTCAGTGCTTTGGAGCCTCCTAAATATTTGTAAAGAGGTATTCCCAAATATTTTGAGGCCGCATCTGCGCAAGCAAGTGAAACACTTAATATTGCATTAGCCCCTAACTTTTTTTTATTTGGTGTTCCATCTAATTCTATTAAAGTCTCATCAATTTCTTCTTGTTCAAGAACATCATAACCAGAAAGTGTATCAAAAATTACCGTATTGACATTGTCTACTGCCTTTAAAACAGACTTTCCATGATATTCCTTTTTGTTATCTCTTAATTCAAAAGCCTCATTTTTACCAGTTGATGCGCCTGATGGAACAGCAGCTCTACCAAAAACACCGTTTGATAGAAAAACGTCTGTTTCAACAGTAGGGTTACCTCTGCTGTCGAATATTTGTCTGGAAACAATATTTTTTATTAAATGCATAAATATCTTTGTTATCTTAAATTACTTATTTTTCTTTGATGAGATTGTCAATTTCAATGAGTTTTTTTATCAAACCATTCATATCATCTAATTTGACCATATTTGGTCCATCGGAAGGAGCGTTATCTGGATCATTATGAGTTTCCATAAATACCCCTGCAACACCAACTGCTACAGCTGCTTTTGATAGAGCCGGCACATACTTTCTATCTCCCCCACTTTTGTCACCCATTCCGCCGGGTGACTGCACGGAGTGAGTTGCGTCAAAAATTACAGGGTAGCCTATCTCACTTTTCATAATTTCGAGTGACCTCATATCAGAAACTAAATTATTATAACCAAATGAAGCCCCTCTTTCAGTTAAAAGTATTTTCTTATTGCCGCTCTCTTCAATTTTTTTAGAGACATTAATCATATCCAATGGAGCTAAAAACTGACCTTTTTTAATATTTACTATTAAATCAGTTTTTGCTGCAGCAATTAATAAATCTGTCTGTCTACATAAAAAAGCTGGAATTTGTAGTATATCAACATAATCTTTTACTTTCTCACAGTCAGATACATTGTGTATATCTGTTAAAATATTTATTTTATATTCGTCTTTAAGTGATTTAAATATTTCTAATGAAGCATCAATACCTAAACCTCTCTCAGAATATAAACTAGTACGGTTGGCCTTATCAAAAGAAGTCTTATAAACAAAATTGATTTTTAATTTTGAAGTAATTTCTAAGAGAGCCTCAACCATTTTTTTAGCATGACTATGAGACTCAAGTACACATGGTCCAGCTATTAGGTTTAATTTATCATTATTAGAAAATTCAAAATTATTCAATTTTACTACTTTATTCATATTTGTATCTTTTTAGCTGCATCTATAAATGACTTAAATAAAGGATGTGGTTCAAATGGCTTTGATTTTAATTCAGGGTGATATTGAACTCCAATAAACCATGGATGATCATTCAGTTCAACAGTTTCAGGTAATAATCCATCAGGTGAATAACCAGAAAAGATAACACCTTTATTCTCAAACTCTTCAGCAAATTTATTGTTAACTTCATATCTGTGACGATGTCTTTCATTAATAATTTCATCTTTATATATATTATATATTTTACTACCTTTTTTTAATTTTGCTTCATATGATCCAAGTCTCATCGTTCCCCCAAGGTCGTCATTTTTAGATCTCTTTTCGGTCGTATTATCTGAAGTTGTCCACTCTGTCATTAGGCCGACAATTGAATTAGTGCAATTAGAGAATTCGCTCGAATTTGCATCCTGCATGCCTAAAATATTTCTTGCCATCTCTATAACTGCAAGTTGCATTCCAAAACATATTCCAAAATATGGTATTTTGTTTTCTCTTGCATGCTTAATTGCTGCAATTTTTCCTTCTGAACCTCGTTCACCAAATCCCCCTGGAACTAAAATGCCATGACAATTTGCTAATAAGCTTGACGTATTCGAACTATTTAATTCTTCAGACTCAAACCATTTTAATTCGACTTTTACATTATTAAAAATTCCACCATGAGATAATGCTTCGTTTAGTGATTTATAAGCATCTGCAAGCCCTGTATATTTGCCTACTATTCCAATTACGACCTTTCCTTCAGGTTCAAGAACATGTTTAGAAACTTGAGACCACATTTTAAGATCTATAGTTTTATTTGCATCTAAATTGAAATATTCTAAAACTCTCTTATCTAATCCTTCATTATAAAAATTAATTGGAACTTCGTAAATTGAATTTGCATTTATCGCTTGTATTACACATTTATGCTGAACATTGCAGAATAAGCCAATTTTTTTTCTTTCACCTTCAGGTATTATTCTGTCAGATCTACACAATAAAATATTTGGTTGTATACCCAAACTCCTCAATTCTTTTACCGAATGTTGAGTAGGTTTTGTTTTTAATTCACCTGAACTTGCAATGTATGGTACCAAAGTAACATGAATAAATAAAGAATTCTCATGCTCATTATCATTATGAAATTGTCTTATTGCTTCTATAAAAGGTAAGCTTTCAATATCTCCAATTGTTCCGCCTATCTCACATATCACAAAATCTTCTTGCTCAAGATCGTTTGAAATAAATTCTTTAATTTCATTTGTAACATGTGGAATAACTTGCACTGTAGCGCCTAGGTACTCGCCTTTTCTCTCTTTTGTTATAATTTTTTGATACACTCTTCCAGATGTGATGTTGTCAGATTTTTTAGAAACTACACCAGTGAATCTTTCATAATGACCTAGGTCTAAATCTGTTTCAGCGCCATCATCTGTAACATAAACTTCACCATGCTGATATGGACTCATTGTTCCGGGATCAACATTAAGATAAGGATCTAATTTTCTAATTCTTACTTTATAACCATGATGTTGAAGTAGTGATGCTAAAGAGGCTGAAGCTAAACCTTTACCAAGAGATGATACCACGCCGCCTGTTACAAATATAAATCGCGTCATGGAAGTATTTTATACAACAGAGTCTTGATTAAATCAAAGATATTAATCTAGTTGTGGTAATTCAGGCAAATCTTCAATTAAATCTTCTTTCGTTCGCTCTGTGCCTGTATTGTCAAATTTTAAAGTTCTATCTGATGATTTTAGACTTAAAACAGTTAGGCTTATACTTGTAATAACAAATAATACAGCAATAATAGCGGTAGTTCTTGTTAATATATCAGCACTGCCTCTAGGAGACATTCCGTCACTGCCACCTCCAATGCCAAGAGCACCACCCTCTGCTCTTTGAAGCAATACGACGATAATTAATACAACTGCAAGTATAGCATGGATAATTAATAAAGATGTTTCCATAAAGAAGACTTATATATCTAATTATGAGTAAGAATCAATTATTTTACTAAAATCTTTTGATTTTAAAGATGCGCCACCCACTAAAGCCCCATCTACTTGATCTAAATTTAAAATATCGCAAGCATTAGAAGGATTGACTGACCCTCCATATAATATCGATATATTTTGACTTTTAGATTTACCAATTTTTTTCGAGAGTAAATTTCGAATATCTAAATGTATACTATTGATATCATCTATTGTAGGAGTTTTACCAGTCCCAATGGCCCAGACAGGTTCGTAAGCAATAATAAGATTTTTTACATTTATCTTTTTTGGAAGAGATCTAAGCTGTCTATTGAGAATTTTTTTTCTAATCTTTATTTCATTTAATTTCTCACCAATGCAGTAAATAATTTTTAAATTATATTTGTTTGCAATATCAATTTTTAAATTCAGTTCTTTTGATGTTTCTTTTTGATACTCCCTTCTTTCGGAATGACCTATTATGACATATTTACATCCTGCAGATTTAAGCATTTGAGCACTGATACATCCAGTAAATGCACCTTCATTTAAGTGATGACAGTCTTGGCCCCCAAAATCAATTCCAGTATTTGCGTTAATGAAATTAGTCAATAATGTAAAAGGAGGGCAAATGACAACTTTAGATTTTTTATGCCTTGTTTTTTTAATATGCCTGTCAATGGAATTAACTACCTTTACAGCACCATTTAAGCCATTCATCTTCCAATTAGCGATAGTATATTTAACCCTTTTCATTCGTGATTATTCCTTTTATAAACTCTAATTTATACCATCATAGTAAAAAATGTTAGATATAATAAGAAATTTAGTTTCATCGATTTTTGGCAAATTACTTCTTGCTATAATGGTTTTAAGTTTTGCTCTGTGGGGCGTGGGTGACATACTTTCTTCCGGCAACAGTCAACTTGCTGCAAAAGTAGGTAATGAAAAAATATCACTTGATGAATTTTATGTAAAGTTTCAACAAACTGTAAGAGATTATAATCAAAATACTAATTCAAATTTAAGCCTCAAAGAAGCTTATGAGTTGAAACTTCATAATCTACTGCTACAAGATCTTATTTATTCTAAAATGGTTAATGATTACGCTAAAAAAAGAGGCATATATTTAAATGAAGAGTCTCTGAAATCAGTGATATCTAATTTGGATGAATTCAAAGACAGCAATGAAACATTTTCTAACATTAAGTACAAAAATTTTATTTTGAATAATTTTCAATCTGAAGAAGCTTTTCTGAAAGAAATAGAAAATACTATTTTTCAAGGTATTATTTTTGAAAGTTTTAATGCTGATAATTATATAAGTGATGCAATTATTAATAAACTATATGACTATGAAGGTGAAAAGAGAACAATTAGTTATTTTTTATTGAATAAAAATGAAGTTAAAATTGATACAAACAATAATTTAATCAATGATTACTATTTGGATAATAAATTGAATTATCTAATTCCTGAGAAAACTATTATAGACTTTATTGAAGTAAACATTAATGACTTTAAAAGAAAAGAAAATATTAATACTAGTGAAGCTCAAGATTACTACAGCAATAATATTGATCAATATACTGAAGAAGAAAGCAGAAATATTCAATTTATAAGATTTAGCAACGAGTCAGAAGCTTATGATTTTTACGATGCAGTAGCAGATAAAAATATAAATGATTTTAATGAGTACATTAAAATAAATGATTTTAAGCTTTCAAATATAGAAAGATTTACTGGTGGTACTTTCTCTAAAAATATTTCAGAGTTTATTTTTAAATTAGATGTTAATACCTTGAGCGCGCCCATTAGCTACGATGATTTAGGGTTTTATTTATTTAGGGTAAATGAAGTAAATGATGAAAAAGTAATAGATTTTGAAAATGTTAAAAGTGAAATTATAGAATACCTAGCTTTAGAGGATGCATATCAAGAATTTGATGACGCCATTAATATTTTAGACGAATTGCTAATTAATGATTATACGTTTGATGAAATAGTTGAAAATCAAGTAAACATCAAAGTATCTGAAAACATAGATTTTGAACAGTTCGCAGTAAAATTAGGAGAAGAAAATTCATTTTTGGATGAAAATACTCCAGTCGGATTTATTTCAGAAATAATAATCAAAGAAAATATTGCCTATATTTTTACAGTTAAAGAAAAGCAAAAATCTTACGTACCTAATTTAGAAAAAATTAGAGAGAAAGTTATAATCGACTATGTAGCCGAGCAAAAAAATAAAAACCTTGATAAACTTTCACATGACATTTTAAATTCAATTAAGTTAAAAAATGAAGTTACTTTTTCTGAATATGTGCTTAACAATGATTATAATTTGCTAAAATTTGAAAAGATTAATCGTACAAACTCGGACTTTCAGAATGAAACAGTTGTAAGTGCATTTAATAATAAACTTAATCAACCATTTAAAATTCTAACCTCTGATGGAGGAATTGGAATTGGTATTGTTACTGAAATTATTATGCCAGGAAATCAAATTTCTGATGATTTTTATAATTCTGTTAAAATAAATATAAATAATAATTTTAATTCATCACTAGTTGACATAATGGCATCAGAAATTATTCAAAATTCATCTTATGAAATTTATGATCAAAATATAGATAAACTGTTCATGTAATGAATTTTTCTCATACTAAAAATCAATATTTAATATCCTTTAAAAACAAACATAATTTTATATTTTATAAAAAAATAAAAAAATTTAAATCAGACCCTATTCCTGAGTTTATTAATATTGTAGAAAACAATAATTTTAGCTTTCTCTATGAATCTGTTGAAAAAGGTAAGGATAAGGGAAGATATTCTATATGTGGTTACAATACAATTAAAACAATAGAAATAAACAATAGAAAAAAAGCTAAAGAAAAAAAACTTTCTTCAAAAAATAAAAATGCATTTTTAAAAATTGATAGAACAATAAGTAAATATAAATTTTTAAAAGACAAAAAACTGCCGCCTATGGCAGGTGCTTTTTTTGGTTATATATCATATGAAAATATTTATAATATCGAGGACATATCTAAGTTCAAAAAAAAGAACACTTTAATGACTCCTGAACTTATACTTTTTATTCCTCAGATATTAATTGTATATGATAATGCTTCTAATTCTTTATATATATTAAAGCATTTCTTATCTGGAGTAAAAAAAGCTCAAGAATATGAACAAGTTCTTAACGAATTAAATGATATAGAAAATAACATTTATAAAAAA
>CACANZ010000011.1 GCA_902533965.1 uncultured Pelagibacteraceae bacterium | reverse complement strand
TGAGTTAGAATATAAGAATTGTAGTTCTTCTCTGACAAAAAATTTGCAACATCAACACATCCTTGAGAAGCACCACTAACATCAAGATTAGGTATTACTTGTAATACGCAAATTTTTGATTGCATATAGTATTTCTAATAGTTAAATGATTAATAGTAAATCATTATGGAAAATAAAATTAATTATATAAATTCTTCATTTGATGAACAAATCGCTTATTCAAAAGATGATCTAGAATCGCAAACAACAATTTTCTTCTTTGGAGGGTACAGCTCAAGCATGGATGGAACAAAGGCAACTGCTTTGAGTAAATGGTGCATTAAGAATAAATTGAATTTTTTGAGATTTGACTATTCTGGTCATGGCGTGTCAAAGGGTAGATTTGAAGATGGCGGAATTAGTAAGTGGTCAATAGAAGCGAGTGAAATATTTGAAAAATTTAAATCAAATAAAAATATTATTATCGGTTCGAGTATGGGTGGATGGATTTCTTTGATTGTATCTAAGCAAAAATCAAATTATGTGCATGGTCTAGTAGGCATAGCATCAGCACCAGATTTTGTTGTAGGTGAATGGAATAGACTAAGTGTTGAACAAAAAAAACAAATTAAGTCTGAAGGTAAAATTATAATTAATTGGGATAAGTACGCTGAAGATTACACCATAACTTATAAATTTCTTGAAGATGGAAAAAAAAATATGCTCTTAACAAAGCCAATAGATATCTCTTGTCCTGTAAGGCTTCTTCATGGAAGGAAAGATCAGGTAGTGAGTTTTACAACTTCTGAGAAAATTATTGAATTATTGGAAAGTAAAAATAAAAAACTGACAATTATTGAAGATGGAGATCATAGTCTTTCAAGAGAGACTGATCTAAATACTTTATACAAAAATATCGAAGAATTATTGTAATGAATTCAACTCTTAATAATTATTCACTTTTGGTATTTCTTGGTGCTGTTTGGGGAGCCTCTTTTGTAGCAATAAAGTTTTGCAACTTTATGTTTAATCCAATTGAAATAGGGTTTTTTAGAACATTTATTGGGGCGATTTTTCTTCTTTTAGCAGTTCTATATAGAGCAGGAAACCTTCAGCTTTTTAGAGAAAATACTTTTACTTACGCAATTATTGGATTATTTAATGCCGCAATACCTTTCACTTTGATCCCTTACGGATTATTAACTCTGCCTAGCAACATAGGTGTTATTATAATGTCAGCTAACCCTTTTCTTGCATTGATATTGGCACATTATTTTACAGATGATGAAAAATTAAACCTTAGAAAAATGATAGGAACTGTAATTGGTTTTTCTGGAGTTGTGTTCGCGGTTGGAGTGCAAATCTTTGTAACTGATATGTCAAGTTTTATCGGCGCTCTAGCGATTTATTTAGCGGGTTGTTCATATGTGGTATCAAATTTAATTATTCGAAAAGTTTCAAACTTGCCTTCCGATATGGTTACGATGAATACGCTCGCGTGGGGAAGTATATGGCTTATTCCATTGATGCTATTATTTGCTGAACCAGTAAATTATGAAATGAATCTTACAGCGATTTCTGCATTGTTTTATTTAGGCATAATCCCAACAGGCCTAGCATTTAGTCTGAGACAAATATTGATCAGAACTGCAGGAACTACTTTCATGATGCAGGTAGCATATTTAATTCCTGTATTTGGAATATTTTATGGCTGGGCATTAATGAATGAACCACTGAAATTTTCATTATTAATTGGTGTTATACTTGTAGTAATTGGGATCGCAATTAGTAGATTACAAGTTGAGTCGAATACAGGAATTTAATTATTTAAATTAATGATTTGATTATAACCTTCTTTATATGAGGGATATTCTAAAATAATACCAAGTTCTTCTTTGATAAGCCTGTTGCTCACTTTTTTATTTTCAGAAAAAAAGCTTTCTACTTTTTCTTTGTTACTTAACGTTTCATAAAGAACTTCATTGGGTATGATAATTGAAATCTTTTTTGAAATATAGTCGATCACATCATCAAGAGTAGACGGGCAGTCGTCAGCAATATTGTATATAGAAATAGGATTCGGTTTGTTCATTGAGGCTAAAATAATATTTGTTAAATCATTGATATATATTCTTGAAAAAAAATGTCCCTTTTTTATTATTCTTTTGAAATTTCGAGATTGAATTCTCTCAAGAATATTTCTTTCTGGTCCATATATGCCAGCAATTCTAAAAATATGTAAGGGTAGATTATATTTTTTAGATAACTGACACCACTGATCCTCTGCAAGCTGGCGGCTAATTCCTCTTTTAGACTTAGTAAGTAATCTTGAGGTTTCACTCACAAATTGACCGTCATGATCGCCATAAACACTTGTAGCAGACAAGTAGCCAATCCATTTAAGATTAATTAATTCATGTAAATTAAAATTTATATTTTTTAAAAAAATATCACCACTTTGATCTGGTGGCACAGATATAACTAAATGAGTTATTTCATTTTTATATTTTTCCAGAATATTGGGGGTCTTCGAAGGGTCAATGATTCGAATGTTTTTTTGATTAATTTGTAAACTATTTAGACTTCGAGAAGTGGCAAAAATTTCTTTATCACTTACTTTGCTTACAAGATGTTTGGCTGTATATCCATAACCAAATATAAAAATCATAAGTCTAATTTAACCATTCTTCTTGAACATTTTTATTTTTTTCAAGAGCGAAATATTTTTTTTTATAGTTTTCAATATGATTACTATCAATCACTTGCTTTAATGACCAAACAGCCATTGCTCTTACAGTAGAAGACTCATCTTTTAAAAGCGCCTCGATATCTTTCTTGTATTTTTTTTCCTTACTATTTCCAACTGCGATCAATACATTTCTTAAAAATCTATCTCTGCCGATCCTTTTAATGCTCGATTTAGAAAACTTTTTTCTGAAATCTTCATCTGTTAAACTTAAAAAAGCACCTAAATCAGGTTTGATAAGATCATCTCTTGGATGAAAGCTAATTTCTTTAGATTTTTTTGCAAATTTATTCCAGGGACAAACTGCTAAACAATCATCACAACCATAAATCCTATTTCCAATTAGTTTTCTTAAATTTTTATCTATAATTCCTTTATGTTCTATCGTGAGATATGAAATACATTTAGTAGCATCTAATTTGTAAGGTTCAACAATTGCATTAGTTGGGCATACATCAATACAGCTTGAACATGAACCGCAATGATCAATTTCCGGGCGAGTATTATTAATTTTTTTATCAACAAAAATTGAAGAAAGAAATAACCATGACCCAAAGTCTTTTGAAACTAGGTTTGTATGCTTGCCTTGCCAACCAATACCGCCTTTCATAGAAATAGGCTTTTCCATAACAGGAGCTGTATCCACAAAGTATTTAAAACTACAATTAAGCAACTTTGAAATTTCAAATGAAAGACTTTTCAATTTTTTTTTAATTATTTTATGATAATCAGAATTTCTTGAATAAACTGAAA
The DNA here is from genome assembly GCA_902533965.1 of uncultured Pelagibacteraceae bacterium. Classification (GTDB taxonomy): domain Bacteria; phylum Pseudomonadota; class Alphaproteobacteria; order Pelagibacterales; family AG-422-B15; genus CACNXQ01. The sequence continues at coordinate 22,581 of CACANZ010000011.1, read as the reverse complement.
TTATACCCTTATTTTTTTCGGATAATAACTCAAGCGAATTACATTCAAAGTGATAGTTGATCCCAAGAACAATTATTGACTGAGCTTCATCCCACAAAATATTTGGATTTGATCTACAATTAGATCTTTTCTCCATCCATGCCATTTCACCATGATGATTTTTTTCCAAGAACTCATCTAGTTCTTTTTTAAAATCCAAGTTCGGGTTTATATCTACAATACCAAAAGTATCAAAACCATGCTGTTCTATTAATTTTTTAAGTTCAATACTTTTATCTAGTTGACCTTCTTCAACTGATCTTTGAAGCCTAATGGCTGAGGAAGAATGTTTACTATCTCTTTTGGACATACGTGTATAAATTTTTGTATTTCAGTTTCCCAATTGTCTAATATGCTCTTCGCGTGAAGACTTCCCGTATTTTGATAATGTGAAAGAATAATTTGGTTAAGTTCATTTGTCCAATATTCAGATGTTATAATATCGAAAATTAGAGTTTCAGCGTTAACTCTCTGATTAAATTTTTTATCCTCATCATAAATAAAAGCCATACCTCCTGTCATTCCCGCTCCGAAATTATCTCCAGTTTTTCCAAGCACAACAACAGTGCCGCCAGTCATGTACTCACAGCCGTTAGAGCCGCATCCTTCCACAACTGTAATCGCCCCTGAATTCCTTACAGCAAACCGCTCACCTACTTGCCCAGCAGCATATAACTCTCCTGAAGTAGCACCGTAAAGAACTGTATTTCCGATTATTGTATTTTCATTTGTAACTAAATTACTATTCTTATGAGGTCGAATTGAAATAGTTGCACCAGATAAACCTTTACCAACATAATCATTTGAATCTCCATAAAGATTTATTTTTAGTCCTTTAATAGCAAAAGCTCCTAGCGACTGACCCGCTGACCCAGTCAGATTAATAGTCAGATGTTCTTTATTAACTTTCTTATCTTTGAAAGTTCTGTATATAGTTGACGATAATCTTGTACCAACAGCTCTATCGGTATTTTTAATGGGATAATTTAGTTCAGTTTTTTGACCTGTTTGTAAAAATTTAGATGCATCCTCAATAATTTTTTGGTCAAGTGTTGACCCAACGTCATTGATAATGGAGTGGCTAAAGTATTCTACGTTTGGATCCTTTTCCGCTTGAATGAGCAATGAATTAAGGTCTAAGTCATCTAAATGAGTTGATCCCCTTGATATTTGATACAAAAGGTCAGTTCTTCCAATGATTTCGTTTAGGCTTTTGAATCCTAGTTTTGCTAAGATTTCTCTTACCTCTTCAGCTATATAACTAAAAAGGTTAACCACTTTTTCAGGACTACCTGAAAATCTCGCTCTTAAGTCCTCATCTTGAGTACAAACTCCAACTGGACATGTGTTTGAGTGACATTGCCTTACCATTATACAGCCCATCGCAACCAGTGAAGTTGTGCCAACACCAAACTCCTCGGCACCCATAATTGCAGCAATTACAACGTCACGACCTGTTTTGATACCACCATCAGTTCTAAGCACAACGTTTTGCCTTAAGCCGTTAAGTGTCAAAACTTGATTCACTTCTGTTAAGCCCATTTCCCATGGGATACCCGCATATTTAATACTTGTTTGAGGACTTGCTCCAGTTCCGCCATTATGTCCTGAAATTAAAATGACGTCAGCTTTAGCCTTCGCAACACCTGCCGCTATTGTTCCAATTCCAGATGACGCTACAAGCTTTACACAAACTCTGGCATCTGGGTTTGCCTGTTTAAGATCATAAATAAGTTGAGCAAGATCTTCTATTGAATAAATATCGTGATGTGGTGGAGGGCTGATTAGTGTAACACCTTCTGTTGAGTGACGAAGCTTGGCTATCTCAGCAGTTACTTTAAATCCAGGAAGCTGACCACCCTCACCTGGCTTAGCTCCTTGTGCTATTTTAATTTCTATTTCCTCACAGTTATTTAAATATTCAGTTGTTACACCAAACCTTGCGGAAGCTACTTGTTTTACTCTTGAGTTAGCACTGTCTCCATTATTGAGAGGCTTCGATCTTTCAATCGATTCACCACCTTCGCCTGAACAAGAAGCACCTCCGATCCGATTCATTGCTATTGCTAGTGTTTCATGGGCCTCCTTTGAAAGGGCTCCATGTGACATACTACCTGTACCGAAGCGCTTTCTGATAGACGTTATTGATTCTACTTCGCTTAATTCGATTGAACTTTCACTTTCTTTAAACTCGAGCAAATCTCTAATATTGATTGGAGCAAAGTTGCTCATGGAGTTTGAATATTTTTTAAACATCTCATAAGAGTCATCTGCCACTGCTGTTTGCAGAAGGTGTATCAACTTCCCTTCATAAGCATGAGTTTCACCACCGTTTCTATACCGATATATACCACCAATTGGCAATGTTTGTACGCTATTCGAATACGCATAATTATGAAGATCGGTTAGTTTTTTTTCAATTCCGGATAAACCAATGCCAGACATACGACTTTGTACACCTAGGAAATATTCATTAACCATTGAACGGCTTAAGCCAACAGCTTCAAAATTAAATCCGCCCCTGTAAGCACTGATAACTGAAATTCCAAGCTTAGACATAACCTTGAGTAAGCCTTGGTCTACTGCTTTTTTATATCGCTCAACGCATTCCTCGTAAGATAGATTTCCAAAGAGTCCTTTTTGTTGTCTTTCATAAATACAGTCCAATGCTAAGTAAGGGTTTACGGTCGTGGCGCCAACACCAATAAGTACAGCAAAGTAATGAGTATCCAGACACTCTGCAGACCTTACGTGCAATGATACAAAAGATCTTATACCTTTACGTGTCAAATCTGTGTGAACTGCAGCGGTGATCAATATCATTGGTAAAGATAATTTGTCGTGGTCCGCACTAATATCAGACAGTACGATATGAGACTTTCCACTTAAAACTGCAGTCTCAGACTCGAATTGAATACGCTTTATTTCCTCTTTTAAATTAAAATTATCCTTATGAACTGTACAATCAATTACAGTTGTAGACTCTTGTCCCCGAGCAGAAATCTTTTTGAACAACCCATTTGTTATAAATGGACTATCAATTACAAAAACATTTTCTTCATAAGGATTAGGAGATAGAATGTCTTGTAAATTTCCAAATCGAGTTTTTAAACTCATTCTGCTTTGCTCTCTTAGACTATCAATTGGAGGGTTTGTTACCTGACTAAACTTTTGTCTAAAAAAATGAGATAATGGCCGATACTTGTCCGATAATACTGCAACAGGAGTATCATCACCCATGCTTCCAGTAGATTCCTTGGCATCACTCACCATTGGATGAAGAATAAGTTCTAGTTCTTCCATTGTGAAACCAGCCGCGATCATTCTTTTTCTTAATTTTTCAGTTTCTATAACTGTCGACTCTCTTGAAACTGTTACTCTTTTATCTAATCGAATTATTTTTTTGACATACTCTTCATAAGGAGCTTCTTTCGCAAGATAGTCTTTTAAATCAGAGTTACGATAAATTTTTCCTTCCTTCAAATTTATTCCAATTATATCTCCAGGGCCCAGTCTGCCTTTTTCAACTATCTTTGACTCATCAACCCTGACCATTCCTGTTTCAGAACCAACGTATATTATGTTGTCATTTGATACAGAGTACCGCATTGGCCTTAAGCCATTTCGATCCATACCACCAATAATCCAATTTCCGTCAACTGCAGCTATTGCTGCGGGTCCATCCCATGGTTCTACAATAGCATTAGAAAACTCATACATATTTCTATGCTCAATTGGCATTAGTTCACTTCTTTTTGACCACGCCTCTGGTATTAGAAGAGTTTTAACAAGAGGAACTGATCTTCCAGCTCTAACATATAATTCAAATGCGGCATCTAAGGCAGCAGAGTCAGAAACATTTTTTTCTATAATTGGTTTAACTTGTTCACTATCATCACCAAAAATTTCTGATGTAATTCTTGTTTGATGATTTCTCATCCAGTTTGTATTTCCGGAAATTGTATTTATCTCCCCATTGTGAGCCAACATTCTAAATGGTTGCGCCAAACCCCAGGATGGAAAGGTATTTGTAGAATATCTCTGATGAAACACTGCATAAGAAGAAACAAAATTATTATTAGCTAAATCAGGATAGAATATGGAAAGTTGTTCAGCTAAAAATAGTCCCTTGTAAATGATTGACTCAAAACTTAGAGAGCATACATAAAACCCATTAATTTGCTGTTTTGCTATTCTCTTTTCAAGTCGACGTCTTACTAGATATAATTCTTTTGAATAATCAAAATTACTTTCTCTTTCAATGTTATTAACAAACATAACCTGCTCAATCTCAGGTCTAGTTGAATTAGCTTTTTCACCAATAACACTGTTATTAATAGGCACTTGTCTCCAGCCATATATATAGTATCCATGATCAAGAAGTTCAGACTCAATTATTGTTCGACATTTTTCTAATGCTGCATAGTCGTTTCTTGGCAAAAACATCATACCAATGCCTAAAGGCTCGTCTCTTTTTTCATGGCCTGTTTTAGCAATTTCGTCATCAAAGAAGTTTATAGGTATTTGAGTAAGTATGCCGGCACCATCCCCTGTCTTACCATCAGCATCAACAGCACCTCTGTGCCACACAGCTTTTAGCGCATCGATACCACCTTCTACAACTTCTCTTCTTTGCTTACCATCAACTGATGCTACAAAGCCAACACCGCATGCATCGTGCTCTTGTTTAGGACTATAAAGGTGCCCTTCTTCCAAGACTTGCTTATTTTTTCTGTATCTATTTAAATCTGAACTCATGATGCTTTAACCTTACTAACCTCTGCCAGTTTTTTAGCTTCAATATAACTATGTATTGAATTGGCCACATCTCGACCATCCCTTATTCCCCAAACTACTAGTGAAGCCCCTCGAACAATATCTCCTGCAGCAAAGACTCCATCAATATCAGTCATCATAGTATTGAAACCAACCCTTACTGTGCCCCACTTTGTCACTGGTAAATCTTTAACATTAAAAAGTGTGGGTAAATTTTCAGGAGAGAAACCTAGAGCAGCTATGACCATATCAGCCTTCAAATTAAAATCAGATCCATCTATTTGTTGAGGTGTTCTTCTTCCATCGGCATCAGGCTCACTCAATCTCATTTTGACGCATTCAATTTGGTAACCATTTTTTAAAACATTCATATTAATTGGGAGAGATTGCCACATGAATTCAACGCCTTCCTCTTCAGCATTATTTACCTCTCTTGCAGAACCAGGCATATTTTCTTTATCTCTACGATATAAACATTTCACAGATTTAGCTTTTTGTCTTACAGCAGTTCGTACACAGTCCATTGCCGTGTCACCGCCACCAATGACCACAATGTCTTTACCTTTTGCATCCAACTCACCTTCATCAAATTTCTTAACTTCATCTCCAAGTCCTTTTCGATTAGATGCGGTTAAGTATTCTAATGCTGGAATTATGTTACTTGTACTTTCACCCAGGTTAATTTCTTTAGCTTTATAAACACCTGTAGCTATTAAAACTGCATCATGTTTTTTTTGAAGGTCTTCAAATTTTATATCTTTTCCAATTTCAACATTAAGATGAATATTAATTCCAGAATCTTTTAAGTATTGCATTCTCCTTTGAACGATATCTTTTTCTAATTTAAAATTTGGAATACCGTAAATCAATAATCCACCGGCTCTGTCGTAACGATCGTAAACATGAACCTTGTAACCTTTTTTTCTAAGTTCTTCTGCCGCTGCTAGTCCTGCTGGTCCTGCACCAATTACACCTATGCTATTTTCTTTTTCTATACTCCTTTCAACCTTGAGAGGAGTAATCCATCCACTCTCAAATGCATTATCTGTTAAATATTTCTCTACTGAGCCAATTGTTACGGATCCATGTCCTGATTGCTCGATTACACAATTACCTTCACATAATCTATCTTGTGGACATATCCTGCCACATATCTCAGGCATATTATTTGTACTTGATGAAATTTCATAAGCCTCTTCCAGCCTGTCCTCTGCGGCAAGCTTTAGCCAATCAGGTATATGGTTATGAAGTGGACAGTGAACTGTGCAATATGGAACGCCACATTGAGAGCATCTGCTAGACTGCTCTTTTGCACTATTTTTAATGAAATTATCATAGATTTCTCGAAAGTCTTTTTTTCTATCTTTTGATAATCTCTTATCAGGATACTCTTGATTTAGATCAGTAAATTTAAGCATAATTTTTAATTATGTCATAATTATTGACATATATAGAATCTCATTAATAATTTGAGTAGTTTTATATCAGTCTAATAATATATTAATAGTCATACATTATGACATAAATAGAACTTTTGCTTGCCTATTTGGCGTAAAACTCTATTTTTTCATATCTGTTATGCATATTTTTCCTGTAATTATTTTAGCAATTATTCAAGGAATTACTGAATTCCTTCCAATTTCAAGTTCAGCTCACTTACTTATTACTGCAGAAATGATGAATATAAGAGAAAATTTATCTCTCGATATAAGCCTTCATTTAGGCACTTTGATGGCTGTATTGATTTATTTTAGAACTGAGGCACTTAACTTCTTTAAATTCATAATGCCTTTCTTTTCGTCGAACAAAATATCTAAAACAAAGATAAATCAAAATTTGATCGTTGCATCATTACCTATAATTTTTATTGGTGGCTTAGCTTATATGTCTGGTTTTGCTGAAATCTTCAGAGATCTACATTTTATAGGTCTGTCAACTATAGTCTTTGGTTTAGCGCTTTATTTTGCGGATATCAGATCTAATGAGGAAAGTCTTAAAGTGGATAGTCTATCTTATAAGAAATCTCTTGTTGTTGGTTTTTTTCAAATTTTCGCGATTATTCCAGGTGCTTCAAGAGCAGGTGTTGTTTATACGGGTTCAAGAATAGTTGGTTTAAATAGAGTCGAGGCTGCAAAATTTTCAATGCTCTTATCAATACCTGTAATACTAATATCAGCCTCAATTCCTGCTTTTGAAATAGCGAATGACTCAATTGCAATAAATTTTTTGTATTTATTTTCTGGTTTTATTATTTCTTTCATTACTGCATACTTATCAATAAGTATATTGCTAAATTGGGTAAAAAATAATTCGATGATACCATTTGTAATTTATCGAATAATACTTGGATCGATAATTTTGATTTATTTCACTTAAACAATCAAATATATGTACTTATAATACTTCTTGGCGAACTTGGTTCAATTCCTAATTTTTCTAAATTAAATTCAGTTTTAGAGATGACGTTATCTTTTCTTAGAAGTTTTACTTGATCAAAAGTTATTAGTGGAGAGGGTAAGGGCAGCATCATAAACGCAATAAAGTTCGCAAAAGACAATGGAACTGGAACTATTAGTCTTTTAATTTTTAAAGTGTCTAAGATCAACTGGTATATTTCTTTTAGACTCATTTTTTCCGGTCCACCAAATTCAAATATCTTACCATTATATTTATCATCCAAAATAAGTCTGTTTATAGCTGTGGCGATATCTTTAACATAAACACATTGGTATTTGTTATTAGCGAATAACGGTACAACTGGTAAACTTTTTAATAATTTGGCTTGAACTGAAAAAAAACCATCACCAGGTCCAAAAACTATCGATGGTCTAATTATAATTGTGTTGGGATAACTTTTTTGAATATTTTGCTCTCCTAAGCCTTTTGATTGTTGATATTTTGAGTCGCTTTCGATATCAGCTCCAATGGATGAAAAATGGATAAATTTCTCAACCTTATATTTTGCAGATAAATCTGCGATATTTTTGGGCCCTAAAGAATGACAATTTTCGAAAGATTGACCACCAGAACTATCATTTAAAACACCTACAAAATTAATAACAACATCAGAGTTTTTTATATATGGCTCAATTGTGTGCTTAAGCATAATGTTGCCTTTTACAATATCTAATTGTTCTATTGGCGCCATCATTCTCAAGTGACCAGCCAAATGAGGATTTCTGCATACAATTTTCAAATTGTGGCCCTCTTTAAGAAGTTCAGAAATACAATATTTAGCTAAAAACCCAGATCCACCTATCAATGCGATCGTTTTTTTCTTCATATTTTTTAAATATACCTTTATGTACTGATTTGAAATAGAGTAAATCTTACACAATGCAAACTATTTTACATAAAAATGATTTGGGTAACGGCATTGATTTCTCAAATATTATTGCAGCTGATTGTGAAATGATGGGACTACAACCAAATAGGGACCCGCTTTGCTTAATACAGCTTTATGATGGAAAAGGTGATTGTCATCTAGTTCAATTTATAGATCAAAATTTTGATGCCCCAAATCTAAAAAAATTATTAAGTAGCGATAAAACCTTTATATTTCACTATGCCAGACATGATTTAGCAGCTATTAAACATGATTTAAACATCATGATAAAAAACATTTATTGTACTAAAATTAGTTCAAAGATAGCAAGAACTTATTCGCAAGGACATGGCTATAAAGACTTATGCAAAGAACTTTTGAATATTGATATTTCAAAAAAACAGCAATCAAGTGATTGGTCAAATCCAAATTTGTCCGAAGAACAAATTAATTACGCTGCAACAGATGTAATTCACTTACATGAGATTAGAGAAAAATTAGACAAAATTTTAGAGAGACAAAATAGAAGTAAGCTTGTTCAGGCTTGTATAGAATTTTTGCCTACACGAGTTGAGTTAGATTTGAGAGGCTGGAATAATGATATATTCTCACATTCTAGTTAGTAAATGACAAAAAATAAAATAATTAACGATGGGAAAGAAGTTATTAATACTGAGTTACAAGGTATAAAAAAACTCAATAAGATAATAGATAAGAATTTTGACAAAGCTGTTAGAGCCCTCGCAAAAGTAAAAGGAAGAGTTATTATCACCGGAGTAGGAAAATCTGGTCATGTTGCAAGCAAAATATCTAGCACAATGAGCTCAACTGGAACCCCATCGCAATATTGTTCTCCGACCGACATGAGTCACGGAGACTTAGGCATTATTTCAAAAAAAGATGCACTTATTATAATTTCTAATTCAGGTAACAGTAATGAATTGGTAAATCTATTAAATTTTGCCAAAAAATACTCAATCTCAATTATAGGAATTTCCTCAAATTCTGAAAGTGAGCTTATTAAAGCTTCAAATATTAGCTTAATTATACCAAATGCAGCTGAAGCGTGTTCAATAGGAATGGCGCCAACAACCTCAACAACTATGGCACTGATTGTAGGAGATGCTTTATGTGTTTCTCTAATGAAATTGAAAAAGTTTAAAATTTCAGACTATAAGAAGTTACATCCTGGCGGATCTCTTGGGATACAGATGCTTCAAGTTAAGGATATCATGCATACTAAAAAGAAAATGCCAATTGTAAAAGAGAATGCAAGTATGAAATCTGTAATTATTGAGATGACAAAAAAATCATTTGGTCATGTAGGTGTAAAAAATAAAAAAAGTGAGTTAATTGGGGTAATTACCGATGGTGATTTGAGAAGAAATATAAATAATCATTTAATTGAAAGTAAAGCCAAAGTGATAATGACGCAAAGACCTAAATTAGTTAATCAAAACATACTTGTTATTGATGCATTGAATATAATGAATAAAAATAAAATTACTTGTTTGTTTGTAATAGACAAAGAAAAAAATAAGTCTCCTGTAGGTATTGTTCACATTCACGATTGCATAAGATATGTTAATTAAGTTATTGAATCTAGATAATCTATTATTTTCTATTATTATTTTATTTATATCAACTTCTCTTACATATGGTGAGGAAGCATTTATCGAAATCGATAATCCAAGATTTTCCGAAAAAGGCTTAAGTGATAAAACCTATGAGATAAAAGCTGAGAAGGGGTTAAAATCTGATAATGAACTAAAACTATTTGTGATTGAGGGTAAATTCAAAACAGCTAAAGATGGAAAATGGATTTACTTAGAGGCAGATAAGGGAAATTTTTCTCAAGATAATAATTTTATAGAATTACAAGAAAATATCATTTTTTACACCGATGATGGAGAAAAACTTAGCGCAAATTATGCAACATTTGATATACAAAATGATATTATTGAATTAGCAGAAAATGTTAATCACGAGAGTATGAAGGGATTAATTCTATCTGACAGTTCTACTATTACAAATAATTTTAATAAAATTACTTATTTTGGAAATGTTGAATCATTAATAAACACCTCTGAGTAATGTCTAAAACAAGTTTCTATATTATTATTGTAAGTTTATTATTAACAATTAATAGTTATTCAAATGAATTAAAAGTCACTTCAGAAAATCTTGAAGTTGATCGTGAAAACAGAGTTTCAGTTTTCTCAGGCGATGTGTACGCATATAACAAAGATATTAGGATTTGGTCTGAGAGACTAATTGTTAAGTTCGATAATACAAAGAATGAAATAGAGCAATTGAATGCTGAGTATTCTGTTAAAATAATTAAAGATGAAATTACTGCAACAGGTGATATAGGAGTATATTATCCAAAATCAGAAAAACTTAACTTATTGGGTAATGTAGAAGTTATAGAGAAAAATAACTATGTTAAATGCGACGAATTATACCTAGATATAAAAAACTCTACCAGTATAATGAGAAGCAATTCATCAAAAAGGGTCGAAGCCTACATAACTAATAATTAATATTTAAATAATGACAATAAAACCAAAACTAGTTTCATCCATGAATGGTCTTGTAGTAAATAAACTTAGAAAGACTTTTTCTCAGAAACAAATAGTAAGAGACGTGAGTTTAAAACTTGAACGAGGGAAGACAATTGGATTACTAGGCCCAAATGGTGCTGGAAAAACGACAACATTCTATATGATCATGGGCTTAATTGATTGTGATGGAGGTGAAATATTACTTGATGATATTCATCTTACATCTCTTCCTATGTATAAAAGAGCTAAATTAGGAATTGGATTTTTACCCCAACAACCCTCAATTTTCAGAGGCATGTCTGTTGAAGACAATCTACTATCAATATTAGAAACTCAAAATCTTCCAAAAGACCAAAAACAAAATATGTTAGAAGAATTATTAACAGAATTTTCACTCACTCATTTAAGAAGGGCAATGCCTCACATGCTAAGTGGTGGGGAAAGAAGAAGAACAGAAATCGCAAGATGTCTTTGCTCTAGCCCAAGCATAATACTTATGGATGAGCCTACCGCTGGTGTTGATCCTATAGGAATTGATGATATCAAAGTTCTCATAAAACAATTAATGAATAAAAATATTGGAGTTTTAATTACCGACCACAACGTTAGGGAAGTTTTAGATATTTGTGACTATTCTTATGTAATGCATTCAGGAGAAATAATTGCTGAGGGCGAAAGTGATATCATACTAGGTAATAAAGAAGCACGTAAATTTTACTTAGGAGACTCATTTAAATATTAGTGGTGGAGCTAGTCGGACTTGAACCGACCACCTCGTCACTGCCAGCGACGCGCTCTCCCAGATGAGCTATAGCCCCAATTATTGTTCTTCTATATTTTCGTGATCACTGTCACTGATATCTAAGTCATCAACCTCATCTGATATGACTTGAACATCACTCTCTGAGTCTTCAAGACTAATCGTATCGTCATCAATAGCATCTTCTATCTCTAATCCTTCAACCTCTGCAATAGACTCTGATGCGTCACTTCCTACTAAATTAGTATCGGCAGCTGTATCAACTTCATCTGTAAAAACCTGCTTAGCATTTGTAGGAGTTGAATCTAAAGTAGGATCGGTATATTCGGTGCCGCAATTAGGACAAACAGCAGGTTTTCTATTCAGATCATAAAACTTAGTTTCACAATTAGAACAAACTACTTTTTTCCCCCACTCAACTTTTGACATGATTATTCCTCGAATATTTATGGTATAAAAATTTTGATACAACTCAAAAATAAATAATATATAACTTTAGACTAAGAAGATAAATTGACAATATAAAAGTGCTAAAATTCAAAGGTTCATTAAAGATCTCAGGAGATAAATCTATTTCACACAGGGCTCTGATATTATCATCCATGGGTACAGGTAAAGCTAAAATAACTAATTTATTGGAATCAGAAGATGTTATGAGTACATTGAATATTTTAAAAGAATTAGGAATTAAAATAATTAAAGACGGCAATAGCTGGATTGTTTACGGCAATGGTACTGGGGGGTTTATTGAACCAAAAAAACCTCTAGATTGCGCTAACAGCGGAACGACTGCTCGATTAATGATTGGAGCAGTATCTTCAAATCCAATTAACTGCACTTTTATTGGGGATAATTCACTGAGTAGGCGATCGATGTCGAGGGTAACAAAACATTTAGAAGAAATTGGAGCAGTTGTTCACCTTACAAAAAAAGACTATTTGCCTCTAATTATAGAAGGTAGTGAAAAATTATTGCCTATAAAGCACAATGTTAGGAAAGCTTCAGCGCAAATCAAATCAGCATTAATTATTGCAGCTTTAAACATACATGGAAAAACCAAAATTATTGAAAACATTGCGACCAGAGACCACACTGAGAGACTTTTGAAATTTCTTAATGTTAAATTAAAAATTAAAAAGACAAAGAACAAGACTACACAAATTGAATTAAACGGACCATACGAATACAAGGCAAAAAATATAGAAGTTGCAGGAGATCCCTCAAGTGCATCTTTTTTTATTGTTGGAGCATTAATTTTACCTAAGTCGAAGATTATACTAAAAGATATTTTGCTTAATCCATCAAGAATTGCTTTTATAAAGGTGCTAAAAAGTATGGGAGGAAAAATTAAAGTAAAAAAAACAAAACAAATTTGTGGTGAGGATATAGGCAATATCACAGCTGAATATAGTGAATTAAAAGGAATTAATATTCCAGCTAGCCAGTCAGCATATTTAATTGATGAGTATCCTATTCTATCAATAGCTGCCACTCAATCAAAAGGTAAGACGATAATGAAAGGCTTAGACGAATTGAGACATAAAGAGAGTGATAGAATACAAAGTATTCTTTTTAATTTAAAAAAAGTTGGTATCGAGGTTTACGAAGAAAATAGTAATTTACATATTATTGGTAAAAAAATAAAACTTAATAAAAATATAAAAATTAAATCTTTTGGGGACCACAGAATAGCTATGTCATTTTCTATTCTGAATATACTTTACGGCAATAAACTTAAAATCGATAACAAGAAATGTATCAATATAAGTTATCCTGATTTCGCAAAACACCTAAATTATCTATTATAAAACTAATTATGGTCGAGATAATAGCAATTGATGGTCCCGCTTCAGTTGGAAAATCAACTCTTGCAAAAAAAATATCAAATTATTATGAAGTGCCATTGTTAAATAGTGGAAAACTTTATCGTGCAGTAGCATTAAAAATAATTAATAAGAAAATAAATATTAATGATAAATATAAGATACTTCAGTGCGCTAAATCTTTGACAGATAAAAACATGAAATCAGAGAAATTATTTTCAAGTAAAATAGATAAAATTGCATCTGAAATTTCTTCTAAAAAATATTTAAGAAAACAATTAATGACCTACCAGAGAGAATTTCCAAGAAAATATGCTAAAGGTAATAAATTTGCTGTTATTGAAGGAAGAGATATCGGAACTGAAATATTTCCACGAGCTAAAATTAAAATTTTCATGTGGGCAGATGCAAAAGTTCGAGCTAAAAGAAGACACCTACAAATAAAAAAAAAGGGCCAAAAAACTAGCTTAAAGCGCATTTATGACGAAATAGTAGCTCGTGATATGAATGATTTAAATAGAAAAATAGCACCACTAAGACCCGCTGTAAATTCGGTATTGCTAGATACAAGTTATCTTGATATAGAACAGGCTTTTAATGCAATTAAAAGAATTTTTAGTTAATTAAACATATGAATCAAATGCCTCTAAATGAAAACAACTCGACTGAGTTTGACTCATTATTAGCTGAATCCATAAATAACAATAAGCTTAAAGAAGGAACTATTATCAAAGGTACAATTGCTGAAATTGAAGACGACGCAATTATAGTTGATATTGGTGCCAAAGTAGAAGGAAGAATATCTAAAAGAGAATTTGCATTTCAAAAAGATCAAAAAGAACTATCAATTGGCGATACTATCGATGTATATCTGGATAAAATAGAGAATCACAATGGAGAATGTATTCTCTCAAGATCAAAAGCTAAATCAAAAGAAATTTGGGGTGAAATTGAGAAATCTTTTGAGTCAGGGGAGCTTGTTGAAGGTATAATCACTGGAAAGGTTAAAGGCGGCCTATCGTGCGAAATTGGAGTGACTGCTTTTTTACCTGGAAGCCAAATTGATACAAGGCCGGTTAGAGACGTTAGCCACCTTATAGATGTACCTCAAAAATTTAAGATTCTTAAAATGGATTTAAAAAGAAATAATATTGTTGTTAGTAGACGAGCTGTTCTTGAAGAAATGAATAAAGAAGTAAGAGAAGAGAGGTTTTTGCAATTAAAGCTTGGAGATGTAGTTGATGGTAAGATTAAAGCTATTACAGACTATGGAGCTTTTGTTGATCTAGGAAGCTACGACTCTTTACTTCATAGTAGTGATATTACTTATAAAAGAATTGGGCATCCTTCAGAGGTCCTAAAAATTGATCAGCAAGTAAAAGTAAAAATTATTAAAGTTGATCCTGAAAAAAATAGAGTCTCTGTTGGAATGAAGCAACTTGAGGATGACCCTTGGAATAAAGTAAAAGATAAGTTTAATGTAAATGATAAAGTAACAGGTGTAGTAACTAATGTTGCTGATTATGGAATATTTATTGAAATCGAAAATGGTGTTGAAGGTTTATGTCATAAAGACATGCTAACTTGGAGCTCAAAACAGAATTCAAAACCTGGTAACTTATATGCAAGGTCTCAGTCAGTTGATTGTCAGATACTTGAAATTGATCATGAGAAAAGAAGGTTAAGTCTGGGTATTAAACAGTTAATGCCTAATCCTTGGCAAAAATTTAATGATGAAAATCCAGTAGGAAAGATATTAGACACATCAATTACAAGCATTAAAGAAAATATATTATTTTGTAATCTTGAGGGAGAAATAGATGGCGCTGTTTTTAGTAAAGATCTTTCGTGGGAGGAGGATCCAAAAGAAGAAATAAAAAAATATAAGGTTGGTGATAAAATCAAAGTAAAAATAATCTCTAATGATAATGAAAAGGTTGCTCTATCTGTAAGAGAGGTTGACGGAAATCCATTTGATGAAATTAGAGAAAAAGCTAAAGGCGATATTGTTACATGTAGCGTTATTGAAACTGGAGATTTTGGAGTGAAGGTCAAAATAGGAGATAAAGGACCATCAACGATTATAAAAAAATCTGATCTTGCACTTAGAAAATCTGATGCAAGACCAGATCGTTGGGCTAGAAACGATAAATTGGATGCATCAATCACTAATATTGATATAGCAACTTATAAAATAAATTTATCAATAAGAGTTATGGAAGAACAAATTGAAAAAGAAGCAATGGAAAAATATGGGTCTAAAGATTCTGGCGCTTCCTTAGGCGCTATTCTAGGAAAAGCTCTTGGCAGAGACAAAAAAGAAGATTAAATAATCTTTACAATCAATCGTTTACAATACAATCTAATGTCATATAATTATTTATATGAGTTTAATTAAATCAAAACTTATTCAAAATATTACTGAAGCGAACCCTCATCTTTTTGTGAGAGATGTTGAGAGAATTGTTAATACAATTTTCAATGAAATAACTCAATCTTTAGCTGAAGGTAAAAGAGTTGAATTAAGAGGCTTTGGAGCATTTTCAGTTCAACACAGAAAACAACGTACTGGTAGAAACCCAAGAACCGGTGAAGCAGTTAATGTTGAGGAAAAATATATTCCTCGCTTTAAGACTGGAAAAGAACTTAGATTAAAACTAAATAAACAAGAAAACTCATCTAACGAGAGTTAGAAAGATTTTTAAAACAAAAACTTTGACTAATAACCCAATTTACTGTGCTATTGATACGAGTTGTATTGATGATGCAGATAGAATTATTAATGAAATTTCACCTCATATTGGCGGGATCAAATTAGGTCTTGAATTCTTTACATCTTGTGGGGTCAAGGGTATTGAAAAAATTTCAAAATATGAACTCCCATTATTTCTAGACTTCAAACTTTACGACATACCGAATACAGTAAAAAAATCACTTCAAAATATTCTCGCTTACAACCCTACATATACAACACTTCACGTTTTGGGAGGTACCCAAATGTTAAAAGAATGTGTCGATTTAAAAAAAGAATTAAATAGTAATACAAATTTAATTGGTGTCACAATGCTAACAAGTTTTGATGATGAGTCAATCAATGAAATTGGTATGAGCGGTACAGTTAATAAGAATGTAGATAATCTATCTGCGCTTGCATTTGACTGTGGAATGGATGGTATTGTTTGTAGCCCAATGGAGATAAGAAAAGTTAAAGAAACATTCGGATCTAAACTAAAAGTTATTGTGCCTGGAATAAGAAATCAAACAGACAATAATAATGATCAAAAGAGAACTCTTTCAGCTAAAAGAGCAATTGAGTTTGGTGCAGATATCATTGTCGTGGGGAGACCGATAACTTCTGCTGACTCACCAGGAAATGCAGCTGAAATTTTTCATCAAAGCATAAAGTAAGTAAAATGTTCGTTAAAATTTGTGGAGTAAAAGATATTAAAATTGCTAAACATGCAATCAATTGCGGTGCATCCTTTTTAGGCTTTGTTTTTTTCGAAAATTCAAGCAGAAACATATCAGTCAATAAATGTGCAGAAATTTTAAAAGAGATAAATGGTAAAGTGAATACTGTTGCCGTAACTGTTAATCCAACTGATAGCGAGTTAAAGACTTACTCAGATATGAATTTTACACATCTTCAATTACACGGAAATGAAAGTTCGAATGAGGTAAGAAAAATCAATGAAACTTATAATCTAAAAATAATAAAAGCATTTAGTATATCTGAAGAGTCTGATTTAGATAAAATAAAAGAATATTGTCCTTATATTGACCATATTCTATTAGACTCAAAACAAAAGCAAGATATGCCTGGAGGAACTGGCCAGACATTTGATTGGAAAATTATAAGAAATTTTTCCCCAAATAAGTCATTTTTTCTTTCAGGTGGCCTTGACACCAACAATATATCAGATGCATTAAAATTAAAAAAAACAGAATATTTTGATGTTAGCTCTGGCGTTGAGAATTCAGAGGGTATAAAAGATGAAAAATTAATATCTGAATTCATATCAAAGGCAAACAAAGCTATAAAATGAAACTAGAAAAAGGAATTCCTCTAATTGACCAACATGATGAAAATGGATATTGGGGAGGTAAATTTGGCGGAAACCAAATAGCTGAAAGTCTCAATTATCCAATTGAAGAATTAACTCGTGAATTTGAAAAATTAAGAAACGATGAGACTTTTATTGCTGAAAGGGATTATTATTTTAAAAATTTTGTTGGAGCGCCAACTCCATTTATAAAATTAGAGAACCTTACAAAATACCTTGGTGGAGCTCAAATTTATTGCAAACTAGTTTCTAAAGCAACAGGCGGGGCACACAAAGCTTATAATGCAGTAGTTCACAGCTTAATATGTAAGCGATTAGGAAAAACTTACATAGGTGGTGATACTGGTGCCGGATATGCTGGAAAAATGCTCAGTATGGCAGCGGCTAAATTTAATTTAAAATGTAAAATATTCATGGGCGCGAAGGATGTAGAAAGACAATCTATAAATGTATTTTCTATGCGAAGCTATGGCGCTGAAGTCGTTCCTGTAAACTCTGGATCACAAACGTTAGTTGATGCTGTTTCAGAGTGCATGAGATGGTGGACAAGTGAGAATGAAAAAGCGCATATGTGTGTTGGAAGCACTGTTGGCCCTACTATTTTTGTCAAAATATGTGCATGGTCTACCGCTCAGATATCAAGAGAAATGAAAAAACAAGTAATAGACGAATTTGGTGAAGTTCCAAAAGATATGAAATTAATTAATTGCGTTGGTGGAGGATCGTCAGCTGCAGGTTTTTGGAATGAATGGATTGATCATGATAATGTTGAACTCATAGGGGTAGAAGCTGGTGGGCCAGAAGGATCCTCAAAACATGCCGCACCTCTGACAAATGACTCACCTATTGGGGTTCTTCATGGGGCAACTCAATATGTTATTCAAGACGATCAGGGGGAAATTGAAGAGACAGATTCAATAAGTGCTGGACTTGATTACCCAGGTGTAAGTCCGCTTCATTGTTTCTTAAAAGAAACTGGAAGAGCAAGGTACACCTCTGCAAGTGACGAAGAAGCCATAGAAGCTTTTCAATTAGTCAGTAAAAATGAGGGATTTGTGAGTCCCTCACTTGAACCTTCACATGCATTCGCAGAAGCAATCAAAATTGCACCTAAATTAAGTAAAGATACAATTATTGTTGTAGATTCGTGCGGAGACTCTGCAAAAGACTCTAAAATTATCGCTGAGAGACTTGGTTACAAAATATGACATCGTCTACATTAATTAAATCTTTTGAACGAGCAAAAGAAAATAATAGAGCTGCGCTATTAACTTATACAGTTGGAGGAGACCCAGATAAAAAAACTTCTCTAGATATATTTAGATCAATTGCAGATGCAGGTGTTGATATTATTGAATGTGGACTTGGACACGGAGCAAACATTGGTGACGGTGGTGCAATTCAAGACAGTACTCACAGAGCGCTATCAAATGGGATTAAAACAAATGACATTTTTGAAATTATTGAAGAGTTCAAAAAAGATTATGTGACAGATGTAATCATAATGACATACCAGAATAAAATTATGGCTTACGGGGAAGATGATTTCCTCAAGAGATGCATTAGTAGTAAAGTTTCAGGCATAATTTGTGTTGATTGGCCATGGCCGCTTAATCTTGATTTCGCAAAAAAATGCAAAGAAAATAGTATTGTATTCATACAATTACTTTGCCCTACTACAAATGAAGACCGACTAAAAAGTATATTAAATGATGCTCATGAGGTTGTTTACTATATTTCAATGCTATCGACTACAGGTCAAAAATTAAAAGTAAGTTCAGACGAAATAAAGAAAAGATTTAATTTAATTAAAAAGATATCTCCCGATAAAAAATGTATAATTGGCTTTGGAATTACAGCAGATACAATAAATGATTTTAAGGATACTGATGCATGCGTTGTAGGATCGGCTTTGTGCAGAGAAATAACAAGATCAATTGACGAGGAACTCAATCCTGCCACAAATGTAGGCAATATGGTAAGTGATTTAAAACAAAAGCTAAGCTCATGAATTGGTTAACAAGAACTATTTCAAAGGTATTTCCTAGAAAGAAAAAAAGTTTAGATATCGGAGAAAATGCTTGGATTAAATGCTCTCAATGCCAAACAATGCTCTATTCGAGTGATTTAGAAAAAACTCTTTTTGTATGCCCTAATTGTGACGAACACTTACAAATTCATCCTCGTATTAGATTTAAAAATCTATTTGATGGTGGTGTATTTGAAGAAATAAAATATCCCTCTGGATTCACTGATCCACTTAATTTTAAAGCATTAAAAACTTACAAAGAGCGATTTAATGATGCCCGCCAAAAAACAGACATGGATGACTGTTTTCTTATTGGTTACGGGCAAATTAATAATATCAATGTGACTATTGCTGCTCAAAATTTTCATTTCATGGGTGGTTCTGTGGGAGCTTCAGCTGCAGAGGCAATGATTAAAGCAGCAGAACACTCGGTCACAAACCATACTCCATTAATTGTATTCACTTGTTCGGGAGGAGCAAGAATGGATGAAAATCAGCATTCTCTTCAATCACTTCCAAAAACAACAATAGCTTGTCAAATGGTTAAAGATGCTAAGTTACCTTATATCGTTGTTAATACAAATCCAACAAGTGGAGGTGTGTCTGCGTCTTTTGGATCATTGGGATCAATTACATTGGCTGAACCAAACGCATTAATTTGTTTTGCAGGTCCTAGGGTAATTTCAAATACTGTAGGTGAGACTCTGCCTGATGGGTTCCAAAGATCAGAATATCTATTAGAGCATGGGTTTGTAGATCAAGTGGTTCATAGAAAAGAACTTAAAGATAAATTGTCTCAAATAATTTCATTATTACTTAAAAGAGTAGCCTAATTGAAAATATCAAGTGAACAAATTGATAGGCTTTTAGACGAGCTTCTTGAACTTCATCCAAAAAGAATAGATTTATCACTTGATAGAGTTTGTAACCTATTAGAAAAATTAGATGACCCTCAAGATAAAATAAATAATATTATTCATATTGCTGGAACTAATGGAAAATTTTCTACACTAAAATTTATTCAGGACATCTTAAAAAGTAATAATAAATCGACGAATGCCTATATCTCGCCTCACCTAATTAGATTTAATGAGAGGTTTCAGCTTATGGATAAAGAAATATCAAATGAGGAGCTGTATTCCGTCTTAAATAAAGTGAAAGATTTTAATCATAGCGATCCGATTACTTTCTTTGAAATAACTAGTTCCGCTTTTTTTGAAGCAGCCTCAAATAGCCCGGCTGATTATACGCTTCTTGAGGTAGGTTTAGGTGGACGACTAGATAGCAGCAATGTAATTATTCCTGCAATTGCAGTTATTACCTCAATTTCTATGGATCATCAGGATTTTTTAGGAGATAGCATTGAGATGATAGCATTTGAAAAGTCTGGAATAATTAAGAATGAAATCCCAACTATTATTGGTTATCAACCTTACCCGGAAGCTAAAGAAATACTTCTGGAGCAGGCAGAACACAAAAAAGCTCCAATATTTGCTCATGAAATTCACTGGAACTTAACGGAACATAATGACAAGTTAATATATGAAGACAGCCAAAATAAAATTGAATTTGATAACCTATATACACATAATGTATTTCAAAAAAAGAACCTTGGACTTGCATTGGCTACAGCTTCAAAACTACCCAATATTGATATCAAGTCTTTTGTGTCTAAAAATCTTCACAATAAAACTTACTTTCCAGGAAGAATGGAAAAGATATCTGATGGCAAATTAGGATCTACTATAGCTTCAACAAATGAATTGTATTTAGATGGTTCTCATAATGAGGATGCTGCGAGTAATTTAAACGAAACGATTAATCAGCTTACGAATAAAAAGTTGTGTATAATTTTAGGAATGATCAATACAAAAGATCCAATTAGTTATTTAAGCAAATTTGATAAAATTGATGCTCTAACTGTTATTACGATACCAAATGAAGAGAGTGCAATTGATTCAAATGAATTATATGCTGGGCTTAAAAAGCATTATGAAAATGTAAATAGAGCCGACTCAATTCAGGAAGCATTGGCTAATTTAAATAATAATTACCAAGATGCACGTATCCTAATATGTGGATCTTTATATTTAGCTGGAAAAGTTTTAGAAATGAATTAAGCGATTGAGTCTTCAATCCACTCTACGATTGCAGTTTTAGATACCGCTCCTACTTAGTTGCAGCAGCCTCACCATTCTTAAAAACTAGCATAGTTGGGATTCCTCTAACACCAAACTGAGTGGGTGTATTAGGGTTTTCATCAATATTGATTTTAGCAACGGTGATTTTATCAGCCATTTCATCTGAAATCTCTTCAAGAGATGGGCCAATTTGTTTACAAGGTCCACACCAAGGTGCCCAAAAATCAAGCACAACAGGCTTATCTGATTTCAATACTTCTTCTTCAAAAGATGCGTCTGTTACATTAATAGTTGCCATAGTGATCCCTTCCCTAGAGTTGTCAGTAATTTATGTATGAGGGGGGCCAAAGTCAAGGCTAAATACAAGATAATTTGATCCTAAATAACTGATATTATTTGATTTTTTTTATTTTTGTGGACGAAATTTTATCTGTTTCTGGGATTTCTTTATCAGGTTTTAAACCCCCCAGTTTAATCATTTTTTTGACTCGCGATACTAAGCTTCCTTTTCCATCTCTTAATCTGCTTTTTGCAGTTTCAATTGATCCCATTGATTTACTCAATTCATATCCTGCATTTTCAAAAGCACTATATACCTTTTCAACCTGAGAATAAATTTCAAGAGCTGTGCCTGCTATTAGATCTGCATTCTTATTTCTTTCGTTAATTGACCACATGTTATCAATTATTTTTAGTACAGATATTAAAGTAGATGGGCTTGCTAAAATTATCTTATATTTATTTGCCTCAAGAATGATTTCCTCGGTTTTATCTAGCATTGAGTCAAAGGCGCTCTCATACGGCATGAACATTATAACTGCATCTAATGTTTTAATTTCATATATTTTTTGATAATTAGCTTCACTGAGTTTTTTTAAGTGACTGCGTATCGATTGAATATGCCTCTTATGAGCATCTTCTTTTATTAATTGATCCTCAGAATTGCAATATTCTTGCCAAGCACTTAGTGAGACTTTTGAGTCAATTATTATGTCCCTGCTATCTGGTAAATGTAAAATAATATCTGGATATTTTCTTTTAAGCTCACCATTTATCTCAT
>CACANZ010000010.1 GCA_902533965.1 uncultured Pelagibacteraceae bacterium | reverse complement strand
TGTTTCAATCTCATCAGATATTGCGCAAGAAAGAGACCTTCTTAATATCATGCGAGATATTAAAAATGAAATAGAGCTTCTTCCTGAAATATTTGAGGTAGATCTGATTGGAAACAGAGATGAACAATTAGAAGCCATACTTAATCGTAACCAAATTGAAAACTATAACATTTCTCTCTATGAAATAATCAAAGCAATAAACAACAATAATCAAGCTGTCATGGCAGGTGAGATAGAAACAGGACAGGGACAATTCTCGGTGGATGTACCAGGCTTATTTGAAGACGAAAGCGAGATCAATTCAATACCAATAAGATCTTCTTCTAACGGTGTTGTATTATTATCAGATATTTCTGAAGTGAAAAGAAATTTCAAAGAGCGAACCTTTTTTGCAAGCATAAATCAAAATCAAAGTATTTGCTTAGGAGTTAAAAAAGCCCGTGGGGCAAACCTAATAAGTACAATTAATAAGGTAGAAAACATTGTAGAAAAATATCAATCTAAGATTTCGTCTGATATTCGCCTCGGCTATGTATTGAACACTAAGGATACAATGCTTGAGCAAGTTAATTCACTTCAAGGAAATATTATAATGGCTACGATGTTTGTTCTAATCGTAGCAATGATTACGTTTGGAATTAGATCATCTTTAATAGTTGGCTCCGGTATTCCAGTATCAATCATTATTGCAATTTTCATTTTATATGCTCTTGGGTTCACATATAACTTCATGGTTATTTTTGGAATGCTTGTGGCCTTAGGAATGTTAATTGACGGCTCAATCGTTGTTGTGGAATTAGCTGACAGAAAGATGGTAGAAGGATATGATAAAAAGACTGCTTTTATCTATGCTGCAAAAAGAATGTTCTGGCCCGTTACCGCATCTGCGGCGACAACATTAGCTGTTTTTATACCCCTATTTTTTTGGCCCGGAGTAAGTGGACAGTTCATGAGGGTTCTCCCTATTACGATATTTATTATATTAACAGTTGCTCTAATTTATAGCTTAATGATTGTTCCTGTCATCGGAAGTATATTCGGAAAAGCATCGGAGATGAGCAAAAAAACCGTGCAATCAATTAGTTCTGAACATACATATGACCTTACTAAAGTTGAAGGAGTTGTTGGTAAGTATATAAATTTTTTAAGCATAGTTCTTAAAAGACCGATACTAATCAGCGGATCGATTATTGCATTTTCGTTTATAGTTATTTCAACTTATTCATCAGTAGGTAATGGTGTTGTTTTAGTATCTCAAAGTGATCCATTTGCAGGCTACGGTAAAATACAAGCTCGTGGTAATCTTACAATTGAACAAATTGATGAACTCTCTGAATCTGTTGAGGAAATTGTATACAATACAAAAGGAATAAAGAATTTATTTCTACAAACTGGAAGATTCAATAATTTTAGAACTGGTGGCAGCAGTTCTGATGATACGATCGCATCATTTTTCTTCGAATTTACAGACAGAAAAGAGAGGGAAAACGGAAGAGTTGTAATTGAAAATATGAGAAAA
This sequence comes from uncultured Pelagibacteraceae bacterium, assembly GCA_902533965.1. GTDB lineage: Bacteria > Pseudomonadota > Alphaproteobacteria > Pelagibacterales > AG-422-B15 > CACNXQ01. The sequence continues at coordinate 25,436 of CACANZ010000010.1, read as the reverse complement.
GAATTGGATAAAATTCCAGGCATTAAAACTGAAATCAAAGCACAAGAAGGTGGACCTCCCACTGGTAAAGATATCGAAATAAGAGTTCTTGGACCAAGTAGAGATTCCACAATGAATGTTGCTCAAGAAATAAAAAATTACTTGGGTGAAATAGATGGAATTGTCAACCTAGAAAGCACTCTTCCTGTTCCAGGAGTTGAATGGGAACTTTTTGTTGATAAGCCTAAAGCAGCTAAATTTGGGGCTGATATACCTACAATTGGAAATTCTATTGGCCTTATTACTAGCGGTCTTACTATAGGTTCTTATAGACCAAAAGATATTGATGAAGAATTAGATATAGTCTTAAGGTATCCAAAAAAAGAGAGGTATATTGATGAGCTTGACAATATTTTAATTAATACAGAGTCTGGCTTGGTTCCTATTTCAAATTTTGTTGAAAAAAAACCTCAACAAAAAGTAAATTATGTAAGAAAATTTGATTCAAAGCATGTCACAATAATTAAAGCAGATGTGTCTTCAGGATTTACACCTGAGTCAAGATTAAAGCTATTTGAAACATGGATCAAAGACCAAAGTATTCCCGCAAATATTGATATCGAATTTGGGGGTGATAACGAAGAACAGGTGAATTCCCTTAATTTTGTTACGCAGGCATTTATTATATCAATCATGTTAATGGCCGCATTGCTAGTTACTCAATTTAATAATTTTTATCAGATGACAATAATTTTAAGTGCAGTCGTATTAAGTACAGCTGGAGTTATGTTAGGCTTACTTATATTTGACCAAGTGTTTAGTGCACTTTTAACTGGCATTGGAATTGTATCTTTGGCAGGAATAGTGGTAAATAATAACATAATACTCATTGATAGCTTTAATGTTATTTCCTCGAAGTCTAATGAAGACGTAAGAACTAGAATAATTAAGGCATGCGCACAAAGATTGCGTCCTATCTTTTTAACATCATTAACAACAATGTTGGGCTTAATCCCTTTAGCGCTTAATTATTCCATTGATCCCATAGCAAGAGAGATTGCCTATGATTCAAACGCATCTACATCTTGGGCTCCATTAGCGCAATGCATCATTTATGGCATTTCTTTTTCAGCAATCTTAACATTAGTACTAACTCCTTGTCTTTTAGTTCTACCAGATCATATTAAAGAAATTATAAGTAAGTATAGAAAACCATCCTTTGCATAAATGCTAAAAAAAATACTTGATACAATTTTTCTTAGAAAAAAGACTATTAACACTATTTTGGTAGGAATATTTTTAGTTGGAATCTTATCTTATACAAGTTTTCCAAGACATGAATGGCCTAACGTAGACCTGAAATCGGTATCAGTAATAATTTATTATGACGGAGCATCTTCAACAGATGTGGAAAGATTAATTACAACTCCAATTGAAAAAGAAATGATGACGATGAAAGATTCTAAAGAAGTTATTTCCATTACGAAAGATGGACTTGTATCATTTCTTGTTGCTTTTGAATTAAATACTGAAATTCCAAATATTGCAAAAGAAGTAAGAAATAAAATTCTCAATATCGAAGAGCTTCCTCAGGGTTATGATCTTCGAGAAGTAGTTGAACATAAATCATCAAACTATCAATTTGTACTAGTTGGTATTCATGGTGACATGGGCTATCGAGAATTAGTTAAAGTGGCTGAAAAATATGAAGATGAATTTGAAAAGTTATATGATGTTACAGATATTGAATACAAGGGAAAGAAAGAAGAGATAATAGACATAAATATCAATGCATCCGCCATGGAAAACTACGGCCTAGGAATAAATGATGTACTCAATTCTTTTCGAAAATATAACAACCTTATCTCTGCAGGAAAAATTACAAATAACAATTCAGACTACTCTGTAAAAATCAAATCTTTATATAAATCAGCAACAGAGCTTAGGAGGTTACCTATAAAATCCTCAACAAATAAGACAATCTATTTAAGTGATATTGCAAACGTAAAACAAACATTTGATAAAAATAAGGACTACGTCAACATAAATGGTAACCCAGGTATTTTACTACAAATAAACAAAAAAGAAAATTCAAGCACAATTACGCTTTATGAGAGCATAAAGAAGAAACTTGCAGAGTTAGATGGAACTATTAGCCCTATTGCATCTGCTGTTCTAATAGCCGACGAATCTAAGGACATCAATGATAGAATCTCAGCGTCTGAGAATACAGTAATAACTGCCGTTATCATTGTAATGACTATTATAGTAGCTATTCTTGGGTGGCGAGTAGGACTTCTCGTTGGCATTTCAATACCCACAACTTACTTACTATCAATAACAATACTTAATTTTATGGGCATGTCCTATAATTTAATGAGTATAATGGGCCTTGTGTTATCTGTGGGTCTGCTTGTTGATGGTCCAATTGTAATTACAGAGTATGCAAGAAGAGAACAAGAAAAGGGAATTAGAAGATCTCTTTCTTATCTTAATGCAGCACATGATATGTTTTATCCAATATTTGCATCAACACTCACAACTGTTTTAGCGTTCTTACCATTAGCATTTTGGCCTGATTTTTTTGGTGTGTGGATAAGAGTAATACCAAGAACTGTTCTAGTGGTTCTTTTATGCTCTTTCTTTGTTACAATGATTATAATTCCTGTACTTGGGTCATCTTTTGGAATGAAGACTGCAGGAATGGCGACCAAAAAAGATCTTTACGATAGTTTGTTATATACATATTATGGTATGGTCGTTAACTACATAATTTTTAATCCTATAAAAGTTTCTCTTTTTGGTATTTTAATATTTTTGGCAATTGTATATGGGACAATTAAGTCAAATACTGAATATGTTTTTTTTGCTGAAGATAAAGCAAACAGTCTTGAAATCGAGATTTTGGCGAAAGGCAATTTATCACCAGCTGAGTCTAAAGGTTATTTAGAGGAAACAATAGATGTAATCGTCGGACATCCTTATATCAAAAATTTTTATGGAAATACAATCTACAGAGATAGGATATGGTTATTTGATAATAATCCGACTGACATGGTTGCGGATATTTGGGTAGATTTAATTGATTTCAAAGACAGACCAGATACTGATTTAGTTATTAAGGACCTTGAAGAAAGGTTGTCAGTAATACAAGGCCTAAATATTTCTGTTAGTGCAAATGATTATAGTGGATCGCAATGGGCCAAAGATCTTACTATTGAAGTACAGTCATCAGATTCTACAAAAATTCGTCAATTTGCTGAAATTGTGCTTCAAAAATTACTGAAAGATGACTTTTATACTGACCAAAATATCAAAAATCCAATTACGGGTATTGAGTGGATTTATAATATTGATTCAAATGAAACAAAAAAATATGACCTATCAAAAAATACCATCGGAGACAGTATTAAAATTGCTACTTCTGGTCTTACAATAGGTAACATTATTCCAGACAATGCTGAAGAGAGAATACCTGTAAAAATTTATCTGCCCTCTGATGAAAAAACATTCTCCTCAATTGAGCGAACAAATATTTCCACATCTCAAGGACTGGTTCCTCTTTCTAACTTTGTAGATAAACAAAAAAGAGAAAAAATTTTTACAATTGGAAAACAACAAGGAATGAGAACCCTTGTAATTGACGCAAATATAAAGGAGGAATTAAATGCATCAGCCGTAAAACAGGATCTAGCAAATTGGGTAAATGAATTAAATTTGCCTTCGAATGTATTTATAAAATTCGCGGGTGAAGCAGAGGACTCAGCTAGCTCAATGAGTTTTTTGATAATAGCATTTTTAGGTGCTTTGGTTGCTATTTTTATTGTATTGATCACTCTGTTTAATAGCTTTTATCATACCTTTATAATTTTGTTTTCTGTGATTCTGTCAATTGGAGGAATCTTACTCGGAACTCTATTACTTGGATTAAAATTTAGTATTGTGTTTTCAGGACTTGGGATTGTTGCTTGCATGGGAATTGTAGTTAATAATAATATTATTTTAATTGATAGTTATCGTAAAGAACTTAGCAAGAATGATAATAATATCTATGATGCTATTTTAATTGCATGCAAAAATAGAATTCGGCCAATTTTTTTAACTACCATTACAACAATCACAGGATTGCTTCCATCCGCACTTCAAATAAGTTTAGATATTTTTGATAGAACAATCGCATATAAAAGTGAAGAAACATATTTCTTTGTTCTGCTTGCTTGGTCACTTATATGGGGCATCGGATTTGCATCATTTGCTACATTATTTGTTACTCCGGCCCTTCTTGCTTTGCCGAAAGGTCTTAGTAATATATTTTATAATAAATCAAAAATTCTAAATGATAAGGTCTTAATAGATTGATAAAGTCTGTAGCTATTTACTGTGGTTCCTCAAATCACGTAAGCAGCATTTATAAAAATGAAGCCGAGAAAGTTGGATCACTTTTAGCAAAACATAAAATTAAACTTATTTATGGCGGTGGAAATATGGGTTTGATGGGAATATTAGCTAACAGTGCACTTGATAACGGAGGAGATGTATATGGTGTAATTACTGAACACTTAATTGATATAGAAAAGAAAAATAAAAGTCTCAATAATCTTAAAATAGTCAAAACAATGCATCAAAGAAAAATGGAAATGTTTAATCAAGCTGACTGTTTTATCATTTTTCCCGGAGGAATAGGAACTCTAGAAGAATTCTTTGAAGTTTACTCTTGGAAACAGCTTCGACTGCATAGAAAACCTATTTATATTTATAATCTAAATAATTTTTGGAATGAACTTCTTAGTCTTATAGATCGACTAATAGATGAGGATTTTGCTGGCGAAAATATGAAAGAAGCATATAAAGTAATCAACAATTATGATGATCTCACAAAACTATTAGAAAACAATGGGCAAAATTAAAGTAAAAACACCACTCGTCGAAATTGATGGTGATGAAATGACAAGAATTATATGGCAATTCATCAAGGATAAATTAATACTTCCCTACCTTGATATAGAACTAGACTATTATGATCTAGGCGTAGAGAACAGAGATAAGACTAATGATAAAGTTACTGTAGACTCAGCTAATGCAATAAAAAAATATGGCGTAGGAGTTAAATGCGCAACTATCACTCCAGATGAAGATAGGGTAAAGGAATTTAAGCTAAAAGAAATGTGGCGTTCCCCAAACGGAACAATACGAAATATTCTTGGTGGTACAGTTTTTAGAGAGCCAATAGTTTGCGAAAATGTTCCAAGGCTTGTACCCGGTTGGACAGATCCAATTGTAGTAGGACGACACGCATTTGGCGATCAATATAGAGCGACAGATTTTAAAGTTCCTGGTAAAGGAAAATTAAGTATTAAGTGGACACCTGATGACCCCAACCAAGAACCGATTGAAAAAGAGGTTTATGAGTTTCAATCTAGTGGCGTTGCAATGGCAATGTACAATACCGATGAGTCCATACGTGATTTTGCTAGATCGTGTATGAATTACGCTCTTATGAGAGAGTGGCCAGTCTATTTATCTACAAAAAATACTATTCTCAAAAAATATGATGGACGATTTAAAGATTTATTTCAGGAAATTTATGATAAAGAATTTGCTGATCAATTCAAATCTTTGGAACTTGATTATGAACATAGGTTAATTGATGACATGGTCGCATCTGCATTAAAATGGAATGGAAAATTTGTTTGGGCATGTAAGAATTATGATGGAGATGTTCAATCAGATACTGTCGCTCAAGGTTTTGGCTCTCTTGGATTAATGACAAGCGTGTTGATGACACCTGATGGAAAAACAATTGAGGCTGAAGCTGCTCACGGAACTGTAACTAGGCACTATAGACTTCATCAAGAAGGAAAACAAACATCTACAAATCCAATTGCATCAATTTTTGCATGGTCAAGAGGTCTAAAGTATAGAGGAAAACTTGACGATAATGATGAACTAATTAAGTTTGCTGATACTCTTGAGAAAGTCTGTGTAAAAACAGTTGAACGCGGCTCAATGACAAAGGATTTAGCGCTCCTTATGCCCCATGAGCAAGATTGGCACAGTACTGAAGATTTTCTTGAAATCATTGAACGAAATTTAGATAAAGCGCTTAATCCAACTTATCAGTAATAAATTTCAGTATTTTGTTTTTTTGGTCAGTTTCATCAATTAAATCGCCACCGGACTGAGCAAAATCTTTTCTGCCACCACCTCCTTTTCCGTTAGAAACTGAAGAAGCGTACAAAGCAATATCATCTGCGCCAATGACCTTTGTGAGATTGTCTGTTACACCAACTAGGTAGCTGATTTTATTGTCTTTTTTTGAACCTAAAACAATAATGCCACCATTTTTGAATTTTCTTTTAGCATTATCAATTACGGGTCTTAACGCAGAGCTTTTAGAATTATCACAAAAGATAATGATGGTGCTTTTATTATTTGAAATTTCATCATTAACTTCTTTGATTAAATTATTAACTACCTCTTTTGATTTTGATTTATCTTTTTCTAATATTAATTTTTTTTCTTCTATATTCTTGGTTTCTGCAGCTTTATTCATTTGATAAACTTTCAGGTCTTCACCGCGCAGAACTTCTATCCTTCTAACACCTGAAGCAACCGATGATTCATTAACTATTTTTAATTTCCCAATTTGACTTGTGTTCTCAACATGTGTACCGCCACATAATTCAATGCTGAAAGTTTTATTTCTCATCTTTCCTATTTTTAACACTCTTACCTCATCAGAATATTTCTCCCCAAATAGAGCAAGTGCTCCAGCATTTACTGCATCATCTGGTGTCATAATTTGAGTTTCAACATCTGATCCTTCCTCAATAACTGTATTCGAAATCTGTTCTATTTTAGATATCTCACTTTCTGAAAGAGATTTATGGTGACTAAAATCAAATCTTAATTTGTCAAACGAAACTAAAGAACCTTTCTGGGTCACGTGATTTCCCAAAACTTCTCTTAATGCTTGATGTAAAATATGTGTCGCAGAATGATAAGTCTTACATGAGCTTCTTCTAGCAGAATTAATTGACAAATGCGCGCCTGTACCTTTATTGATATCTCCTTTAATTACTTTACCGTGATGCACAAATAGGTTTCCTTTTTTTTGTGTGTCTGAAACCTCAAATTCGAAATTATCAGCTTGTATTGTTCCTGTATCACCAATTTGTCCACCAGACTCAGCATAAAATACCGTTTGATTGAGTATTAGCGATCCGTTGTCACCGCTATGTAAACTATCAACTAATACACCTTCTTTTAATATAGAAATAATACTTCCTTCTGTTTTTTCAGATGTGTAGCCTAAAAACTCTGTAGGGGATAAACTTTTATTTAACTCAAACCAAATTCTATCTGTAGCTGTGCCACCAGATCCAGTCCAATTGCTTCTTGCTTTTTCTTTTTGATCCTCCAAACATTTCCTAAAATCATCAATATCAACTTCAATTTTCTTATTTCTCAAAATATCTTGCGTTAAATCAATTGGGAAGCCATATGTATCATACAGCTTAAAAGCTGACTGCCCATTTAGAATTGTTTTTCCATTCAAATTATCGATCATTGTATCAAGTTGCTTAATTCCTCTGGATAATAAATCTCTGAACCTTTGCTCTTCATATTTCAATGTTTCATTTATTAGAGACTCTGCTCTTTCAAGCTCAGGATACGACATTTTCATATTTGAAATTAGTGTTGGTGCAAGTTTGTGCATCAGTAAATCATTGTAATTTAGAATGTGCACATGTCTCATTGCCCTTCTCATAATTCTCCTTAAGACATAACCTCTTCCTTCATTCGATGGAAGGACGCCGTCAGCAATTAAAAAGCATGAAGATCTGAGATGATCAGCTATTACTCTATGGCTTGATATTAAATTTTCATTATCATTTTTTGTTAATTCTTTAGAATGATTAATAATTTCTAATATACTATCAACTTGATAATTATCATTTGTGCCCTGCATAACCGCAGCTATTCTCTCAATACCCATACCTGTGTCTATTGAAGGTCTTGGCAAATCAATACGATGTACTGAGTCAACTTGTTCATACTGCATAAAAACAAGATTCCATATTTCTACAAATCGATCGCCCGTTTCATCAGCTTCACTAGGCGGTTTGCCAATATAATTTTCACCATGATCATAAAATATTTCAGAGCAAGGTCCGCATGGCCCTATTTCTCCCATTGACCAGAAATTATCTTTTGTAGAAATTCTTATTATTTTATCATCACTGAAACTGGTAATCTTCTTCCAAGCGTTGTAAGCCTGCTCATCATCGTGATAAATAGTTACACAAAGCTTATCTTTATTTATTCCTAGTTCAGAAGTGATAAATCTCCATGCGTAATCTATCGCTTCATCTTTAAAATAATCTCCAAATGAAAAGTTACCCAACATTTCAAAAAAAGTGTGATGCCTTAATGTATAGCCTACATTTTCTAAATCATTGTGTTTTCCCCCTGCCCTAATGCATTTCTGGGCCGTTACGGCACGGTTGAAATCTGTTTTCTCTAATCCAGTGAATACATTTTTAAATTGAACCATTCCTGAATTAGCGAACATCAGAGTAGGATCATTTTGAGGCACAAGGGGACTTGAATGAACATGTTTATGTCCATTTTTAACAAAGTAAGAAATGAATGAGTCCCTTAAACTATTTATCTTCATAGTTAAGGTATAACATCGAGATGACTAAAACGCAAAAAGACGCTTCAAGCGCCTTTTTGCTATGATCAATTTATATGAATTTCTTATTCTTCTGGAGTATCTTCGACTTCTTCGTTTTCTCCAATTTGCTCAGGTATTTCCTCAGATTGTCCTCTAATTATTGATTCAATTTCATTAGCTACTGCAGGATTATCCTTTAAAAAGATCTTGGAGTTTTCACGTCCTTGGCCAATCTTATTTCCTTTATAAGAAAACCATGCCCCAGACTTTTCAATGGTGCCGACTTTTACACCCAGATCAATGAGCTCACCTAATTTTGAGATTCCTTCACCGTACATAATGTCAAATTCCACTACGCGGAACGGTGGGGCAACTTTATTTTTTACAACCTTTACTCTTGTTTGGTTTCCAATAATTTCGTCTTTATCTTTTATTGCTCCTATCCTTCTTATATCTAATCTGCACGATGAGTAAAACTTCAAAGCATTGCCCCCAGCTGTTGTTTCAGGGCTACCAAACATCACACCAATCTTCATTCGAATTTGGTTGATGAATATTACCATACAATTAGATTTAGAAACGGAGCCTGTAAGTTTTCTTAATGCTTGACTCATTAATCTTGCTTGAAGACCCATGTGCGCATCTCCCATTTCACCCTCAATTTCTGCTTTAGGAGTTAATGCTGCAACTGAGTCGACAACTAAAACTGATATTGCTTTCGATCTAACAAGTGAGTCGGTTATTTCAAGAGCTTGCTCACCTGTATCTGGCTGCGAAATGATAAGTTCATCAATGTTTACGCCGAGTTTTTTTGCGTAAGCAGGATCCAATGCGTGTTCAGCATCAATAAACGCACAATTCTCACCTTTTTTCTGCGCTTCGGCAATGACATGTAATGCAAGAGTTGTTTTACCAGATGATTCTGGTCCATAAATTTCTACTATTCTACCTTTTGGCAGTCCACCTATTCCTAAAGCTACATCTAATGATAGCGACCCAGTTGAAATGGCCTCAACATCCATAACAGTCCTTTGGCCAAGTTTCATAATTGAGCCTTTTCCGTAAGTTTGCTCAATTTGTGACATTGCTACGTCTAAAGCTTTTGCTTTTTCTGAGTTGTCCATTTTTTTATCGTCTACCACTTTTAAATTTGCTTTTGTCATGTGCTTTCTCCAAACTTAGTTTTAATATATATTCCATTTGTACACATTTTGTTCTCATTTTACAATACCCTATAAACTATTGTTAAATAACGATAAAATATAATTTGTTCAATTAATGTTCTTAAATTTTATAGTTTTTATCAACAGGTGATTCTATATCTAATGATATAACTCAATTAGATTAACTTAAATATATATCTAAAATTGGCTGATTTTCACTGTTAATAACTATCTAGTCGTCAGAGTGAAGCTTTTCGTCTCTCTCGTGCATTTCTTGAGCTTCAATACTGAGAGTAGTTACTGGCCTAGCGTCCAATCTTTCGATATTTATAGGTTCTCCAGTAACTTCACAATAGCCATAGCTTCCATTTTCTATCCTAGCAAGCGCAGCATCTATCTTGGCGATTAATTTACGTTGCCTATCTCGAGACTTTAATTCAAGGGATTTCTCTGACTCTTGGGTAGCTCTATCAGACATGTCGGCTGGAGCAATTGAGTCTTGTAGATTCTCGACTGTTTCTCTACTTTCTCTGTAAATCTCATCCTTCCAATTTTTAAGCTTCGTTCTAAAATATTCTTTTTGCTTTGCATTCATGAATTTTTCAGATTTCGTTGGCTTGTAGGTTTTTGGAAGTTTGACCATATTTACTCCTTGAGAATTAAGATTAAAAACAGTTGGGTGCTTTTAGTGGTTTTTATTATTTAAGTCAACGGATCATTACAATTTTTATGATTGATAAATCACTGAAATATAATATGTTTCTCTGAAATTAATCTTAATTATATGAAGTTTGAAGGAACCAGCTCCTATATTGCAACAGAGGATCTTAAAGTGGCAGTAAATGCCGCTATTACTCTTGAAAGACCAATAATAGTTAAAGGTGAGCCAGGCACTGGTAAAACGATGCTAGCTCATGAGGTAGCAAAATCTCTGGATGCTGAAATAATCACTTGGCACATTAAGTCCACAACTAAAGCTCAACAGGGTCTCTACGAATATGATGCTGTTACAAGATTGCGTGATTCGCAGCTTGGAGATGAAAAAGTTAAGGATATCAAAAATTATATTAGCAAAGGTAAGTTATGGAATGCTTTTGAGAGCGATAAAAGACCAGTCCTACTAATTGATGAAATCGATAAGGCTGACATCGAATTTCCCAACGATCTGCTACTAGAACTAGATAAAATGGAATTTTTTGTTTACGAAACTGGTGAGACAATCAAGGCGCAAAATAGGCCAATAGTAATTATAACATCTAACAATGAAAAGGAATTACCAGACGCGTTTCTTAGAAGGTGCTTTTTTCATTATATTAAGTTTCCTGATCCTAATACGATGGAAGAGATCGTTGAAGTACATTATCCAGATATAAAAAAAGATCTAATTCAAGAAGCATTTAAAATATTTTACGATATTAGAGAAGTTCCAGGAATTAAAAAGAAGCCATCTACCTCTGAACTAATTGATTGGCTAAAGTTGCTCATGACCGATGATGTAGATGCTAAAATCCTAAGAGAAAAGGATCCGAAAAAGCTAATACCACCTCTTCATGGGGCTTTGCTAAAGAATGAACAAGATGTTCATTTATTTGAGCGTTTAGCTTTCATATCTCGTAGAGAAAATGAGAATGTTGAGTAGAGTAAGAATCTCTATAAAATAATATTATATGTTTATTAATTTCTTTTTTGACCTCAAACAAGCGAGCTTACCCGTATCATTAAAAGAATACTTGATGTTGATGGAAGCGATGAATAAGCGTGTTGTTGACTCATTCAATGTTAACGACTTTTATTATCTAAGCCGCTCAGCATTAGTCAAAGATGAGAGATATTTAGATAAATTTGATCGAGTTTTTGGCCATTCATTTAAGGGGTTAGAGAACCCTGAAGGTGAAACAACAAAAGAAATACCAGAAGAATGGTTAAAATTGATGGGGCAAAAGTATTTAACTGATGAAGAAAAAAAGATGATTGAGTCCTTGGGTGGTTGGGACAAATTGATGGAAACGCTTAAACAGAGATTGGAAGAACAGAAAAAAAGACACCAAGGAGGAAGTAAATGGATTGGGACAGGTGGAACATCTCCTTTTGGAGCATACGGCTATAACCCTGAAGGAATAAGAATTGGTCAGAAAGAAGGAAAAAATAAAAAGGCAGTAAAAGTGTGGGATAAAAGAGAATTTAGCAACTTAGATGGCGACGTAGAACTTGGTACTCGAAATATAAAGATTGCTCTTAGAAGATTGAGAAAGTTTGCGCGCGAAGGAGCTGAAACTGAGTTAGATTTAGATAATACAATTAAGTCTACTGCTCATAAAGGTTACATTGACGTTAAAATGATGCCTGAACGAAGAAATAAAATCAAAGTATTACTTTTTTTTGATGTTGGTGGATCAATGGATGCACATGTTAAAATCTGTGAGGAGCTATTTTCTGCAGCAAGAACAGAATTTAAACACATGGAATATTTCTACTACCACAATTGTTTGTATGATGCGGTTTGGAAAGATAATAATCGCAGATACAATGACAATATCAAAACATGGGATGTTCTGCACACATACCCATCTGATTATAAAGTAATATTTGTTGGAGACGCTGAAATGAGCCCGTATGAGATAACCTACCCTGGCGGAAGTGTAGAGTTCTGGAACGAAGAGTCTGGTGAAACTTGGCTTACTAGAATGTTAAACGTATACGAAAATGCAATTTGGCTTAATCCGATACCTGAGCGATATTGGGATAGAATTACATCAACTTCCATTATAAAGCAGATCTTTTCTGATCGAATGTTTCCTCTCACAATTGAGGGAATTGATCAAGCCATGCGTGAACTAAATAAATAAACCATGCTTAAAGAGCAGAACGTTATTTTGGGCATATCTTTGTTATGCCTTGGATTATTAATAGCTCCTTTATATGATGCGCTTGCTAAGTACTTAAGCGAGGACATTGGTATACTTGAAATAATTTGGGGACGTTTTTTCAGCCATTTTATTTTCTTAGTACCACTTGTTTATTTTTTTAAAGGAAAAAAAGAATTTGTTAATCAATCAACAAAGCATCAATTAATCAGAGGTACTTTTATATTTCTTGCAACGGCATTCTTTTATGCGTCAATTTCACAAATCCCTCTTGCAAATGCATTAAGCATCATGCTCATTGCTCCCATTGTGGTGGTATTCATGTCTTCATTTATTTTGGGAGAAAAATTAAATTCACTAAAGATCTTTTGTACATTTTTTGGTTTTTTTGGAACTCTTTTAGTAATACAGCCAGGGTTTAGTGAGTTTAATTATTTTTCTTTATTTGCCTTATTTTCAGGATTCTTTTATGCAATGTATCTTGTTTACACGCGCCGCGTAAACTTTACTTCTGATCCATGGGTAAGCATATGTTATACCGCTATTCCTGGAGCACTAATAATGACTATCTTTCTTCCTTTTTATTGGAATAGTGATCCTAATTTTAGTCAGATTATTTTGATGGGCTCAATTGGTTTAGTTGTGATTCTGGTGCATTTTATATTCATAAAAGCTTATCAAAATGCTGAAGCAAGCATTTTAGCTCCATTTCACTATTTTGAAATTGTCAGTAATATGCTAATAAGCGTCTTATTTTTTAGAGATATTCCAAACATAATAGTGTGCTTTGGAATTCTTTGTATTGTGAGTAGCGGAGTACTTATAACTGTTAGGCAAAAATTAAATTATGAATAATTTGAACGTTGACTATCGCTTTTCTGTAGCACCAATGATGGGAGTAACAACTCCAAGCGCAAGGTACATGTACCGTCTTATCTCAAAAGAAGCTGTTTTATTTACTGAAATGATAGCCAGTCAAGCTTTACACAGAGGCGATTACAAAAAACTTCTTAGAAAAGAAAATATCGAAAAACCTGTCATTCTACAGGTTGGCGGTTCTGATATAGGCTTATTAAAATATTCAACAAGTTTAGCAAATAAGTTTGATTATCAGGGTATCAATTTAAATGTTGGCTGCCCCTCTAAAAAAGTTTCTCAAGGGAAGATGGGGGCGTGTTTGATGAAAGAAGCAGAACTGGTTAGAGATTGCTTAAGTGGTATGAGAGAAGAGACTTCAATGGATGTTTCATTAAAATGTAGAATTGGTGTTGATGAATTTGACTCTTATGAATTTTTTAGAAATTTCATTTCTACAGTTCTTGAGAGTGATGTAAAAGTTATTTTTATTCATGCCCGTAAAGCTTTTCTTAAAGGTCTTGATCCAAAAAAAAATCGTACATTGCCTGAACTTAAATATGAATTTGTTTACAATATCAAAAAAGAATTTCCTGATATTAAATTTATCATGAATGGCGGTTTGACAAATATCGATGACTGTATTGAACAATTGAAAAATTTAGATGGAGTGATGGTAGGTCGAGCTGTACAGGCAAACCCTTTTTTTATTAAAGATGTGGATCATATTTTTTATGGTCAAAGTAATATTCAAGTTAACAAGTCCGATGTCGTTAAAAAGTATTTTGATTATATTAAAATGAATATTGAAACTGTATCTACCTATGAATTGCTCAGTCCATTACTTTCACTTTGTTTTGGAGTTCCAGGATCTAAAAAATTTAAACAAGAAGTGAATGAACTAATAAGAGCAAGAGATATCAATAGGTTAGAAGATACTTATCTAAATTTGATTGCCGCTTAAATTATTTCAGCAATATCAGAAAAGTCATACCTCGGGGCTCTCTCATAAAAACCACCTTCAGCAGCGTATCCCAAATTACATAGAAAATTGCTTTTAATTGTTGTGCCATTAAAAAATTCTTTATCAACCAGATCATTTGAGAAGCCAGACATTGGCCCTACTGATAAACCAAGGGAATTTGCTGCTTTTATAAAGTAACCTCCCTGAATTGATGAGTTTCTAAAAGCTGTAACCTCAGACTTGGTTGTATCATTTTCAAAATATTGCTTAGCATCCTCACGTAAATAGTTTCTGGGAAGATCACGCCAAAATTCTATGTCCATTCCAATAATTGTACATACAGGTGCGTTAATAACTTTGCTAATATTATCATCACTCACTAATTTTGATAGCTTTTCCTTTGAGGTACTACTTTTAAGAAACTTTAATCTCATTGGACTAGAGTTAAACGAGGTTGGGCCCCATTTAACAAGATTATAAAGTTCATTCAGTGTATCGTTTGCAACTTCCTTTTCAGTAAATTTATAGCAAGTTTGTGGTTCAACAAAAATTTCTTTAAATCTGTCTGACATCTTAAATAATTGCCTTTATATGCTCTTCGATCTCTTCAGGTTTTTTTTGTGTACCAAAACCTCTAACAAATTCACCTTCTTTATTGATTAAAAACTTTGTAAAATTCCACTGTATCTCTCTGCCTGCTTCTTTAGTAAGCTTAACAAAAAGAGGTGATGCATTTTCTCCATTAACATCAATCTTATCAAACAGGTGAAAGGATACATTATACTTTGTGCCACAAAAATCTTTTATTTCTTCATTCGTCCCTTTTTCTTGGGCGCCAAATTGATTACAGGGAAATGCTAAAATTTCTAACCCTTTGTCTTTATATTTATCATAGAGGTTTTGTAAGCCAGTATATTGCGGTGTAAAACCACAAGCACTTGCTACGTTTACAATTAATAGAGTTTTTCCCTTGAATTCTTCCATTTTGATAGAGTTCATATCAATGTCTTTTACTTCAATGTCATAAATACTCATATTTTTCCTTATCTTACAAATGTTCCATTATTATAGTCATTAATCGCTTGAATGATCTCACTTTTGGTATTCATTACAAATGGTCCGCCACGAGCAATGCTTTCACCAATTGGTTCACCCGCGATTAATAAAAACTTAGCATTGGTTTCAGCGAATACTTTCAAATTATTGCCATTTGTCAACAATACTAGTTTAGATCCCTCAATATTATCATGAGAAAGGTTACCGATTTTTATTCTGCCATCAACCAAGTAAACAAAACTGTTATGCGATTTGGGTATTGAAAAACTAAACTGCTTATTTTGCTTAAGTTCAACATCAAAGAATATTGGCTCAACATTATGCTTTTTAATCGGCCCTTCAGCGTTCTCAAATTTTCCAGCAATTACTTTAATTTTTTTATCTTCATCGTGATGCATACTTATCTCGTTGGCATCAATATAATGATATTCAGGCTTACTCATTTTTAAGCTAGCAGGCATATTAATCCATAACTGAAAACCGTGAAGCTTGCCCTCCTTCATAGTGGGCATTTCGGAGTGAATAATTCCACTGCCAGTTTTCATCCACTGCACATCACCTGCTGTCATTCTTCCTTCTCCGCCAGTACTATCTTTATGCTCAAATTCTCCAGCCAGCATATAAGTCACTGTCTCTATTCCTCTATGAGGATGTGATGGAAAACCAGCTATATAGTCCTTGCTGTCTTCAGAACCAAATTCGTCCAACATTAAAAAAGGATCAAAATAATTTGGCTCCACACCTATACTTCTTTTTAATTTTACTCCAGCACCGTCTGTTGCGGGAACAGGATTAATAATATTTTTAACCTCAATGTCAGACATATTTTAATTAAAGGTTAAAAGTATTTTGCCTTTTGCGCGACCACTTTTGAGATGATTATAAGCATCAAGATATTGATCAAAAGAAAATATTTTTTCGATGATGGGCTTAATCTTTCCATCTTCAATCCACATTCTAAATAAATCTAAATTTGCAGTTGATGTTCTGCCAGATAATACAACTCTTGATTTTTTTCTTTGAAACAGTTGTTTTGCCACATCTATATTATTGTAGATATTATTTTTTGTAGTCACATATATTCCGTTAGCCGATAAGATTTTTGATGCGTTAGGAAAAGATAGATTTCCATTTGCGTCAAAAACAATATCATATTTTTTTGATGATGATAAAATATCTTCTTTTGTATAATCAACTACGTCATCTATATTAAAATCATTTTTAATCCATTCGTAATTTCTATCACTTGTTACCGCAGTTATTTCTGTTTCATATATTTTTGCCATTTGAATTGCAAAAGAACCTACTCCTCCGGATGCACCATTAATTAAGATCTTGTGTCCCTTTCGAATTGAAGCAATATTTCTCAATGCTAGCAACGATGTATTTGCTACTTGAGGAATAGCGGCCGCTTCGTGTAACTTGATATTTTTTGGTACGAGTGAAATTAACTTTTGAGAAATTTTAATTTTTTCTGCGGCACTTCCATTGAATAATATATCTGTCATACCAAATACTTTATCACCAACTTTAAAAGCTCCTACATCTCTTCCAATTTCAGTAATTTCACCACTGAAATCACAGGCAGTGAATATAGGAAATTTATTCAGATTGGTTATGGGCTTAAATCCACCTTGCATTTTTTTGATATCAACTGGATTAAGCGATACAGCCTCGATCTTTACAATTACTTCTGCTCTTTTAGGTCTTGGCTCAGCAACCTCTAAAATTTCAAGATTATCAATATCTCCGTATGAGTTGTATCCTATTGCTTTCATTTAAATATCTAATTAATGATTTTTTGATATATAATTAATAAAACCACAAATACAACAGATATTCATGATTTATAGTTTACTTAATGACATTAGTTGGGTAGTCAATATTCGAACACCCTATTTAACTCCTATATTTGAATTTTTTACATGGTTGGGATATCGAGATTTTTTATTCATGTTTATCCCATTTATTTATTGGTGTTATGACCGAAAAGTTTTTGGCAAACTTCTTGTAATAGTTTTCTTTTCCGCAATTATAAATTCATTTCTGAAAGATATTTTTCAAGATCCTAGGCCGGATTTTGCTCTTAATATTGATCCATGGCTTCAAACTGAAACTTCATTCGGGTTTCCAAGTGGTCACACTCAAATCGCAGTCGTGATTTGGCTTTATATAGCCTTAAATGTAAAGAATTTATTTGTGAAGTCACTCTCAATAATTTTTCTCTTTGGAGTGCCTCTAAGCCGAGTTTACTTGGGAGTTCATGACATTGGAGATATTTTAGGAGGCTTGGTTGTTGGATTAGTTACTCTTTACATTGCAGACCTCATCTACAAAAACATTGAAAGAGGAAATATTAAATTTAATACCTTTACAAAATATTTATCATTAGTTGTAATCTTTCTTTTATTTTATCTGACATGGCCGACTACACATGGAAATGAAGCAGCAATAGCAATAGGAGGTCTAATGATTGGTTTCTTTATCGGCAAAGATATTGACTACAAACAATTTAATTTTGTTCGTACTTCAAATGTATTTGCTCACTACACATCATGCTTTTTGGCATTAGTTTTATTTCTTTTGTTTAATGAATTTCTAAATTTAGCTTTTGAAAAAGTGAACTTACCTATAGAGCTTGAAACGGCTTTAAGTTCATTAATATTAGGCTTCTTTATTTCTTTTTTGTCTCTTTACTTACTTTCAAAAATTAAACTTCAATTATCTAAGTAGGTTTCTCCATGCTTTAATGTGAAAAATCTATCTTGAGAAATATTATATTTTGAGACGACTTCAATTAACTTTTGAGGCGGCTCTCTTACAGGCTCATCGGTCAAAATAAATGTTCCCCAAGACATGCCAATGGCTTTAGAAGCTTCTAAATCCAAGAAAGACATAACTGCCTCTTCAGGATTCATGTGTGAAACTTCCATGATCCATCTTGGCTCGTAAGCACCGATTGGAATAGCAGCTAAATCGACTGACCCTAATCTTTTTCTGATTTCTTTAAAATCATCAGAATAGCCTGTATCACCTAAATGAATAAAGCTATGATAATAATTTTTAAAATGCCAAGCTCCCCATAAAGTTTCATTTCTATCAAATAAGCCCCTTGCCGACCAATGCTGTACAGGAGCAAAAGTAATTTCTGTATCACTTACTTTAATTGAGTCCCACCAATCAAGTTCTCTCACATTTTTTATACCTTTATTTATGAACCATTCTTCGAGACCCAAAGGGACCAAAAAAAGTACATCTTCGTATTTTTCCGCGATTAATTTCACGCTTCTATAATCAAGGTGGTCATAATGACTATGAGAAATTGTTACGACATCAATGATTGGTAAATCTTCAATTTCCATACCGGGTGGCATATATCTCTTTGGTCCGGCAAAACTTAATGGTGAGGCTCGATCAGTAAAATGTGGATCTGTAAGCACATTTATATCCTTGTTTTGATATAAAAAAGTTTCATGCCCAATCCATGTAGTAACAATGTTATCATTGTTATATATTTCTTTGTAATTTGGTTTCTCCATTTCAAATTTAAATGTCGATAAATCCTTACTTCTTCTCTCCCAACTCCATTGCATTAATTTTTTAAAACTACTTTCATATGGTACTCCATTAGTGTTTGCATAAGTTCCATCCGATAAATGATGTGCGGGGGTTTGTGTTAGGTTTTCAGTACTTGCTGACGCAGCATAAAATAAAAATAAGAACAATAAAACCAATCTCATAATTATTTATCCCTTAAGCTCCACAATATAGCCAGGCATATACTTTTTGATATCGGAAGCATATAAAGTACTGTCAGTATTGTAATTGGTATCCATGTAATTGCTTGCAACCATAACTGAGGTGAATAGTTTTGTTCTATATATAGAACTAAAGGAACAATGATATGTCCAACAATAATAATTGTAAGCCAGGGACCAAAATCATCCGTTCTATAAATTGAGAGCTTTTCATTACAATTATTGCAATTAGGCTTCAGTTTCAAATATTGCTTATAAATTTTTTCTTCTCCGCATTGCGGGCATTTTTTAAAAACTGATCGAGATAAGGCAAGTAATAATGATACTTTCACAATAATTACTTTTTGCTTAAAATAAATTCATTGCTTGAATCCGCTAACCAATCCCATAAATAATCAGCGAAACTCCATCTAACTGATATATCAAAAACTAGGTCATTTGATAATCTGTCAATGAGGACTGTTGCCTTACTTATATATGATTGAGCGCAAGAATTCCCTTTTGTGAGATATTGATCAAAATTAAGAGGGCAAGCTTTTGTTAAGACTTCAATACTTTTTGGGCCACTAAGCCTCATTGTCAAATAATAATCAGATACATCGGTAATTGCGCAAAATAAATCTGAAAGTATTTCTCTTAATCCATTGATAACATTGTCTTTTTTTTCATCTTCAGTTAATAACAAATATTCATTTGGTCCTAACCACAAAACTCTAGTCTCATTATTTCCAGTGACTTCACCAGCACTTTTTGGAAGGCTATATGTAAGGTATTTTTCTACTGCATCTCTTGCTTGAGAATCATTTTCCTTTAATCTCAAATTAATTTTTCCTAAAAACTCAATTAGCTCCAATGAAATATTATCCGAAGCGATTTTTTCTTTTTGTGTAAGAGGGGAAAAAATTTGCGGTTGATTACTCATTATTTCTCTTACCTTCTTTGTCGTAGAATATTGTATCTGTCACAGTAGCTTCAATAATCTTGCCATTCATAAGTGGTACTACTACTTGTTCACCCATTTTACTAAAGCCATCTTTTAACATCGCTAGAGCGATTGGATAACCTAAAGTAGGGCTGTAATAACTAGATGTAACATGTCCTAACATTTTCATCGGTGGTTGTTTTAATGCCTTTTCAACGATATGTGATCCTTCTGGAAGAATTGTTTTTTTGTCATTAACTAAGAGTCCAACAAATTTTTTTCTATCATGTCTAGCGGTATCAGGTCTCGTAAAGGATCTCTTTCCAAGAAAATCTTCTTTCTTCTTTGAAACGATCCAATCCATATTCATATCACTTGGCGTGACACTTCCATCTGTATCTTGCCCAACGATTATAAATCCTTTCTCAGCTCGCAATACATGCATTGTCTCTGTACCATATGGAGTAATATTGTATTTTTTCCCATGTTCCATAAATTTTTCCCAAACATAACGTCCATAACGCGCAGGAACATTAACCTCATAGCTTAACTCTCCAGTAAAGCTAATTCTGAATACTCTTGCTTTAACTCCGCAAACTTCCCCTTCTCTAAATTTCATGAATGGAAACTTTTCTTTTGATAAATCAATATTTGTTAAATCTTTTAAAAATTCTCTTGAATTTGGTCCCGATATAGACAGCACAGCCCACTGTTCAGTAACTGAGGTGCAAAACACTTTCATATCAAGCCATTCTGTTTGTAGAAATTCTTCTAACCAGGACATCACTCTCGCAGCGCCACCAGTTGTCGTTGTCATGTGATAATGATTTTCTCCCAACCTACTTGTCACCCCATCATCAAATATCATGCCATGCTCATTGCACATTAATCCGTATCTGCATGAGCCAATTTCAAGTTTTGACCAAGCGTTTGTATAAATCATGTTTAGGAATTTAGCGGCATCAGGCCCTTGTAGATCAATCTTTCCAAGGGTTGATGCATCTAATATGCCCAAGCTATTTCTTACTGCTAAACATTCTCTTTTAACTGCTTGGTGAATATCCTCTTTGTTTTGAGGAAAATAATATGGCCTTTTCCATTGCCCAACATCCTCAAATACAGCTTTATTTTCAACATGCCATTCATGCATTGATGTTTTTCGTTCAGGGTCAAAAAGCTTGTCAACGCTTCTTCCGGCTATAGCTCCAATCGTCTGAGGAGCATAAGGCGGTCTAAAAGTTGTGTGACCTATTTCGTCTACAGGTTTATTATGAATATGGGACATCAAAGCCAATGCATTAACATTGGATGTTTTTCCTTGGTCAGTTCCCATCCCTGTTGTTGTGTACCTTTTTGTATGTTCTACACTGATGTAGCCTTCTCGTTGCGCTAGAAAAATATCTGCAGCAGTTACATCGTTTTGAAAATCAATGAAATGTTTAGATCCTTTTGTAACTTTTTTCTTACCTAACATATATGGCTCAACATCAGAATGTGTGAACTCTATCTCTTCTTTTCCAGTCCAATTAACTTTTTCAACGCTATTGAAATTAAGTTCATTAGCTGCTGCTATTCCTGCTTCAAATGATTCATTAAGATTTTCTTGCAGATTAAACTGACCATTATTCGAACCAATTATTTTTTGGTTTTCGATGATTTTATCAGGAACAAAAGTATTTATCTTTAGATCATATTTTAGTTTACCTCTTGATTGGCTGAACAGTTGGACTGCTGGATTCCATCCACCAGACATTAATACACAATCAGTATGAATATTATCAACTTCTCCTGTTAGTTGATTTTGATTTTTATCAACTTGCTGTATTTCTATTCTATTTACTTTCTTATCACCATAGGTCTTAATAACTGAATATGACTTAAAAACTGTTATATTTAATGATTTACATTTTTCACTAATTCTTGCATTTAAAAGATCTCTTGTATCTACGACTGTTACTTTAGCCCCCTTTTCAACAAACTCAAAAGCGGTTAAATAAGCATGGTCATTGTTTGTAAAAAGTACAACTGACTTACCTGGTAATACTCCGTACCTAGAGAGATACTTTTGACCTGCAGATGCCATCATGATACCAGGTCTATCATTGTCGGCAAAAACAAGAGGTCTTTCAAAAGCTCCTTGTGCCAAAATAACTTTTTTTGAACGTATGCGCCAATATCTCTCTCTTGGTAAAGTGCTTGAAAATTCTACATGGTGATTAGTAACTTTTTCTAAAGCCGTTAAATAGTTGTAATCATAATACCCCATTGCGGTGGTTCTTTTGAGAATTACAACATTAGCTAAGCCGTTTAATTCATCTATGATTTTTTTCAGCCATTTTTTTCCGTCTTTTTCATTGATACTAAAATTATAATCGAGGAGATATCCTCCTAATTCGGGATTTTCATCTATAAGCAAAACTTTACACCCCGATCGACCTGCGCCCAAAGCTGCGAGTAAACCTGAGATGCCACCACCTACAATAGTGATATCAGTGTAATAAAATTTCTGTTCATATCTATCTGGGTTTTTTGCTGTAGGTGACTGACCTAGCCCAGCAGCTTTTCTTATGAAATGCTCATAAAATAACCACATGCTTGGAGGCCATTTAAATGTTTTGTAATAAAAACCTGCGGGGAATATTCTTGATAGAAAGTTGTTCATTGCTCCAATGTCAAAATTAACTGATGGCCAACAATTTTGACTAGAAGCTTCTAGACCTTCATAAAGCTCTACTTCTGTTGCACGAATATTTGGTTCTGTTCGTGCTCCAAGTCCTAATTGAACAATTGCATTTGGCTCCTCTGAACCTGCAGTTAAAATTCCTCTTGCGCGATGATACTTAAAACTTCTACCTATTAAATGAACATCGTTAGCTAATAACGCAGAAGCTAACGTATCGCCCTGATACCCAATATAAGACTTTCCGTTAAAAACAAAGTTAATTGGCTTTTCCCTGTTTACTTTACCGCCGTAAATTGTCCTATTTTGATTACTCATTTGATATCACTGGCTTCGCTTCACCCATTTTATATGTTTTTATTATTTGATCTGTGACAGTGTCTCTCATTACATTAAACCATCGTCTGCATCCATGATCGTGAGTCCATCTTTCAAAATGGGTTCCTTTTGGATTTTCTCTAAAAAAAAGATACTTGCCCCATTCTTCATCACTTATTTCAGATGGGTTATCTGGCCTTGCAATGTGAGCTTCGCCGTGACATGTGAATTCTGTCTGATCTCTTTCCCCACAATATGGACAATTAATTATAAACATAAAAAAAATTATTAATGAGCAACTGCTGCCGCTGCAGCTTCATCAACTAAGGCTCCTGAGAAATGTCTTTCTAATGAAAAAGGAGCTGCAATATCATTTGGCTCTCCTCTAAAAACTGTCTCAGCAAATACATGAGCTGACCCTGGCGTTGCTTTGAATCCACCAGTTCCCCAACCGCAGTTAATAAATAAGTCTTTTACAGGGGTCTTGCCTATTATTGGGCTTCTATCTGGGGTTACATCTACAATGCCTCCCCAGCTGCGAAGCATTTTAAGTCTTGAAAATATTGGAAATAATTCAACTAAGGGAGCCATCATATGTTCAATCATATCAAAGGATCCTCGCTGAGAATATGAGTTATAGGCATCAGAACCTGCTCCAACAACTAGTTCACCTTTATCTGATTGACTTACATAAACATGAACGGAGTTTGACATGATGACACAATCCAGAATTGGTTTAACAGGCTCGCTTACTAAAGCCTGTAAGGGTACAGAGTTTATTGGGAGAGAAAAACCTGCCATATTAGCTAATACTGAGGAGTGTCCAGCAGGTACGAGACCAACTTTATCAACTTTAACAGAACCTTTTGTTGTTTGTAATCCAACAACCTTGCCATTTGATATATCTATTCCTTTAACCTCACAGTTTTGAATTATATCGACACCAAGATTTTCTGCCGCTCGTGCATACCCCCATGCTACAGCATCATGACGCGCTGTTCCTGCTCGCCTCTGAAGTAAGGCCCCTAAAACAGGATACCTGCCATTAACATTAATATGAGGTATTTTTTTTGCAACTTGATCCTGATTTAGAATTTCAGCGTCAATACCATTTAAATAATTAGAATAACCTCTCCTTGTGATTTCTTGCATGTCATGAACCGAGTGCGCTAAGTGAAATAAACCTCTTTGTGAAAACATTACATTAAAATTAAGCTCACTAGAAAGGCCTTCCCATAAATTAACAGCATGATTATAAAGAGCTGCACTTTCATCCCATAAGTAATTTGATCTTATTATGGTTGTGTTACGTCCAGTATTACCCCCACCAATCCATCCCTTCTCAAGAACAGCAATATTTTTAACACCAAATTCTTTTGCTAGGTAATAGGCAGTTCCTAATCCATGACCGCCACCTCCAACTATTACTACATCATATTCAGGTTTAAGATCAGGACTGCTCCATGCTTTTTCCCAATTCTCATGATAAGAAAATGAATTCTTAACTAAATTGTATAGTGAGTATTTCATAACTTAAACCTCTTTACAGAATACGGTGACAAATCTATATCTGTATTGTTTGCGCAAATTAGTTGTGCAACCAGTTTTCCTGATATGCCACCTAATGACCACCCAATATGTTGATGGCCAAAATTATAATAAATATAAGGGTTTTTTGGAGATTGTCCAATCACTGGAAGAGAGTCAGGCACCGATGGCCTGAACCCTACCCATGTTTTTTGAGGAAGGTCTGCCGAGGGAAAAACTTCCTTTAATGCCCGGTTTAAAAAGTTAAGGACTCTTTCATTTTTTGTTTCATTTAACGCTCCAAATTCAACAATTCCACCCGTTCTTAGGCCGTCAGACATAGGTGTAAAATATGTTCCTCGTTCTTGCCAAGATATTGGTCTTTTTACAATATTCTTCAATTCTGGATTGACCAAATGGTAACCCCTTTCAGCTTCCAGTGGCACTTTGTCGCCTATATGTTTAAGCAGATCATTAGACCATACTCCAGATGTAATCACGACTCTATCGTGCAGGGTCTCTTCTGAGTTTGTTTTAATATTTATTTGATTAGTTTCAGTTTTTTTGATGAATTCCAGGTCACAAATATAGCTGAAGCAATGATTCTCGGACATTTATTTGAGGAGTTCTTTAAAAATAATATTTTAATTGTATTAACTTCTAATTCCAG
>CACANZ010000009.1 GCA_902533965.1 uncultured Pelagibacteraceae bacterium | reverse complement strand
ACCTTAAAAAATATAGATTAGTTATTGATGATTATGGGTCAAATGATTTTTTAATTGTTACTTTTACAGATGAAAAAAGAATCCTAACAAAAGATAATTTAAATCAAATAAAATTATTTGTTGAAAGAGTTGGTAAATTAAATTGGGTTGAAAGTATTCAGTCTATTTTTGATGTTCCATTATTAGAAGTAAATGATCAAAGCCTAACAGACTTAATTAATGAAGTTCTGACAATTGAATCACCGGGGGTTGATTTGATTGATGCTGAAAAAGAACTATTAAATAGTCCTATTTTTAAAAACCTTATAATCAGTGAAGATGCATCAAGTACTGCTGTACTAATTAATTTTAAAAAAGATGAAAAACATAAATTCTTAATTCAAGAAAGAGAAAGGCTTAGAAATTTAGATGAACCCTCAAAAGAGGATATAGATAATTTAAAAAGAATTAATTTAGATTATCAGATAAGTAAAAAAAATTTTGATGAAAAGCGTCATAATAATATTAGCGAAATAAGGAAGATAATAAATACATTTGACAATAAACTAGATATGCATCTTGGTGGGGTATCCATGATTGCAGACGATACAATAACATATGTTAAAAATGATATAGTCGTATTTGGGTTTGGTGCTCTTGTTTTTATTTTAGCAGTCCTCTTCATAGTCTTTAAAAATCCACTATGGATGCTTGCATGTATATCTAATTGCTTAGCTTCATTAATTGTGATGATAGGCACTGTATCTTTGATGGATTGGAAAGTAACTGTTATTTCGTCAAACTTCATAATGTTGATTTTAATTTTATCACTATCAATGACTGTACATATCGTAGTTAGATATAGACAATTCATAATGCAAGATAATGAAAAATCTATTAAGCATGCTCTTTTACTTACGATTAAAAACATGTATAAGCCATGTCTATTTGCAGCATTGACAACTACATTTGCATTTGCGACTCTCTATACAAGCGGAATAAAGCCAGTTATGGATTTTGGCTTAATGATGTGTGTTGGCTTAATAATAACTTACATTACAAGTTTTTCATTTTTGCCAGTTGTTATATTTCTTCTTAATCTTAATACAACAAACCATACTTACCTTAATCAAAAAGAAAGTATATTCGCATCTTTAGCAATAAAATCTCCTAATATTTTATTAACTCTATTTATATTTATCTTTTGCTTAGGAATATACGGTGCCACTAAATTAAAGGTTGAAAACAGTTTTGTTGATTATTTTAAAAAAGAAACTGAAATCTATAAAGGCATGAAATTAATTGATGATAAACTGGGCGGAACAACTCCCTTGGATGTAGTAATAAACTTTAATTCAGTAGCGAACGATACAATTGAGGAAGATTTTGAAGAAGATTTGCTTGATTTTGGTATTGAATATGATCCTGCGGATTATTGGTTTACTCAAGAAAAGGTTAATGTTATTAAAAAAATTCATGATCACCTAGAGCAATATTCTTTTTCTGGCAAGGTTTTATCTCTTGCTTCAATAGTTAGGACGGCTGAAAAACTTAATGCAAATAAAGAATTTGATACTCTTGAACTTTCCGTTCTGTATAAAAAATTGCCAAATGACCTTAAAGATCAGATTATCAAACCGTATGTATTACTAAATAAAAATCAAGCAAGAATTACTATGAGAATTATTGACACACATCCTCAACTAAATAGATCGCTTTTTATCAAAGATCTTAATGAGTATATAAACACTAATTATTCTAAAACAAATATCGATGTTTCAACTACTGGAATCTTGATTCTATATAATAATATGCTTCAAAGTTTGTTTGACTCCCAAATAAAAACATTATCTATAGTTCTCTTGGGTATCTTTTTAATGCTATTTTTTTTATTTAAATCTTTAAAGACTGCTTTAGCGGCCATTACACCTAATCTGATTGCGTGCTTTGTAATACTTGGAACAATGGGACTACTATCTATTCCTCTAGATCTAATGACTATCACAATTGCTGCAATTACCATCGGAATTGCTGTAGATAATTGCATACACTATATTTATAGGTATCGAGAGCATATATTGTTAAGTAACGGCAATCACGATGAAGCTTTAATCAAGTGCAATGAAACTGTTGGTGTGGCAATTAAAAACACTTCATATACTATAATTGCTGGTTTTTCTATTTTGATATTTTCTAACTTCTACCCAACTATTTATTTTGGTATATTTACTGCGCTTGCAATGCTTGTTGCACTTTTTGGAAGTCTTACACTATTGCCAGTTCTACTAAAAAAACTTAATTGAATAAAATAATGAATATAGATCTTGCTCAGTTATTGAATCCATATGATCTTATTTTTTTATTAGTTATATTAGTTTCTTTTATATTTGGAGTAAAAAATGGATTAATAAAAAGCTTATTAAATCTTATAAAATGGATAGTTATCTTTTATTTAATAAAAAATTGTTTTGATATTTTAAGGCCGTTCTTTGACCAATATATACTTAATCAAACTCTTTCTGATATACTAATATTTTTCTTCACTTTAATTACAGCCTACATCTTAATATCATTTATTAATCGTATGATTATTGGAATATTACAACCCAGAAAATCTTTATTTATTGACATGTCCTTCGGTGGCATTCTTGGAATTTTACGGGGATATATAATTTTTATTCTTATAATTTTTTTCATAAATAGTAATTTTTCCTCTAATTTAATACCAGAGATTATTAAATCAGGTACTTTTCAAGAGATAGTAAATTACGGGGTTGATCTACTTGATCAAATGCCAAGGAATATTAATGAAATTTAATTTAATACATTAAACTATGAAAGAACTTAACTGCCTTGTAACAGGTGCGTCCTCAGGAATAGGAAAAGAGATTTCAATAGAGTTATCTACCTATGCTAAACACATATACATATGTTCTCAAAACGTACAAAAACTTGAAATTGTTCATGATAAAATAATTAAAAATAATTGTGAGTGTACAATTGTTCCTTTAGATTTATGTGATGAAAATGTAATTGAGAATTTGGCTAAACAAATACAGGTCAAAGATACTTCCTTGGATATATTAGTTCTTTCAGCAGGAATTATTAACGAACTTTCTCCTGTTGAGTCAATTGATCTAGAGAATTTTAAGAATATTATAAACTTAAATTTCTTATCAAATTTTAGAATGGTTAAGAGTTTTCATTCATTGCTAAAAAGTTCAAATAATGCGTATATAGCTGCAGTTTCTTCACTAAAAGACCCTTCAAAAGAATATTACTGGGGCATTTATCAGCCTATTATGACAGCATTAAATGAGCTTTTATTGACCTATTCAAAAGAAAACAAAGGTACAAATATAAAAACAAATATTTTTTGTCCACTTGCAGTTAATACAAAACTAAGAGATGTCATAATGCCTGGCGAGGATAAATCTAAGATAAGTGATCCAAAAGATGTAGCTATTAAAATTGTAAATTATATTTTAGAGGCAGCTGGTACAGGAGAAATAATCGAAATCACCTGATATAAGGATTCTTTGAAGTTTTGAAATCATACAAAATTGGTACACCATCAAGTTTGAAATAGCTTCTAAAAGAATTATCAAAAAATTTTTGAAATAATTGTGGTGGTCTTTTATGAATATTTATAAATATTTTAAACTTTGGAATTTTATTTTCTGTTTGAACAATATATTTTGGTTTTATTTCTATTTTATTAAATCGTGGTAACGTTGATTTTTTGTTCAGATAGTTAATAAATTTGTTTAGTTTTTGTTTATTAATTTTTATTGAAATCAATTCTTTTTTTAAAATAATTTCTTTTAAAACATTTGATATTCTTGTATTATTTTTTGCAGAAATAAAATCAATATTAATTAATTTGTGTTTACTATAATTATTGCGTAAATGTTTTTTAATATTTAACTGGTATTTTCTTTTATCATCAAGAATATCGGACTTATTAAATAAAAAAAATAAAATTTTATGTTTGCTTAATGCTAAATCTGCAAGACGAAAATCTTGTCTTGTAATACCTTCAAGTGAGTCGATTAAAAGCACTGTGACATCAACATTATTTATTATTTTAATAACTTCTGAATTGCGAGCCAATTCATGCTCTTCTTTTACTTTACTTCTTCTACGCAACCCAGGCGTATCAACGATAATAAATTCGAAATTTTTGTGAGTAAATTTTTGTTTAATGAGAGATTTTGTTAATCCATATTCATCACCAACAGGTGAAATATATTCACAGAGCAATGTATTAAATAATGTTGATTTTCCAGAATTTGGCTTTCCAATAATGCCTATATTAATTTTAGTTAAATTCATAAACGTTGGAGTTTTCGTCAGACAAATAAATTGAATCAGACAGGATTATAGGTGGGACTAATGCACCTTTAACTCCAATTGATTCAGTTAAAAGTATTTCGCCTGAGATAGGTGAAACTACTTTTAACTCACCAAAATATGAAATATTATAAATTAAATTATTTATTAAATAAGGACCTAGCCAAAGATTTAAGTTTTCAGCCTTTTGACCTTTTTTATGCTTTGATAGATCAGTAATCCAGTAAACCTCTGAACTATCTTTGTTCAAACAAATTAACTTTCCATCTTCATTAATAATATATATTTGGTTCCCTGTAATAACTGGCGTTCTATACCCTGATAAATCTTTCGCCCAATTTCTCTGTCCGTTAGTGGCATTAACAGAAACAAGTTTTCCATTCGAGCTTAATGAATAAATAGTATTGTTTGATACCACAGGGCTTGCTGATATATCTTTAATATCAAAGTTACTGACCATTGATATTTTTGAGACATTTTCTGACCAGATAGGCTGACCAGTATCAAGAATGAAAGCTACCAGCTCTCCATTACTAAAAGGGGCAATAATTGTATTTTCAAATGCTACTGGAGATGAGGTAAATAAATTTTTCTTTGTTTCTGAAATTGTTTGAAATGACCAATTTACTTCTCCACTTGTCACATCAATTGAAAAAATTCTGTTGTCAGCTGAAATAAAATATATGTATCCTCTATATATAAGTGGTGGCGATAAAATGGGATATTCTATTTTTGTCGACCAAATTTCTTTACCGTCTTCAGCATTCAATAATTTTATTTGACCATATCCATCTACAAACACTAATTGATTATCAAAATAAGCAATGCCACCTCTGACAATCTCATATTTTTTTGTTCCCTCAATTCTAACATCTACTTTGAACAATGTTTTTTTTGTTAAGGTATCTACACATTCAATATAGCCCTGACTTAACACATGGCACAGATTATCATTAAAAAATATGGGTTGTATAATATTTACTGGCCCTTTTTTACCCGAAATAATTTTTGACTTATCATTAAAAGAGGCCTCTGAATAAATATTATCTAGATCATTTGATGGATTTAAAAAATGCTGAGACCAAAAATTTAATTCTTTTGGTTCATTTATCAGTATGTCACCAAGATCAAGATTTAGAGTTTCAGAGATTTCTGCGCTATAACTTAAAACAGGAAAGCCACTGGCAGTTTCATTGATTTCATCATTCCCAGAACATGAAATAAGAAAGAAAGATATCAGTAAAAATATATATGATTTGTTCAACATACTAATTTATAATTTCAATAAATTTGTTAGCTCTTATTTTAATCTCTAAAGGGACATCTGGATTATCAATTAAATTCTGGAAATTTTTTTTACTTTCTTCATTTTTTCCAAGAATAAGCTTTTTAAATGAGATAAGTTCATTAAATAGATATTTGAAGTTACTATCACGCATTCTGTCATCAGTGAGATAGCTCATAAATTCTTCTTCGCTCGAATTATCAATTTTGCTGAAGGCTCCCCAGGTTTAGGTGTAAATACTTATATGCATGAGAATGGACAAAAAATTGCGGTAATAAATTTAATGGGTAATCTATTTATGAGATCGTGTGATAATGCATTTTATAAAATTGAAGAAGTTCTTAAAAATTTAAAAACAGAAGATCTATCATTTATATTTGTCGATTTTCATGCTGAAGCTACAAGTGAAAAAATGGCAATGGGACACCATCTTGACGGAAGAGTAACAGCAGTTGTTGGAACTCATACTCACGTTCCAACAGCAGATGCAACAATTATGGAACATGGAACAGCTTTTCAAACTGACGCTGGAATGTGTGGCGACTATGACTCAGTAATCGGCACAAAAAAAGAGGAGTTTGTAAGAAAATTTGCTACACAAGACACTGAGCGAAAAAGGGTACCTCCTGCTGATGGCGAAGGAACATTATGTGGGGTTATTATAGAATCAAACACTGAAAACTACTTAGCAAAAAGCATTCGTTCAATCCGTGTTGGAGGAAAAATCGGTAATTAAATGGCAGGCCACTCTAAGTTTAAAAACATTATGTACCGCAAAGGTGCACAAGATAAAAAGAGAGCTAGTTTATTTTCTAAACTTTCAAAGGAAATTACGGTAGCAGCTAAGTTAGGTGCGCCTGATCCTGATCAAAATGCGAGATTAAGATCGGCTATACAATCAGCAAAAGCCTCAAGTTTCCCAAAGGAAAATATTGATAGAGCCATAAAAAAATCTTTGGATAAAGATACTGTTAACTATGATCAAATGAGGTACGAAGGATTTGGTCCAAATGGAACTTCGATAATTGTCGAGGCACTTACAGATAATCGAAATAGAACAGCCTCAAATGTAAGATCTGCATTTCAAAAATTTGGAGGTTCAATGGGCGAAACAGGTTCAGTCTCTCATGCATTTAATCATTATGGTTTTGTGCGTTACAACAAAGACGTGACAAGTGAAGAAGATTTTTTCAACTTTTCAATTGAGGGTGGAGCTGAAGATTGTTTTATCGAAGAAGATACTTATGAAGCAGTATCCACGCCAGAAACTCTATCAAATTTATATAATTATTTAGATAAAAAATTTGGTGAACCTGTATCATCTGGTTTCCAATGGAAACCTGTTACGTATGTAGAAATTGAGGGAGATAAACTTAAATCCCTTATTAACTTGCTCAATGAACTTGATAATGACGAGGATGTTCAACAAGTCTTTTCAAATTTTGAGGCATCAGACGAAGAATTAGCAAAGTTTGCTTAATTTATTCACTTTCAAAAAAAATTATATGAACTAATCTTAAATTATTAAGTAATTCTGATTCGCTTTATGCCAGGTAGTTCTCCAAAAAGAAAAGGTGATGGATACGAGAGAGAGCTTGCGAAGTACTTTAATGAAAAGATTTTTAATGGAGAAGATAAAGTTCAACGTATGCCTTTGTCAGGTGGTGGTGCTATTAAATCTTCTGGAGGTAGTGATTTAAAAAATACTCCTCATATATACGTCGAAGCTAAAAGAACTGAAAAGTTCAAAATTCATGAGTCAATGAGACAAGTATGTGAAAATATTGAAACATCTAAATCAGACTCAATGCCGGTTGTCATAACGAGAAGAAATCGAGAGGCAACAGGGGACTCACTTTGTATTTTGAAACTTGACGACTTTATAGAACTTTATCGAATATTAATTAATAGTAAAAAAGGACTTTAGGATTTGCCCTAATTAAGACAATATTTAATAATAATTGAAAAATTATGGAAAACGAAGATTTAGTAAGTGTTAGCCAAGTAAACGATGAGTTCACATTAATTTCACTTTTTTTTAGAGCGGATATTGTCGTAAAGTTGGTAATTCTAATTCTATTTGCTTCTTCTATTTTCTCATGGACTATAATAATTCATAAAATTCGTTTATTTCGTTCTTTAAAAGAAATCAGTAAGCAGTTCGAGGAAGAATTTTGGTCGGGAAGATCAATAAAAGAAATCACGAGTAGCACGAGAGAATTACCAGAAAGTCCAATTAAGTATGTTTTCAATGAAGCTGTTGATGAGATTGAAAAGTCTAATCAGGAAACTACAAAAAAAATAGATAGTTTAGTTGATAGATTAAATCGTGTTATGGAGGCAGCAATAGATTTTCAAAATGAGAAGCTATCCGAATACTTTAGTTATTTGGCAACAATAGGAGCTACGACTCCATTTATTGGATTATTTGGAACGGTCTGGGGTATAATGAATTCTTTTCAATCTATTGCCATTTCAAGAAATACCTCCCTTGCGGTAGTTGCTCCTGGAATAGCTGAAGCATTATTTGCAACAGCTCTAGGTTTATTAGCAGCAATACCAGCTGTTATTGCCTACAATATATTTACTAGTCAGGTGAATGATGAAAATGCAAGAATGTATCGATTTAAAGAACATTTTAATGTCATTTTCTCAAGAGGCTTGAGTACGAAATAGAAATTTTTAAATTGTGACACGTAACACTCGATCAAAACCATTCAGTGAAATTAACGTAACACCATTTGTTGATGTAATGTTGGTTTTATTAATCATTTTTATGGTAACCGCTCCTTTGTTAACAGTAGGAGTTCAGGTTGATTTACCTGAAACAAATGCTGATACTTTACAATCTGACAATGAACCACTTGAGGTAACAATTGATGCGAGCGGTAACATATTTATTCAAGAGACCGAGATAGGCATTTCTGAATTAGTTCCAAAAATGAAAGCAATAACAGAAAATAGGCTTGATACAAAAATTTATGTTAGAGGAGATGAAGCAATTGATTATGGACAGATAATGATGGTTTTAGGTGAGCTATCTGGTTCTGGTTTTACTAAAGTTGCATTGATTACTAAGCCATTAAGTAAATAATTAAAGCTATTTATATATGAGAGTTTCTGTTTTAGGGTCAATTTTTCTGCACGTTTTTATACTTTTATTCACGGTCTTATCTTTGCCATTATTTAATAATAATGATTTGGAAATGCCACCGGTCATACAAGTTGAATTAATAGAAATTGCAGAAAAAACAAATGTCCCACAAATTAGTAAAAAAATTGAAGAACAGAAAAAACCAATTGAAAAAAAGAAGGAAGAAACAAAATTAAACCAGCCAATTAGTAAACCTAAAGATGAAAAATCCAACGAAAAAGTAAAAGATCCGAGAGATGAAGAAAAAATTGAAAAGGCAAAATTAGAAGAAAAAATGATACAAAACATGCCTGTACGAAAACCTGAAGTAAAGAAAAAAGACAAATTTGATCCTCTTAAATTAGCTGAGTTAATTGATAAACAAAAAGATACAAAAATGGATAATCCAGAAGAAATTATAGAAAAAGATTATGAAGCGTTAGACTCAACACCTAGTCTCGACAAACGACTTACTTTATCAGAGGAGGATGCTATTAGAGCTCAATTCATGCAATGCTGGAGCATACCTCTTGGAATTCCATATGATGATACAATGATTGTTAAAATTAAGATTTATTTAAATACAGATGGTTCCTTACTCAAATCCCCAGAGGTTGTTCAGCACGAAAGGATGAATAAGCCTAGCGAAAAATATTTTAGAACTCTTGCTGAAAGCGCCCTTAGAGCTGTAAGACGTTGTGACCCTATAAAAGTTCCAGATGTTGAAAGATATGACAATTGGAAAAATTTACAGTTGAATTTTGATCCTAGAGAGATACTAAGAGGATAATTTATTATGAAAAAAATACTTTTATATATCGTAATAGCTCTTCATTTTTCATCTATTTCATTTGCTATCATTGAAATTGACATTACTGAAGGTAACAGAGAACCTCTACCAATTGCCATTACTGAATTTTTTCATGACACCGATAGTATTTTGGAGGATCAAAATATACCATCAAACATCCGTAAGGTTATAGCTGATGATTTAGAGAGAAGTGGATTATTTTTATCTGTAGATGAAAATGCATTTATTCAAAAAAATAGAGCTATGCATTTAAATCCACGTTTTGCTGATTGGAGATTGATAAAGGCTCAGGGCCTATTAACAGGAGAACTATCTATTGAAAATGAAAGGCTTCGAGTAGAGTTCAGACTTTGGGATACACTAGCAGAAAAGGAAATCGAGGGGCTTGTCTTAATTACGACAATTGAAAATTGGAGAAGAATTAGTCACATGATTGCAGATAAGATTTATGAGCGCCTAACTGGTGAGCAGGGCTACTTCGATACCAGAATAGTTTATGTCGCTGAAGAAGGACCAAAAAATAAACGTATTAAGAAACTTGCGATAATGGACCAGGACGGAGCAAATCATAAATTTTTGACTACAGGTAAAGAACTTGTTTTGACACCAAGATTTAATCCAGTAAGACAAGAAATTACTTATTTGTCTTATTTTAAAAATCTTCCGCGAGTATATTTATTAAACATCCAAACAGGTATTCAAGAAGTGGTAGGAGACTTTCCTGGTATGACATTCGCACCACGTTTTTCTCCAAATGGAAATAAGATCATCATGAGTTTAGCTAGAGAAGGTAATTCTGACATATATGTAATGGATTTAGTTTCCAGAGTAGTTGAAAGGTTAACAGACAGCCCCGCAATTGATACATCACCAAGTTATTCCCCAAATGGAAAAAGAATTACATTCAACTCTGATAGAGGAGGATCGCAACAAATTTATGTAATGGATAGTAATGGCAGAAACCAAAAAAGAATTTCTAAAGGAACAGGCAATTATGCTACACCTGTATGGTCACCAAGAGGTGATCTTATTGCTTTTACAAAAAATTTTCAGGGACAATATTTTATTGGAGTTATGAGAACAGATGGAACTGGGGAGAGGCTTTTAACTGAAAATTGGTATCAAGAGGCTCCTTCTTGGTCTTCTAATGGAAGAGTTTTGATATTTTATCGAGAAACTAAGTCTAATGACGCAGGTCAGGGCCATTCCTCGGCAATCTGGTCAATTGATCTTACAGGATTTAATGAGAGAAAGCTTGAAACTCCAGTTGATGCGTCAGACCCATCTTGGTCGAAATTGATACAATAGGCAATTTTTCGACTAAAATAGGACCATTTTAGTCAATTCGCAGCTATTTTATTATAGACTTGCGTAACTTAAATTAATAAAGTACTAGGACTTGGGCGATCAAATATTACGGGAGTTTATAATGTTATTAACATTTAAAAATTTAAATAGATTTTTAGTTTTATCTTTTGCAGCAATCATTCTAGCTGCATGTACTACAACACCGCAAGATACAGCATCTACTTCATCATCATCATCAAGTTCAGCTTCTAAAGTTGAAGTCGTAGACGGAGTTTATGTTGGTACTGATACAGTAGAAATGCTTGCTGTTGATGTGCCGGACAGAGTGTTCTTTGCATATGATAGCTATTCACTAACAAGCGCAGCTCAGGCAACTTTAGCTAAACAAGCAAAATGGTTAAAGGCAAATGGATCAGTAACTATTGCTATTGAAGGTCATGCTGACGAAAGGGGTACAAGAGAATATAACCTAGCCCTAGGTGATAGAAGAGCAAATGCAGCTAAAGATTATTTAATGACGCAAGGCATAAGCGCTAGTCGAATTACTACTATTAGTTTTGGTAAGGAAAGACCAGTTAACAGTGCATCTAATAATAAAGCATGGGCTCAAAATAGACGTTCTGTAACAGTAAGAACTAACTAATTTATAAGACGCCTTTTTTTAGACAAAAAGATAAGCTTAATCTTTTAATTAAGGTTAGGTTTGGTTAATTTAATGCTCAATAGAATTCAATTTATTTTCTTTTTTATTCTTATCTCTTTAGTACAGATTGTTCATGTTCAATCAGAAGAACTAGATGTAGATCAGTTGTTGCAAAAATTAGACTCAATTGAAAGCAGAATAAAGGTTCTTGAAAAGGCAACATTTAGCAAAACGACCTCTGGCGTTGGTAATAATGTAAGTCTTGATGATTACCAATCAATTATTACAAAACAATCTATTCAGATAGCTGAATTACAAAATGAAGTTCAATCACTGACAGCAAAAATCGAAGAAATGATATTTACAATGCAATCTACAGTGAATAATTTTAATACATTTAGAGAAGATACTGAATTTAGGTTTATCGATATAAACACTAAAACTGAAAGTATAGAAAAAAACCAATTATCTATGGCGTTACCCAATAATGAAACACAAACTAATAACCTAGTAGGTAACACGAGCGGGGAAGTAAATTTAGAACCTCAGTCACTTGGAACAATAAATGTGTCTTCAGAAGAGGAATCGTCTACTTCTCCATTTGAAATCAAAAAAGTTGATGAAGAAGAAGAGCAAGAAATTATAGATACCATTTCTCAGGATAATATTGTCACCTTTGAAGAACAAGAAATTGTACTAGCGATACTACCTGAAGGAGATGAAAAAGGTCAATATGAATACGCAATGGGTCTTCTCAAGCAAGGTGACTATGAACTTGCTGAAAAAGCATTTCGAGAATTTATGACTGTCGGAAATGACTCCAGTTTATTAAGTAATGCAAACTTTTGGCTAGCAGAAACTTATTATGTTAGAGAAAATTATAAAGACGCAGCTAAAAATTATTTAAGCCTATACCAAGTTTATCCAGACTCAAAGAAAGCCGCAGATGCACTTTTAAAGCTCGGAATATCTTTGGTTAATATGGACCAAAAGGAACAAGGGTGCGTAACTTTTATACAATTGAAAGATACCTATCCAAACGCAAATACTGCTGTATTAGACAGGGGTAAATTTGAAATCGAAAAAAATGGCTGTGAAATTAGTTAAGCCAATTAATCATAAAAAAGTCGTAAAAATAACTAATCAAGATTTCGAAGTAAAGATGAGAGAACTTCGAGTTAATTCAGATATTGCAGTAGCAGTTTCTGGCGGTCCAGATAGTTTAGCACTCATGCATTTGTCTAATAGATATGCATTAAATAATAATATTAATTTAACTGTATTAAGTATTGATCATGGAATTAGAACAGAGTCATCAAAAGAAATTGTATGGTTAGAAAAGATTGCAAAAAAGAATAAAATTAACTTCTACTCAACTAAACTAAAAAAAAGGATCAATAGCTCTAATACCCTCTCTAAGGCAAGGACACTTCGATATGAGGCCTTATCAAAATATTGTAACAAAAAAAAAATTAAATTCTTATTAACAGCCCATCATCTTGATGACGAAATAGAAAATTTTTTAATGAGATTAATAAGGGGCAGTGGGATAAAAGGACTTTCATCATTGAAAGTTAAATCTAGATATAAGAATACAAAATTAATTTTAGTTAGGCCGCTGCTTGAGTACTCAAAAAAATCTCTTATTGCGTATTTATCAGAGCAAAAGCAAACTTATATAAACGATAGAACAAATTATAACAATAAGTACGATAGGTCTCGTATTCGAAAGCTATCTCAACAATTAATAAATGAAGGTCTTAGTAAAGTTAGGTTTAAAAACGTTTTAAAGAATTTAAAAAATGCAGATAACGCAATTAATACTGCAGTTAGCAATTACTTGGAGGAGCAAGTTAAACTTAATGAAAAGAACATTATTAGTTTTAGGTCCAAGGAATTTATGAGCTTACCCGAAGAAATTCAACATAGAGTACTTGTAAAACTGTGTAGATTTGCTGGAAAAAGCAATAAAGTGCCTAGATCACGATCAATACAAGAATTGATAAATTCAATTGTGAAAGAAAAAAGTTTTAAGCGTACCTTAAATAGTTGCACATTTGTTGGGAAGAAGGGAGTTGTAAATATTCAGTCAGAGAGTAACATAGCTAAACCTAATAATACTGAAAATTTGGCAATTTTTAAAAATTGGACAAAATCTATCGAGCATTACTAGACTAAGCTATTGAATATAATGTTAAATTTTATTGATATATTTTCTTGTATGCTGAAAAATAGTAATTATCTAATAATATCAATATCTTTATTATGATGAATTTACGAAATATAGTTTTATGGCTCTTTATTGCTTTAATCGTTTTTGGACTTTTTAATTTATTTAGCAATACCAGCGGTGATAGAAGCACAGTTGATTTAACATACTCACAATTTTTAGATGAAGTTGAAGCTGGGTCGATCAAAGATGTTATTATTCGAGGTAATAATATCAACGGAGCTTTTGAAGATGGTAGATCTTTTAAAACCTATGCCGCTAATGACCCAACTCTCGTTGATAGACTTAATGATAGAGGTGTAAACATTTCAGCTGCACCACTAGACGACGGCTATCCGTCACTTCTTGGTGTTCTAATTTCCTGGTTTCCAATGCTTTTACTTATTGGTGTATGGATTTTTTTCATGCGTCAGATGCAGGGCGGAAGAGGCGGAGCAATGGGATTTGGAAGATCCAAGGCCAAATTGTTAACTGAAAATAAAAATAAAGTTACTTTTAATGATGTTGCTGGAATAGATGAAGCAAAAGAGGAGCTTGTTGAAATTGTTGAGTTTTTAAAAGATCCTAGAAAATTTCAAAAACTTGGCGGTAGAATTCCAAAAGGAGCCCTACTAATTGGCCCTCCAGGAACGGGAAAGACATTGCTTGCCAGAGCTGTAGCGGGAGAGGCCGGTGTACCTTTCTTTACAATCTCGGGTTCTGATTTTGTTGAAATGTTTGTTGGTGTTGGAGCATCTCGAGTTAGGGATATGTTTGAGCAGGGAAGAAGAAATGCGCCATGTATAATTTTCATTGATGAAATTGATGCTGTTGGTAGAAGCCGTGGAGCAGGCCTTGGCGGCGGTAATGATGAGAGAGAACAGACACTGAATCAGATTTTAGTTGAGATGGACGGATTTGATACTCAGGAAGGTATTATTTTGGTTGCCGCTACTAACAGACCAGATGTACTTGATCCGGCTCTATTAAGACCAGGTCGTTTTGACAGGCAGGTTGTTGTTCCTAATCCAGATATCTTAGGCAGAGAAGCTATTCTGAAAGTTCATATTAAAAAAATCTCTGTCGCGCCTGATGTAGATATTAGAACAATAGCAAGGGGAACACCCGGTTTTTCTGGTGCAGATCTAGCTAACATTGTAAATGAAGCAGCATTGTTAGCAGCAAGAAAAAATAAGAAAATTGTTACTATGGTAGATTTTGAGGAAGCAAAAGATAAAGTAATGATGGGTTCAGAAAGAAGATCTCTTGTTATGAGTCAAGAAGAAAAAGAACTTACCGCTTACCACGAAGGAGGTCACGCTGTTGTTGCATTAAACCAATCCGCTTCAGATCCAATACATAAAGCTACAATAATACCAAGAGGCAGAGCTCTTGGAATGGTAATGAGATTGCCCGAAAGAGACCAATTATCTTTACCTAGAGAAAAAATGTTAGCTGATATCACAGTTGCTATGGGCGGTAGAGTTGCTGAAGAAATAATCTTTGGTGACAAAAAAGTTACTTCTGGTGCTTCATCAGATATCGAAATGGCAACTAAGATGGCTAGAAATATGGTGACTAAATTTGGAATGAGCGAAAAATTAGGACCATTACAATATGGTGAAAATGAGGAAGAAGTATTTTTAGGAAGATCAGTACAAAGACATCAAAATGTGTCTGAAGAAACAGCTAAACTTATAGACTCAGAGATCAGACAAATTGTTGATAGCTGTTATGATTTAGCAAAGAAAATTTTAAATGAAAAAATAGACGATTTGCATGCTCTTGCAAAAGGTTTAATTGAATATGAAACTTTAAATGGAGATGAAATAACTACATTATTAAAAGAGGGTAAGATTGACAGATCCAATCCTGAAGAGGAGATTAATAATGCTGGACCATCTGTACCTAAAAGTGGTAAATCAGCTCCCGTTGGTCCTAGTTTGAAGCCTAAACCTATAACAAGTTAACTAGTTACAGTGTCCCGTGCGTAATTCGAATAGATATTACGTACGACCAATATTTAGTAAAATAAAAACAAAAGACTCACTTTTTCTTGGGTCCTCCAGATTATTCTTTAATGAAATTGAATTGATAACAAGAGGCAAAACCAAGACTCGATCAAAGTTTCTGAAAATTAATAATATAAAATATTTGGAACCTGATATTCAGAGAAATATAATTAAAAAAATTTCAAATATTACAAAGAAAAGAAAAAAATTAGGAAAGTTTAACTTTGAGCGATCACTTTTGATGGGTATTCTTAATGTAACACCTGATAGCTTTTTTGATGGTGGAAAATATTTATTAAGCGATAATGCAATTGAGCAGTTTAAAAAATTAATTAAAGAAGGCGCAGATATTATTGATATTGGCGGAGAGTCAACGAGGCCTGGATCAAAAGGAATTACAGTTAATGAGGAAATTAGCCGAATTATTCCAATAATTTCGCAAATCAGAAAAAAATATAAGAGAGAATTTATCTCGGTAGATACAAGAAAATCTCAAGTTATGAAAGAAGCATATAAATTTGATATAAATCTAATAAATGATGTTTCAGGACTTAGATTTGATAAAAATTCAAAAAAATTTTTAAAGTCGAATAAAATTCCTTTTGTTTTAATGCATTCAATTTCAACTCCTGAAAAGATGCAAAAAACTATAAAGTACAAAGATGTACTTCTTGATATTTATGATTTCTTTGAAAAGCAAATCAGTCTATGTGAGAAAAATGGCATTTCTAAAAGCCGAATTATAATAGACCCTGGAATTGGTTTTGGTAAAACTTTGCAACAAAATTTGAAACTAATTTCAAACATCGCATTGTTTCATTCCTTGGGCCTTCCCGTGCTATTGGGAAGCTCTCGAAAAAGTTTTATTGGCAAGATTGAAAAAAATGAACTATACGAAGATCGATTAGGTGGTTCAATAGCAACAGTTTTGCATGGGTTAGCTGAAGGAGTTCAAATATTTAGGGTGCACGATGTTTATGCAACA
The DNA here is from genome assembly GCA_902533965.1 of uncultured Pelagibacteraceae bacterium. Taxonomy (GTDB): domain Bacteria; phylum Pseudomonadota; class Alphaproteobacteria; order Pelagibacterales; family AG-422-B15; genus CACNXQ01. The sequence continues at coordinate 10,708 of CACANZ010000009.1, read as the reverse complement.
AAACAATCAATTAAGGTTTATTCTAAAATAAAATGAAAAAGTTTTTTGGAACAGATGGAGTAAGAGCAAGTTCAAATAGTCAAAAACTTAATGGTCTCACACTTATGAAGCTCGGAATGGCACTAGGTAAACACTTTACTGTTGGAGAACATCGTCACAAGGTCGTTATTGGTAAAGATACAAGACTATCAGGATATATGATTGAACAGGCATTAACCTCTGGATTATTATCTATGGGAATGGATGTCTTTCTTTTTGGGCCCATACCTACACCCGCAGTTGCAATGTTGACAAAATCTATGCGAGCAGACTTAGGGATAATGATAACTGCTTCACACAACCAATATCAAGATAATGGTATTAAAATATTTGATAAAAATGGAAATAAATTATCAGACGAAACTGAAATTGAAATAGAGTCTCTTATGGAGTCTGAATTGGAAAATTCATTAGTGGGTCCAGAAAAAATAGGCAGAGCAAAAAGACTCGAAGATGCAAATGGTAGATATATAGAATTCCTAAAAGGTACTTTTCCTAAATCACAACGGCTTGATGGTCTTAAAATTGTAATAGATTGTGCAAATGGGGCTTCTTATATTTCTGCACCTTTAATTTTATGGGAGCTTGGTGCAGAAGTTATTCAAATAGCTACTCAACCAAATGGAACTAATATAAATTTCGAATGTGGGTCTACTAATACCAATAAACTTACTAAAAAAGTATTAGAGGAGAAGGCTGATATTGGTATTGCCTTAGATGGCGATGGTGATCGATTGGCTGTTATTGATGAAAAAGGTCATTTAGTCAATGGCGACCAGATACTGGCATTACTAGCTATTGAAATGTCAAAAGATAAAAAATTAAAAAATAATAATGTAGTTGGTACTTCAATGGCAAACATGGGTTTAGAAACTTTATTAAAGAAACATAACATCGGGTTAATCAGGGCAAAAGTTGGTGATCGATATGTAAAGGAAAAAATGATTTCAGAAGATTTAAATTTAGGCGGTGAACAATCTGGACACATAATTTTACGTGATTTTACTTCATCAGGAGATGGAATAGTAGTTGCTCTTCAAGTCCTATCTATCTTAAGTAGAGAAAAAGGAAAAGCCAGTGACTGCCTTCATTTATTCAGTCCTTTACCACAAAACCTCATTAATTTCCCCGTAAAAGAAAGAAATATTTTAGATCACGAGGATACGAAATTATTTATCAAATCTTGTGAAGAAAAAGTTTCAGAAGACGGAAGAATCGTAGTTAGAATGTCTGGTACTGAACCTCTTTTAAGAGTTATGATTGAAAGTGGAAATCAGCATACAATCGATGAATTAACTGAAAGCGTAACAAAATATTTTTCATAAAATAAAGGCATTAAATGACTGGTGTTGTAATTGTTGGATCCCAATGGGGAGACGAAGGGAAGGGAAAGATTGTCGATTGGTTATCAAGCCAGGCAGATATTGTAATAAGATTTCAAGGAGGTCATAATGCCGGTCATACTCTCGTAATAAATAATGAAACATTCAAATTAAATATTCTACCCTCCGGAATTTTAAGAAAAGGCAAAATTTCGATAATTGGAAATGGCGTGGTTTTGGATCTAGCTGCTTTTCAAAAAGAAGTAGCTGGGTTAAAAGAAAGAGGAGTAGATATAACCCCTTCAAATTTATACATATCGGACAGAGCGACAATAATTTTACCTCTTCATCAATCACTCGATGAATTAAGAGAAAATAACAACCTAATAAAAATTGGTACAACAAAACGGGGAATAGGACCTGCTTACGAAGATAAAGTTGGAAGAAGAGCAATAAGATTATGTGATTTATTTGATAAGGAAAAATTAAACAAGAAAATTGAAATTTTACTCAACCATCATAATGCGATAATGAGAGGTTTTGGATTGGATGAATACAATTTAGAAGAAGTAGTCAGTGAAATATATAAATTAGGGGAATATGCCAAACCTTTTGCAAAAACAATAAATGACATAACTAACGTAATAAACAACGGCAAAGAAAAAATTTTATTTGAGGGAGCTCAAGGATTTCTTTTAGATATTGACCATGGAACTTATCCTTTTGTAACATCATCAAATGTTCACGCTAGTTACGCATCTATTGGCAGTGGATTGAATCCAAAAGTTATTAATCATATCCTTGCAATTACAAAAGCATATACGACGAGAGTTGGGAATGGTCCTTTTCCTACAGAGCAAGACAATGAAATAGGTAATAAACTTGGAGAAATTGGCCATGAATTTGGAACAGTGACAAATAGAAAGAGAAGATGTGGTTGGTTTGACTCTGTTTTAGTTCGTCAAGCTTTAACTCAATCGGGAGCAACAGGTATTGCTCTTACTAAAATCGATGTATTAGATCACTTTGATGAAATTAAAATGTGTGTAGGATATAATTTAAATGGAAAAGAAATAGATTACTACCCAAGCTCTGAACAAGATCAAGAGACTATAGAGCCAATTTATGAGACCTTTCAAGGATGGATGAGCACAACAACTGGCATAAACAGCTATGATGAGTTGCCAGAAAACGCAAAAAAGTATGTCAATCGTATTAGTGAGCTCACAAAGACTAAGATAGATTTAATCTCCACTAGTCCTAGACGTGAGGACACAATACTAATAAACAAATTGTTTAATTAAGCCTGAATTAATTTAGTATCTCTTGCGAGGCTTAACATTTCTGTTTGTAGCTTCTGAAATGCTCTTTCTTCTATTTGTCGAATTCGTTCTCTACTGATGTTATACTCATTGCTGAGTTCTTCTAGAGTTTTAGGAGTTTCAGATAATTTCCTATCTTGTATAATATGTTTTTCCCTATCATTTAATACATTAATTGCTTTATTGAGAAGAGCTTTTCTTTTTGAAACTTCTTCTTTCTCAGCTATTTTGACTTCGTGATCTGCATCTTCGTCAACTAGCCATTCTTGCCATTCTTCTTCACCGTCTGCACTAACCACTGCATTAAGAGAATAATCATTTCCAGAAATCCTTCCTTCCATTTCGGAAACTTCTTTTTCAGAAACGTTTAGTTGATTTGCAATTTCTGTAACTTGATGAGGTTTAAGTGATCCTTCACTATAGTCACTTAGTCTATTTTTAAGTTTCTTAAGATTAAAAAATAGTTTTTTTTGAGCTGCGGTAGTGCCAATCTTTACTAAACTCCATGATTTAAGGACATACTCCTGAATAGCAGCTCTAATCCACCACATAGCATAAGTCGCTAATCTGAAACCTTTATCTGGGTCATACTTTTTAACTGCTTGCATCAGACCTATATTTCCTTCAGATATAAGTTCTGTAACAGGTAGTCCGTATCCTCGATAACCCATCGCTATTCGGGCAACGAGTCTGAGATGGCTTGTAACAAGTGCATGAGCTGCACTTGTATCCCCTTCATCTCTCCACTTCTTAGCAAGATTGATTTCTTGCTTTTCTGTGAGCATAGGAAACTTCTTGATCTGCTGAAGATAATGACCAAGACTACCTTCATTGGACAATGCTGGTAAACTATAGTTTTTGCTCATATTCAAAATATGGTTACTTTTTTCTAGAAATCAATGATCAGCTTTTAATTGAATTTACCAATTTGCTCAAGTAATCCGGCATAACAGACTGAAAATGAAGCATTTTTTCTTTTTTAGGATGAAGAAACCCAAGAGATTGCGCATGCAGAGCCTGTCCTGGCAACATTTTAATCGATTGAACCGTGCTTTCTGTAAGTGATTTTAGTTTACTTTGAGGCGATCGCCCATAAGTACGATCTCCTATGAGTGGATTTCCCTTTTCTGTTAGATGCACTCTTATTTGATGAGTTCTTCCGGTTTCTAAGCGACATTCTAATACTGTGGCAACAATTTGATTTTTTTTGTTCTTTAAATTTTCTAGTGTCTTGTAATGAGTGATAGCAACCTTACCTCTACTCACAGAACTCATCATTTTTGTTCTATTCCTGTTACTTCTAGATAAGAGTGACTTAATTTTTCCATTTGCTGGTGAGATTTTGTTCCAGCATACAGCAATATAAACTCTTTCGATAGAGTGAGCAGCAAATTGGTCAGATAAATGTTTATGAGTAAAATCATTTTTAGCTATTACAACCAGTCCACTCGTATCTTTATCAATTCGATGAACTATTCCTGGCCTTTGAGCATCACCGACAAATTTTAATTCATCTCCACAATGATTGATCAAAGCATTAACAATTGTACCTGTCTTATTTCCAGCACCGGGGTGCATTACAATACCTGCAGGTTTATTGATAACTATCAAATCCTTATCTTCATAAATAATATTTAATTTTATGTTTTCACCAATTATTGGTGTCTCATTTGCTAATTTTATATTCACTGAAATATGATCGCCTAATGAGATCTTATAATCAGGATCTACAATATTATTATTTACTGTAATATTGGAGGACTTTATTAATTGAATTATTTTAGACCTACTAAATTCTTTCAAATTTAAAGCAATATATTTGTCTATACGTTGGCCTACTTGCTTCTTATGGTTGACTTTATATTGATAGAACATTATGAGATAACGATGTACCAAAAAATTATGTTATTTATAGTTATATTTCTCGGAATTGTAATTTTAATTGGTACCACGATTGTTATTACTACTATTATTGAGCGATCATACAAGATTGATTTTTTTACTTCCACTGATAATTCTGAGAAGGATATAAATATTGAAAAAAAATGTGATCTTGTGGGTGAAAAAACTAAAGTTATTTCTCTAAGTGAGGACAAATTAGCTATTATTTGTGAGGGTCGTATTGAGGTAATGAATTTATCTAATAATCAAGTAGAAAAAGTAGTTAACTACTAGCTTGCTCTATAAAAACTGGTCTCTACATCAGGTAAAGTTTCTTTTTTTAGGATGAGATCAGATGCCTTTTCAGCGATCATCACAGTTGTTGCATTGAGATTTCCTGTAATGATATTTGGCATTATTGAAGCATCTACAACTCTTAAATTTTCAATCCCATAAACTTTGAGCTCTTCATCGACAACAGATAACTCATCTTTTCCCATCTTGCATGTACAAGAAGGATGATAAGCAGTATCACCTTTATTTTTAATGAATTCATTTAAATCACCCTCAGAGCTTGAATTTATTCCAGGGTTAATTTCTTTTCCTCGATATTTATCAAAAGCTTTTTGATGAAAAATTTCCCTTGCAATTTTAATACCATCTCTCATTTCTTTTAAATCATGCTCTGTCTGCATATAATTAAACTGTATAGCGGGTGAAGCTGAGGGATTGTTTGACTTTAATTTGACATGTCCTCTACTTGTTGGCCTCATTGGTCCTACATGCGCTTGAAAAGAATGAGAGCTTGGAGATTGTCTTCCATGATCCAATACAAGCGATGGAAAGAAGTGATACTGAATATTAGGATAATCAACCATATCATTACTTCTCACGAAGCCGCCTGTCTCTAAGTTTGAATATGCTGCCACTCCAGATTTAAAAATAAACCACTCTATCCCTATGAATGCCATTCTTATTGGATTATATGATGTGTAAAGTGTAACGGGCTTTGTACACTCATATTGTAAATAAGTTTCAAGATGATCCTGTAAATTTTCACCTACACCTCTTAGGTCATGTTGAACAGAAATATCTAATTTTTTTAGTTCTTCAGCATTTCCTATACCTGAAAGCATTAGAAGTTGAGGTGAATTTATTGCTCCAGCTGATAATATCACTTCATTTTCAGCATGTATTTTTTTTCTCTCTCTTCCTGTAGTACATTCAACCCCAACGGCTTTATTATTTTCAATGATAACTTTGTTTACTATTGTGTTTGTAATGACGGTAAGATTTCTTCTGTTAATAACTGGATGCAAGTAAGTTACACTCGTACTTTGTCTTCTGCCTCCATAAATAGTGGTGTCCATTAGACCAAATCCCTCTTGCTTATATCCATTCATGTCATTATTTATCTCATAGCCGGCTTGTTCTGCCGCTTCTAGGTAGACTTTACTCAATTCACTGCCTTCCGAAGATCGAGATAGTTTTAAAGGACCGCTTTTATTCCTATAAGTTTCATCTAATCCTTCAATTGACTCTGATTTTTTAAAATACGGAAGAACATTATTATAATTCCATGACTTAAGATCTTTTTGAGCCCAGTTTTCAAAATCCATTGGATTTCCTCTTACATGAACCATACCGTTGTGTGATGAACTTCCTCCCAACATCTTTCCTCTTGGGCAAAACATTTTTCTATTGTTCATGAACGGTTCAGGCTCAGTTTCGTATAAATAATTATATTTTGGGTCATGCATTGTGTATAATAAAGCTGCTGGCATTGAGGTTTTCCAAGTTTTATCTGATGGACCTGACTCTATTAATAATACATTTATCTCTGGATTAGTTGAAAGTCTATTTGCCAGAACACAACCCGCACTTCCGGCACCAATAATAATATAATTATAAGAATTAAATTGCATAACTAATTTTACCAAAGTTTATAATTATAGTACAACATAAGCTTATGTTAAAAAATTTAAACCCCAATTATGCAATTGTACTTTCAACATTATTGTGGGGTACGTGGTGGTATCCATTAAGGCTACTTAATGAATATGCTTATAATAATGCAATTCCACTCACTTTAAGTTTCACTATTGCTGGGTTATTTTTATTATTTTTTTCATACAAAAATATATCAAAATTAACTAATCGAAATTTGATACTTACAATAGTCGCAGCCTCAGCAGGAGCAGCTGCAATGTGTCTTTATAATGAAGGTTTAATTAGAGGTAATGTTGCAAGAGTCTTAATCTTTTTTTATTTAACAGCTGTATGGAGCACTCTAATTGAAATTGTTTTTCTTAGAGCGACTTTAAATATTTATAGATTTTTTTCAATTTCTTCAGGTTTTATAGGTCTATTTATTATAACTGGGTTGGATCAAGGAAATTTTATGCCTAGCACTCTGGCAGATTTATTTGGAATACTCTCAGGATTTCTCTGGTCAATCTGTGCAACACTAATAAGAATAAATGAGGAACTTGATGTAAATTTTGGTACTTCAGTCTTTATTTTAATTGGAGGTCTTTTTGTTGTTATTGCAACATTCTTACCAGATGGGCAAATACTCTCAGGATTTAACTATGATATTTTAAAGAATACTATCTTTATAATTTTAATATTTGCATTTATTTGGTTATTACCCGGTTACTGGCTCGTTACTTACGGTCAGGATCAAGTTGATCCGGGACGCGCAGGTATTCTATTGATGTTTGAAGTTGTTATTGGCGTTATATCTGCGTATCTGCTTGCAAACGAAATAATTTCAATCAGAGAGTTTATCGGTGCAATATTTGTTATGAGTGCGCCGTTAATAGAAATTTATTCTGTAAGTCCTTCTAAGAGTTAGTTTTTTTCATAAATTTTTATTTTATTTTTTTCTAGATGCTTGTGCTTATATATGTTTCAATATTTATAAATTTAATGAAATTGGGAGAATAATTAATGAAATTTATGAATAAAATACTTATCTCTGCAATATTTGCACTTGGCTTTGGGTCGTTTACGACTTCGGCTAATGCATGTGGCACAATCACGGTTGCAGAAATGAACTGGGCTTCAGCAGAAATGTTTGCTCATGTTGATAAAATGATACTTGAAAATGGTTACGGATGTGATGTCGAATTAGTTCCAGGAGATACTATGCCTACAGCTACATCTATGATGGAAAAAGGTGAGCCGGATGTAGCTCCTGAACTCTGGATTAATTCAGTTCGTATAGCTCTAGATAATGCAGTAGGTGAGGGTCGTTTGCATTATGCAGCTGAGGTACTGTCTGACACTGGTGAAGAAGGTTGGTGGATACCTCAGTATTTAGCTGACGCAAACCCGGATATACAAACTGTTTATGATGTTCTTGATCGACCTGATCTCTTTCCACACCCAGAGGGAGGTGATGGCGCTATATACACATGCCCTTCAGGTTGGAACTGTCAAATTAGCACGGGCAATTTGTTTAACGCATATGGAATGGAAGCAAAAGGCTTTAGACTTGTAGACCCAGGTTCAGGGGGCGCATTGGCTGGAGCAATAGCTGAGGCTTATAACAAAGAAGAAGGATGGCTCGGATATTACTGGGCACCGACAGCTGTATTAGGAAAATATCCAATGAAAAAACTCAGCTTTGGCGTAGAACACAGTAAAGAAGAGTGGGATAATTGTACTTCTCAGGATGGATGTGCGGACCCGCAACCTAATGCATGGGTTGTGTCTGAAGTTTATACTGTTGTGACTGACAATTTTAAAAATGAGTCAGCCACAGGAATGGAGTATATCTCAAAAAGAGCTCTTCCTAATTCCACTGTAAATGCATTACTTGCCTGGAAAGACGATAATCAAGCAACAGGTGAGGATACTGCACTATACTTTTTAGAAAATTTTACAGAGTGGCATAACTGGGTAGACAGTGATGCACGTTCAAAAGTAGAAGCAGCATTATAATAAAATATTGCGGGCTAATTTTTAGCCCGCATTATATTCAATGAATTTATCAGAATTATTTTTAACTTTTCCTGAAATGAGTAAGGAAAGTCTTCGGATGTTTAGAAAATCCGTAGACGGCGCTTATAGGAATTTTTCAAGAGAATATGGTGATACAATTGAAGCTGTATTTGATCCAGTGCTTTATTTTTTGGTATGGTTTGAAAAATTATTGCAAAATTCACCTTGGCCATTAATTATTCTGGCAATTCTTATATTAGTGTATCTTGGCAGCAGAAGTATTTATTTAACTATTGGATCTTTAATTGCACTGCTTTTAATCGGTTACTTCGGTATGTGGGAAGACACAATGTCAACTGTAAGTATCATTGGTGTATGTACATTTATGTCTATTGGCCTCGGAATACCAATAGGTATAGCCATGTCAAATTCTGATAGAGCTCGAGCTGCGATAACCCCTATACTTGATGTAATGCAAACAATGCCTTCATTTGTATATTTAATTCCAGTAGTAATGCTTCTTGGAATAGGAAAAATTCCTGGTTTATTAGCAGTAATTATTTATGCAATCCCACCCATTATAAGATTAACTGATTTAGGAATTAGAGAAGTTGACAAAGAAGTTCTTGAGGCAGCAGACGCATTCGGTGCAAATAAGGCACAAAAATTATTTAGAGTTCAATTGCCACTTGCTTTACCAACAATATTTGCAGGAATAAACCAAACGATTATGATGGCATTAGCGATGGTAGTCATAGCTTCAATGATTGGAGTTAAAGGGCTTGGCCAGCCAGTATTAAAGGCAATTACTAATCAGTACTTTACGATGGGATTACTCAATGGACTTGCAATTGTCGCTTTAGCAATAATTTTTGATAGAGTTTCCCAATCATTTGGAAAAAGATTGCAACAACACAGGTCAGGCTCCCGTGAATAAGACAAAGATCAAGATAACCAATCTCTATAAAATTTTTGGAAATAATTCAAAGAAATATATTTCGAGTGTGCGTGATGGCATGTCAAAAGATGAACTGCTTTCAAAATATAATCATGTATTAGGTTTGGATAACATCAATTTAAACGTTGAAGATCAATCTATACAAGTTGTGATGGGTTTATCGGGATCAGGAAAATCTACTTTGATAAGACACATTAATAGATTGATTGAGCCAACCGAGGGAACGGTCACAGTTGATGGAGAGGATATTACTAAACTTAATAAAATGGATCTTCTAGAGTTTAGAAGAAATAAAACAGGGATGGTTTTTCAACGCTTTGCACTATTTCCTCATCAAAATATATTAGACAATGTCCAGTTTGGATTGAGCATAAAAAATCTAGATAAGTCAGACTCTATAGAAAGAGCAATGTACTGGATCGAAAAAGTTGGTTTAACCGGTTTTGAAAATAAATTCCCAAATCAATTGTCAGGAGGAATGCAGCAAAGAGTAGGTTTAGCTAGGGCGTTAGCTACTGATCCAGATATATTGCTAATGGACGAAGCCTTTAGTGCGCTTGATCCATTAATAAGAACTGATATGCAGGACCAATTACTGGACTTACAAAAAAATTTAAATAAAACAATTATGTTCATAACTCATGACCTCGATGAGGCACTAAAATTAGGCGACCGAATAGCTATACTCAATGGCGGAAAACTTGTTCAAGATGGAAATGCAGAGGAAATTCTTTTAAAACCCGCTGATCAATATGTGGCCAATTTTGTTAAGGATGTTAATCGTATAAAGGTTTTAAAAATCAAGACAATTCTTGACCAAGGAGGTGAACGAGCAAATTCTAATCCAACTGTAAACGTAAATGATAGTATTGAAAATTGCATGCCGGCAATACTTGAAAGTCAATCCGGTCTTAACGTAATTGATGAGAAAAACAATTTTGTTGGCTCAGTATCAAAAAACAAAATTATAGATATTTTGCAAAAATCTAAGGATTAATTCTACTAAATTTTTTTATTGCCTTAAATTTTTACCGGTTTGGTCATAACAAGCATTATCAACAATTGAGGCATTATAAAACTCTCCATTTATTTCAACTTGCAAAACTTCTTTGGATTTTAATAAATCATTGTTCAAGTATGCAAAAGCAATACTTTTTTGCACATAGTGGCCGAAGCCTCCAGATGTTACATATCCGATACATACTTCATTCTGCATAACAGCTTCATTGCTAGTCACA
>CACANZ010000008.1 GCA_902533965.1 uncultured Pelagibacteraceae bacterium | reverse complement strand
TTTTATGTTTTTGATATTTTGAATCTCTTTTTCAATTTCTTTTTCTAGAGTATCTTTTGGAACAACAACCTCTCCTCTTCTTTTGCCATTTATCTGAATAACAACTGTCACCTCTTTGTTTTCTAAATACTTTGTATTTGCTTTTGGCCAAGGCTCGTCCATAATCGATCCACTTTTTCCAATTAATGACCAGCATTCTTCAGCTAAGTGAGGAACCATCGGCTCGATGACTCTAATTAAGATCTGTAATGCCTCATTAATTGCTTCTTCATCCATCTCATCTTTTATTTGAAATTTAGAAATTGCATTAACTATTTCAAAAACCTTTGCAATCGAAACATTCATTTGAAACTTCTCGATACTCTGAGTTATAACGTGAAGATTTTGATGAATAATTCTTATAAACTCCAGCGATTTTCCCTCATATATTTTGTTATTACTGTTTGTTGTCTGTTTAATGTGTCCCTTGTTGTTTTGAATGATTGTCCAAATCTTCTGACAGATTTTCCATGCTCCGTTAATTCCAGAGTCAGTCCAATTGATATCTTTTTCAGGAGGACTGTCAGATAACATAAACCATCTTGCTGAGTCGGCTCCGTATGTACTTATTATTGACTCAGGATCAATTACGTTTTTCTTTGATTTCGACATCGACTCAATTTCTCCCATTGTGACCTGCTCACCTGTAGATATTTGAAAATACTTTGAGTCTTTTTTTTCTACATCATCTGGATAAACCCAGGCATTTGATTCATTTTGAAACGTATGATGACAAACCATACCTTGAGTAAATAAGCTATCAAAAGGCTCATTCACTCCTTTGATGTTGAGTGCTCTTGTAAAAAATCTAGAGTAAAGCAAATGTAGAATAGCATGCTCGACACCACCTACGTATTGATCAACTGGCATCCAATAGTTAATTTCATCAAAATTAAATGGTTCTTTTGTTTCAAGCGGTGAACAAAATCTTAAAAAATACCACGCTGAGTCTACGAAAGTATCAAGCGTGTCTGTTTCTCTTATAGCGGTCATCCCTGTTTCAGGGCATTTTGTGAACTTCCATTCTGGATGATTATCTAGAGGATTGCCGGGAATACTTAAGTCAATATCATCCGGTAATTCCAGTGGTAGTTGGTCTTCAGGGACTTCAATTACTTTGCCGTCTTCCCTATACATAATCGGTATTGGACATCCCCAATATCTTTGTCGAGAGATACCCCAATCGCGAAGTCTAAAATTAGTAGTCTTCTCTCCGATATTAAGTTCTTCTACTCTTTTTATTATTTCTTTCTTCGCCTCTTCAATGGAAAGATCGTTTAAAAATTGAGAATTAATAAGTTTACCACTTCCAGTATAAGCAGTTTTTTTATCAAGTTCGATATTATCAGATGGATTAATGACTGGGATAATTTCTAAATTATATTTATTTGCAAAATCTAAGTCTCGTTGGTCATGTGCTGGACAACCATAAATAGCTCCAGATCCGTAATCCATTAGGATAAAGTTTGCTATAAAGACTGGAAGCAGTTTATTATTAATAAAAGGATGTTTGATAAATAGCTCTGTCTGAATTCCTACTTTTTCATTTTTAGCGATTGACTCTTCGCTAATTTTTTGGGATCTCAACTCACTAACTTGGGTATTAAGAGCTTCATTCTTTTTTATTAATCTATCTACAAAGGGATGAAAGGGAGACAAGGCACAAAAAGTGGCTCCAAAAATTGTATCAGGACGTGTCGTAAAAATTCTTAACTTTTGATCGTTGAATTCATCTAATTCTGAAGAAATTACAAAATCTATTTCACAACCAAAGGATTTTCCAATCCAATTTTTTTGCATTATTCGAACTTTTTCTGGCCATCCGGACATATCGTCCAAAGCTTTAAGAAGGCTTTCGGCATAATCAGTAATTTTGAAAAACCATTGTGAAAGTTTCTTCTGTTCAACTTCAGCTCCTGATCGCCAACCTTTGCCATCTATTACTTGTTCATTTGCAAGCACTGTATTTTCAACTGGATCCCAATTCACGAGAGATTCTTTTTTGTAAATTAAATTTTTTCGATAAAATTTTAAAAAGAGTTTTTGTTGGTTTTGATAATAAAGTTTATCGCATGTAGCAATTTCTCTGGACCAATCAATTGAAAGACCCATTTGTTTTAATTGATTTTTCATTGTCTCTATATTTTCGTAAGTCCAAGTTTTAGGTGAAGTTTTATTTTCAATTGCTGCATTTTCAGCTGGTAGTCCAAATGCATCCCACCCCATTGGATGCATCACATTAAATCCTTGAGCTCTTTTGTATCTTGCAATTACATCCCCTAACGTGTAATTACGGACATGCCCCATGTGAATTTTTCCAGATGGGTATGGAAACATCTCTAGGATGTAATACTTTTTTTTATCCGATACTATTTTGCTCTCAAATAGTTGATGTTCACTCCAATAAGACTGCCACTTCTTTTCAACTACTTTGGAATTATATTTTTCTGACATCAATCAATGGTTAAGGACTTACAGTTCTGAAGCAATCGCTAACGATCTCGCTGAAGTTAAAATACTTTGTTTTACTTTTAAGCTTTGTTCAGCATTAATACCTTGGTCTATCCACCTATCACCATCTAAGGATTGTGTAAATAATGATACCGTTACACTCTCATCTGTCATTTCTTGATTAACAACTCTTATATTCATTTTAATTCTACTTTGGCCATCATCTAGACTGTACCAGTCAGTAACAATAATACCCGATGCTGAGTCAACTGAGATCAAAGGCATAAATCCAACTTTATCTAATGCCACACTAAATGTTATTGAGTTCACTTCAAAGTTCGTGACTGAACCGACTCCCAATGACTCTAAAAAGCTCTTACCAGAATTCTCAATGATTGTACTTCCGCTGGGTAAATTAAGATCCCTGTCATCTGCCTTCTCTGTCGCCACTTTTTGCGACTGAGAATCATAATTTTCAGGTTCATCCTGCAAATTCTTGATTTGAGCGCAAGAAATGAGAAAAATTAGTAAAATTGCTGAAATTATTGATTTTTTCATTATTTTTAATCGAATTAGAGTGTTACGTTCCAAATCATATATTTAAACTATAAAGTTGATTTAATCCATTTTTCTTATTTTTTAAACAAAATTTGAGTGTTGCATAAATATCACATATGAACATAAAAATGTGATATTTCTGAAATTATCTTTAATAAAGCTGACTATTTTTGATAAAAGATGAGTCAGTTAAATTTAACTATGATCAACTATCATATGAAAGGAAATTTTATGAATAGATCAAAACTAATCGGAGCAACCGCTTTAGCTTCAGTTATGGCTGCTGGTGCAGCTCATGCTGAAATGGCTATAAACGGTTATTTCGCTGGTACGGTATCAGACAATGATGGTGGAGGAATAGCTTCTACATTCTCTACTAACTCAATTTATGTATCGTACAGTGATTCTATGGATAACGGTATGGGCGTTGGACTTACAATGTCTGTTACTGCTGCTGGAATCAAAACTGACGTTAACTTCGACACAGGTATGGGAACAATCGGTCTAGGTATCGGTCAAGACTCTGCTGTGGACAGCATGGACTCAAACCCAGCATGTTTCTCACTTGTAAATTGCTGGAACGTTGCATTTAGTGGTAAAGGCGGCGGAGCTGGAGTTTATGACGATGGTGACGGCGTTTCTGGTAACTCAATTGCATACTCAAACTCATTGGGTGGAGTATCATTTAAAGTAACTAGAGGTATGGAAACAGCAAGTACTGCAGGTACTGTTGGTACTTGTATTAGTAGTGGTGAAGATGGATCAACTCCAGGTATACCGCAAGGTACTGGTAACATCCTTCCAATTTCGGCAGGTATGGATTGTGCAACACAATACAACGCTGGTTACACTAGATTGACTGGTTCAGACTCAACTGAAGGTTATGAGTCTACAATGTCTTATGCAGCTAAAGCGTCAATCATGGGCGCATCAATCGCTGCTGGTGTATCAAGTATTGACTACAAAGGCACTACTACCGATAAGGATCCAAACTTCTTAACTGTTGGTTATTCAATAGCTGGTCTTAACTTAGGTTATGCTGTTTATGACTCTGATGACGGTTCTGAAGAAACTCACATGGGTGTTGGTACATCTGTAGCTGGAATGGACGTAGGTGTTCAGTTCGCTGATAGAGACTTCACTACTGATACTGATTACATGAGAGTATCTGTTAATAAAGGAATGGGTGCCGCTTCTTTCGGTATTGATTATCTTGAAACAGATGTTGCTGGTGGAACAGCTAGTGATACTGACACGTGGACATTTAACTACGTAGTTGGATTCTAATAATTTAGATTATTAGTTTTTAATTTAAAATGCCCTACATTAATTTGTAGGGCATTTTTTTATGAGTAAATATAAAAATTTTTTAAACAGCTTAGAAGAGTCTATACAAAGTACTAATAGAGATCTTCAAGATGTTGAATTAATAGCTGTTAGTAAAAAAAAGTCAGTTCTAGAAATCCAGAAGGTAATCGATCAGGGTCATCTATCATTCGGAGAAAACCAAATACAGGAAATTGAAAACAAGTGGCCCGATTTAAAAAAACTTAATTCAAATATTGATTTACATTTTATTGGCAGTATTCAAAGTAGAAAAGTTGAGCAAATTCACAAGCATTGTGACGTTATTCATTCTATTGACCGAAAAAAAATAGTTAAGAAATTTGCTGAGCTTGAATCATCAGGTGATATAAAACGAAAATATTTCATACAAATTAATACTGGAAACGAATCCCAGAAATCAGGGGTTTTATTTGATGAGGCAGATAAATTTATTTCTGATTGTAAATCTAATTATGATCTTAACATTGTCGGATTAATGTGCCTACCTCCGATTAATGAAGAGCCTAGAAAACATTTTTCAAAGTTGGCAGTTTTAGCAAAAAAATTTAATTTAAATTATTTAAGTATGGGTATGTCAGGAGATTATCAAGTTGCCTTAGAGTGCGGTGCTACTCATATAAGAATTGGTACTCATATTTTTGGTGAGCGAACTTAATTTTTTATAATCAGCTTCGACGCTGAGTCTATTTTCATTGCTAATTTAATAATGTTTTCTTTTTCTATTGCGATACATCCTTCTGTTCCTTCAAAATTTGGTTTACTAATATGTAAAAATATTGCGCTTCCTTTACCCGGTACAATGGGGTCAGTGTTATGATTAATTACAAATAGCAGATCATAAAGATCATCATCTCTAAATAACCTCTCAGCACTTGCATCAAAAGGAAATTGAATATGTTGATTGTATAATCTACTTTTCGGATCGTCACACCAACCATCATTTTTTTCAATGATCGCAAAAGGTATTTGGAAAATCATTTCACCCAACTTATCTTTTCTATAATAAATTTTATTAAATTTAAATTGACCAATAGGTGTTTTATGGTCACCTTCAATTTTACTTGTTGTTAAACCTGCACGGCCTATAGCACAAGCAAATCGACCTAGATCAGAATGGAGATAATTATTTTGTACTAGTAAATTCACAATCTGTATTATAATCATATAAACAATGGAAAAAAGAATAATCCCAATCACACTTGGAAATGATAAATTAAGGCTTATTATCTCTGAAATAATTGAGTTCAACAATATTTATGGCAATTTAGAATTTCAACTTACCAACAAGAATGACCTAAAAAAAAATAATAAAGATATTTTAATTACAGACAATGAATTTGCAGTGAATGAATTGTCCGATACAATTAAATTTGATACAATTTTTATAATTAATTGTAATAGCGATGCGATAGAAATAGACGAACTAAACAGGAAAATCGTTTTGTTAAGCATACCGATACAACTTAGAGATCTATATCAAAGAGTTTCTAATAGCTTAAATCAAATCAATTCTCAAATTGCACGAAAACTAAAATTTAATAGATTCACGTATGATCCAAGTATGAGAACTCTATCTAATCATAATCTTTATTTAAGATTTACAGAAAAAGAGTCTCAAATTCTCCAGATCTTCTTAGATAATACTGATACTCATATTTCTAAAAAAAACCTACTAAAGAAAGTGTGGAGTTATAATGAGGATATAGATACGCATACCCTTGAAACCCACATATATTCCTTAAGAAAAAAAATTGAGAAAAACCTTTTACTTAAAGATCTGATTGTTTTCGAAGATAACAAAGGCTACTTTTTAAATAAAAAGATATTGTAAATTAAACATTGAGCAATAAATGCTCTCTCTCCCATGCACTGATAACATTTTGATAAGCGTCATGTTCTGTTTGCTTAATTTCTGTAAAAAGAGTAACAAATTCTTTACCCAACGTTTCAGACAACTCATTACTCACTTTTAATCTTTTTAATGCATCAGGAAGATATTTAGGAATATTATGCCGTCTTTCAAATGCGTCGCCTGCAGTTGGTTTTTCTGGCTCTAATTTTTCCTTTAATCCGAGATATCCGCACGCAAGTGATGCTGCAAGAGCAAGATATGGATTTGTGTCCGCTCCAGGTATTCTATTTTCTATTCTTCTTGATTCAGGTGATGATGTTGGAACCCTGAAGGCAACAGTTCTATTTTCGATACCCCAGTGAGTATTAATTGGAGCTGAGGCATCAATGACAAACCGTCTGTATGAATTAACATATGGTGCAAATAAGAGCATTGCATCTGGTAGATATGTTTGAAGACCTCCTATATAATATAAAAATTCTTTTGAATTATTTCCTTCTTGATCACTAAAAAGATTTTTGTTTGTCTTAGTTGAAACCAGATTTTGGTGAATGTGCATTGAGCTTCCAGGCTGACCCTGATACGGCTTTGCCATAAACGTTGCATGTATGCCGTGCTTTAACGCGACTTGTCTTACTGCTCTTTTAAACATGAATGCTTGGTCTGCAAGCGCCAAAGGGTCACCATGATTTAGATTTATTTCGATTTGAGAAGGACCAGATTCATGCACAAGTGTATCCACTCCTATCTCCATCAGTTCACAGTAATCGTAAATATCATCTGTTAAAGCATCAAACTCATTGACAGCATCTATTCCAAAAACACGGCTGCCAGTTTCTCTTCGACCAGATTTTCCAACTGGTGTTTTTAGAGGTAAATCAGGATCAAGATTTTGCTCACATAGATAAAATTCTAATTCAGGTGCAACAATAGCTTTTAAATTTTCTTCTTTTAATAATTCAATAATATTGATTAAAACCTGGCGCGGTGCGATTTCTGATGCTTCTCCGGTGCCATATTTAAGATCGCAAATAATTTGTGCTGTTGGTTCTTTGTTCCAAGGAATTTTTCTCAAAGTTGAAAGGTCTGGAGACATAAATAAATCTTCCTCGACGTAATCTATCACTTCGCTCTCATATACCCATTTACCAGAGACTGTTTGACCAAAAACTGAGTCAGCGAGCTTGAGACTTTGATCTTCTATAGATTTTAAAAATCTTTGAACCGGAAGAATTTTTCCCTTTGATGATCCAGCCATATCAGGAAAAATACATTCCACCTCAGATATTTTGTTTGACTCAAGCCACTGCTTGAGTTCATTGTTTGAACTAACCGTCATT
This sequence comes from uncultured Pelagibacteraceae bacterium, assembly GCA_902533965.1. Lineage (GTDB taxonomy): Bacteria > Pseudomonadota > Alphaproteobacteria > Pelagibacterales > AG-422-B15 > CACNXQ01. Next base: position 30,893 of record CACANZ010000008.1, on the reverse strand, counting down.
GCTAATGAAATATTTTATAAAACCTGCCTGTGGCTTAATTATATTTAACCACGAATAAATTCTGGCTTATAAATATATTTTTTTTTATTTTTGTAAACTTAAAAACAGTCTTATTGTCAAATTCATCATAAATTTCCCATTTTTTGAGATCTAAAGACTGTTGATCAAATACAAATTTGATTTGATTATCAGACTTGTCATCTTTAACTTTAAGCAACAGATGATAAAAATTATTTTCATCCGTCAGCGATATGATATCGAATTCGTTCTCTATTAGGACATTTTCTGATAAAAGTTTTTTTAAAATATTGTCACCAATAGGGAAACTATCAATTTTATAACTCTCCTTATCCACCACAACCATCAAACTTTTATTCGTGATGATGTCTTCTTCTCTACCATCATACATAAACTTTGATTTAAAAGGCTTTAAAAAAAAAAATTGTCCGTTAAAAATATTTCCCTCTTGATCAATTTGTTCAAATTGACCCGACATTGATTTTATTTCATTCCAATTAGATTCTATGCTTGTAATAATTGAATTAGATGAAGAATTATTGACAACAAAAAAAAATAGGAAGATGGGTAAAATAAATGACTTCATCAGGAATTAAATTTATCAAAATTAATTTCCCTCTTACCTACATGATTTGCAGCACTTATATATCCACTTTCTTCAAGTTGATCCATTATTCTTGCTGCACGATTATATCCAATTTGTAGTTTTCTCTGTAAAAGGCTCGTCGATGCTTTACCTTCTTTTTTTATAATATCCAGAGAGTCCTGAAGTAGATTATCGTGATCACCTTCAGAGACTATTCCAAGATCATTTTCAATTTCTTCTTCTTTTAATATTTCTTCATCGTACTCAGGATTACCTTGTTTTTGAAGCGCATGAACAATATTCTCTATCTCTTGATCTGATATAAACGGACCATGTATTCTTGATGTAATTCCCCCAGCAGTCATCATTAACATATCGCCTTTGCCTAACAGTCTCTCAGCTCCCTCATCACCGAGAATGGTACGACTATCAAACTTCGAGCTTACTTGAAAACTAATTCTGCTTGGAAAATTAGCCTTAATAGTTCCTGTAATCACATCAACACTCGGTCTTTGAGTAGCCATAATTAAATGAATGCCCGCTGCTCTTGCCATTTGTGATAATCTTTGAATTGCGTGTTCAATTTCCTTTCCTGCAACCATCATCAAGTCGGCCATTTCATCAACAACAACAACAATGAAAGGCATTTTTTTATTTTCGATTTCAATTTGTGTAGTTGTTGGTTGTCCAGTTTCCGGGTTTATTCCAGATGGGATTGATCTCACTATCTTTTCCGACTTTTTGATAGCTTCAGCCATTCTCTGATTATAGTTTTCAATATTTCTAACACCTAACAAGGACATTTTTTTGTATCGAGACTCCATTTCTCTAACGACCCATTTAAGTGCAACAATTGCTTTTTTTGGATCAGTTACAACCGGAGTAATTAGATGAGGAACGCCCTCATACACTGACAATTCAAGCATCTTTGGATCAATTAATATGAATTTGCAGTCCTCAGGAGAATGTTTGTAAAGGATTGAAGTAATCATTACATTTATTCCCACAGATTTACCGGATCCTGTTGTCCCGGCAATAAGAAGGTGAGGCATATTTTCTAAATTAGCGAACTTAGCATTGCCACTTATATCTTTACCGAGAGCTAAAATTAAATTTTTTTCATTATTTACAAATTGTTCATTTTTAAAAAGCTCACTCAGATAAACAGGATTCTTTATTGTATTCGGTATTTCAATCCCAATAACATTTTTGCCTGGAATGATTGCAACACGGGCTGACATCGCACTCATATTTCTTGCTATATCATCCGATAATGAAATTATTTTTGAGGCCTTAATTCCTGGTGCAGGTTGTAGTTCATACATGGTGACTATTGGACCAGGAGAAACTGCAATAATTTCACCCTCAACCTTAAAATCAGTCAAAACATTTTTTAGCTTTTCAGCATTTATTTTAAGCTCATCATGATTAATGGCATTATCTTGATTTATTTCGGGTTTGGATAAAAAATTTATATCTGGCGCTTTATATGATTCTACATCAAAGACTATTTCGTCTTGCTGATTCACTGTTTCATTATGAGTCACTTCATTACCATAAGTTGAAACCGGTTCATTTTTTAATGATTCGAAATCAATTTTAGGTTCAAGGCTTTTACCGCTTAAAGTGCTTTCAGATGAAATTTTTTGAACTGGATTATTAAAGAGATTTGCATAAACTAAGCTAGCATTTTTTTTAAAATAAAAAACTAAGACTTTTATTAATTGAGGCACAACTTTTAAACACCTGTTCCATTCATCTAAATTTAAGCCCATTGTGAAGTAAAATGATGTTAGAAAAAAAATAAAAATAATTGTGATGAATAAATAATTCAAATAAACGCTAGTCAGTAAATTAGTTTCATTGACAAACATCAGTGATTGGGTCGCAATAAATCCATTTGATATTGGTATGCTTACCGCTTCAAAAAAGAGAGCAAGTAAATAAACTGAGATTGGTAATAATAAAAAATTTAGTGCAAACAGTTCTAAGTTTTTAGAAAAAAAAAGTTTGTACGCCCAGCTGGTCAGTACAATGCTAATGAGAAAGCTGCTATATCCAAAAAATTGTATCAGTACTTCGGATATGTTTGCTCCAATATATCCACCGATATTTTTTACTTCATAGTTGTTTAAATTTAAAATACTAGGGTCAAAACTTGAATAACTTACTATTGATATGAGTATAAATGCGCTTAATAATATTGACGCAACACCGCTTATTTCAAGTAACCGATTGAATAAAAAAAGTTTAATAGAGTCAGGTAAAAGCTTCATTATTTAAAAAATAAAATAAAAATGTTGAGATTCTATTAGTATTTGATTCATCTTGTTATTATATAGTTTCTTAGACAATTAACTGACAAAATTATTCAAATAATAAATGAGATATGAATTTGCTATATTTGGGTTCGGTATTTCAGCTAAAATAACGTCATGCCTTTTAGCCAGAAATGGATTTTCAGTGTGTCTAATTTCAGATAAAGATCAAAAGCAAGAAATATCTGATACTAACCTTGTCACATTCTTATCTAGAGGTTCGCTAAATTATCTCTCTTCCATGTTCCCAAACATAAAGCTATTTGAGGAACACCCTGGAATTGACTCCATACACTGTGAATTAAACAGCTTGAGAGCACATAAACGTCAGTCCATTAAGTTTAATAATGGAGAAAAGCAAAATCTTGGAAAAATTGTAAAAAATACAGACTTAGAAAAATACTTAGATCAAGAGATGGGCCAGTTAAGAAATATAAATATTATTAATGGAAGCTATCCTTCCATGATTGAAAATAAAAAAGATGGAATTAAACTTAAACTTCATAATGAAGAAGAAATAGACTCTGATTTATTTATATTATCATCAACAAAAAATAATATTACTGATTATATAAATATTGATTTTATTAAAAAAGACTTAGAAAAGAGTGCTATCTCTATAAATGTTAAGGGTGATATTAAAAATGCAAATTGTGCATTTCAAAAATTTACATCCGATGGACCTTTAGCGCTATTACCTTATTCAAAGAATGAAGCTTCTATTGTTTGGTCATTAAAAAAAGATTCAAAATTATTGTACAAAGATAATGAAGAGCTTTTGCAAATTATCACTAAGCATCTGAGTGAACAGGTTTCTTCAATTAAGATGACAAGCAACGAAAAACATAAGCTTCAATTTGTCTATGCCAAAAATCTTGTATATAAAAATACAGTATTACTCGGTAATATTGCTCACAATATTCATCCTATTGCTGGTCAAGGACTTAATTTAAGCATCAAAGATATAGCCGTGTTTGTTAACCAGATTAAAAAATATAAATCTTTAGGCTATATGCTGAATGATCAAATGGTTTTGGAAGAGTTTGAAATGAAAAGAAAAGTAGATAACACAGCTTATTCATTTGGTACTTTTTTACTTGATGATATATTTTCAAGTAATAACAACTTTGTAAATTATACAGCCCGAACAGGTTTGGGTTTAGTTGAAAAGATTAAAAATCTCAAACAGTTTTTTATTAGAAGCGCCACAGGTGAGGATTTTTATAAAGCTCTCTAATGGAGCTGATCGCTTTTTTCTCCAGAAAGATCGAAGATATAAGATTGATAGAGTGCCTCAAGTGCATGACCTCTCGTGATCAATGTTTTTGCTTCAAGAAGAAGCTGTTTTTCTTCGGGAGTGAAAGGAACCAATATTCCTGAATAATTTATTAATTGTTCAGTTGGAGTTTGTTTAATTATTTCCCAGTCAGCTAATATTTTTCTGTGTTCTAGGTATCGCTTAACTAAAGCTAGAAGTTTTGACCTGTCAATACTGTCACTATTTTGACTCTCAGTGTCAGTCTTATAATTATCATAGTTGGCTAGAACTTGTCTGTAAGGCGTGGTTACATTTAATTCCTCATCAACTTCAAATCTTACAACACCAGATAATGTAATTAAATATCTGCTATCCTCAGCTTCATTAAATGATGAAATACGACCAACACATCCAACTTTTTTTAAAGATTTATTTCCAGCTTCTTGACTTTGCGACGCGGGCTGTATCATTCCTAAAAGGCGACCTGGGCTTGCAAGTGCATCATCTATCATTTGAACATAGCGTGGCTCAAAGATGTTTAAGGGTAGTTGTGTTCCTGGGAAAAGAACCGCTCCAGTTAATGGAAATATGGGGATTTTTCTTGAAAGATCCTGAATGTTGATGTTTTTCATGTTATTAAAAATAATACAATAGTTATTATAAAAATGAAATAATCCGCTTATCTTGAAAAACAAGGCTTTTTCTATTAGAACAAGCAATATTGCGAGTGTAGCTCAGTGGTAGAGCGAAACGTTGCCAACGTTTAGGTCGAGGGTTCGACTCCCTTCACTCGCTCCAAAATAAAAGATCACAATAGAAGATAGTTTGTATAAACTCATTTTATGAGAGCTTCAAAACTAGGTAGATATTCATGGACAATGTTTGATTGGGCAAATCAGCCTTTTTACACATTGATTATGACGTTTGTATTTTCTGTTTACTTTACAGATGTCTTTATTGCTGGTGAAGGCGGAGCTCAAAAACTAACTCTCACACAAACAATTTCAGGTTTAGCTATTGCTCTTCTAAGTCCAGTTCTAGGATCTATTACGGACATAAAAGGAAACCGAAAACTATTAATGGGAATTACGTCTGTACTGTTTGTACTTGGTATGGCGTTGCTTTGGTATTCACCTCCAGGCGCTCCTGATGGTATTTGGCTTGTGATGTTTGGATTAATACTTGCATCCGCAATGGTTGGATTTTCAGAAGTCTTTAACAACTCAGTTCTAGCAACTATTGAAACTCCCCAGAACTCTGGTTGGTTAAGTGGTATGGGTTATGGTGTTGGTTATATCGCAGGTCTTATCGCATTAATTTTATTTTTAATAATATTTGTTTGGCCGGGAGGTGAAACCGAAAATCTGTACGGTTTGAATACAAATGAATATGAACATATAAGAATTGTAGGACCACTATGCGCAATATGGTATGCGGTATTTATTGTTCCTTTATTTTTATTTACTCCAGATATTAAAAAAAGTGATGTTACTGTGATTAGCTCAATTAAGATTGGACTTACCAATTTTATCAATACTTTTAAAGAAGCCAGTAAATATCAAAACATTTTCACATTCTTGATTACAAGGATGTTTTATCAAGATGCTTTGAATGCGCTTTTTGTAGTGGGTGGGGTTTACGCAAGTCTTGTAGTTGGTATGTCGCTCACTCAAGTCTTAATACTGGGAATTATTTTAAATATTTTGTCAGGACCAAGTTCAATTTATGGAGGATATTTAAATGATCTAATCGGTTCTAAAAATGTAATAAACTTATCTCTTTGGGGATTGCTAGTTTCAGGACTTTTAGGATTATCAATCGATAAAGATACAATATTTTATTTTTTTACAGTTAATGAATATTCAGCTGGTGTTGAGGAATTTACATTTGGAATATTTAATTCTGTAAGTCAAGTTACATACATTTGTGTTGTCATTGGTATTTCAATTTTTTATGGCCCAGCCCAAACTGCATCACGAGCATTAATGGTTAAGCTTTCACCGCAAGAAAAGATGACTGAATTTTTTGGTCTTTATGCTTTTGCGGGAAAGTCAACGGCTTGGCTCGTTCCCGGATTGATGTCACTAATACTCGCTTTCACTGATAGTCTTCAATATGCAATGATATCTATAGTTCTATTTAATTTAATTGGTATCGTAGGAATGTATTTTGTTTCAGAAAATGATCAGTAAGTATCTTCATTTAGTTTCTTCAACTAAATCCCAAATTACAATTTTCATATTACTTAATATATGTGGACTTATATTTCTTCTTCTTCCACATAATATTTTTTCAAACATGCTCGATCTTGAACTTTTTTACAGCAAAGAAAATGTTGTCACAAATTTCAATGCATTAGGTCCTGACGGTCGAAGTGTCTATGTCCTTTCGTCGCTTATACTGGATACACTGTATCCTATTTTATATACTTCATTAATTCTCGGTGCTTACGTCAAATTATTTAAAAGTTCAGAAGTAATTTTACTCATACCTTTAACAGCTTTTAGCTTTGATATTTTAGAAAATATTCAGATCACGAGACTGATCTTAAACTTTCCAAATGTTAACGAAACACATGTATATCTAGCTAGTATGGCCACTTCATCTAAGTGGATTGCTATTTCAATTGCGATTTTATTTTTAATTTATGGAATAATAAAAAAAAGAAAAAAATAGATCCCTCAATGTTCAAAAAAAAAATCCAGAAGTTAAGAAAAAGTTTTTTAAGACGGTTTTTATTTTTAATAAAAAAAGAAAAATTGTCATTCAAACTAAATGATATTCAACTTCATCTTGATATAAGAGACTCAATAGACCGTGAAATTTTTTTTACGGGTTATTACGAAGAAAAACAAATACAATACCTAATCGAAAATATAAAAAAATATAATATAAAACGTTTCATTGATGTTGGGGCGAACATCGGAGTCTATGCTTTAACGATAGCGAACAGTATTCCAAATATAACAATTGATGCCTTTGAACCGCATAAAGGAGCTTTCGAACGAATGGAAGTGAATGTTAAGCAAAATAATTTTTCAAATATTATTAAATGCCATAACCTTGCTTTGTCCAACGAGAATAAAGAAGGTTTCCTTTTGGCAGGTTCGAGGTTTGGAGAATATCAATCTGGTGGCGCAAAATTAAGTTCTGAAGGAAAGATGAAAATAAAGCAAGTATGTGGAGACAATGTTCTAAAGGATGTAAATAAAACAATCGCAATTAAAGTTGATGTAGAAGGACTTGAGCTACTGGTTCTACAAGGACTCGTTAACTTAATTAAAAATAATCGTATTTTCTTACAAATAGAAATTTTTGATCAAGAGTTTGAAAAAACCTCTAGTTTTCTTAAGGAACACAATTTTAAATTGATAGAAAAGGGAACATTCACTCACCAAGACACAGTTAAAGACTATTTTTATATTAATTTTTAGTGTCTGAAGTGTCTTACTCCAGTAAATACCATTGAAATATCTGCTTTATTCGCAGCTTCAATTACCTCATCATCCTTAACAGAGCCACCAGGTTGAATAACTGCTTTTGCTCCAGATGAAATTGTAACAAGCAGACCATCAGCAAATGGAAAAAATGCATCTGATGCAACCACTGAATTTTCAAGCGAGTTTTCTTCAGACTTTTCCATTTCACTATTTTTTTGTGAAGCAATCTTAGCACTATCAACTCTGCTCATCTGTCCAGCACCGATACCAATTGTTTTTTTATTTTTGACATAAATAATCGCATTTGACTTTACATGTTTGCAAACTTTAAACGCAAACAACATATCGTCAATTTCACTATCACTTGGTTTTTTTTCTGTAACAACTTTTAAGTCAGATTTGTTTGTATTCTCATCATCGTTTGATTGGACTAAAATTCCCCCTTCAATACTTTTAAAATTTTGTGAGTTATTTATTTCGTGTAATGAAGTTAAAATTAAAACACGTAGATTATTTTTTGTTTTGAATATTGCCTTAGCTTCATCTGTAATGCCTGGTGCTATGATAACTTCAGTAAATATTTTTATAATTTGTTCGGCAGAGTCTTTATCAATTGTTTGATTGAGTGCAATGATGCCACCATATGCACTCGTCGTATCACATGAAAGCGCTTTTGTGTAAGCTTCTTGTAAAGTTGATCCACTAGCAACACCACAAGGATTAGCATGTTTGATAATAGCGACAGTTGGCGATGCTTTCTCAAATTCTTTAATTAATTGTAAAGCTGCATCAGCATCATTAATATTGTTATAACTTAATTCTTTTCCTTGAAGTAATGTTGCTTGAGGAATGCCCGAATTTTGCATTGATGACTTATAAAGACTTGCAGATTGATGGGGATTTTCACCATATCGAAGCGTCGATGATAATTTTCCTACAGTTGAAAATTTTTCTACCTTTTCATTTTTCCCTCGATAAAACCAATTACTAATAAGAGAATCATAGTAAGCAGTGGTTGAAAAAGTTTTTGCTGCAAGTTTTTTTCTAAATTCTAAAGTTGTCGATCCTTTATTTTTCTCTATTTCGGCAATCAGTTCGTCGTAATCGTTAGTATCAGTTATCACTGTAACAAATTGATGGTTTTTAGCCGCTGATCGCAACATTGCAGGGCCACCAATATCAATATTTTCTATGCAAATTTCCTCATTTTCCTCTGATTTTATCGTTTCTTCAAAGGGGTAAAGATTTACAATTATTAAGTCAATATCTTCTATGCCATGTTCCTTTTGAGACTGAACATGGTTCTTATCATTTCTTTTTGAGAGCAAACCTCCGTGTACATTTGGGTGTAGAGTTTTAACTCGTCCGTCCATCATTTCCGGAAAATTGGTTAAAGATGATACATCCGTCACATCAACATCCATGTCTGCGATTGACTTTGCAGTACCACCCGTTGAGACTATTTTAATTTTATGTTCTTTGAGTGATTGAACAACTTTTTCTAATCCTGATTTATCTGAAACAGATATCAGAGCAGTTTTAATTTTTATATCCAACTTAATGGCCTCTTAGTTTTTCAATGTTATTGGCATACTCACTTGGGCCACCTTTAAAGGTTGTGGTGCCTGCAACAATCATATCGGCCCCAGCATCAATTACGGATTGAACATTTTCAAAATTAATTCCCCCATCAACTTCTAAATGAATTTCTCTACCAGACTTATTAATTTCTTCTCTAAGGTTTGATAATTTATCAAGAGCTGTTGGAATAAATTTCTGACCACCAAAACCTGGGTGGACACTCATGACTAAAATGAGATCAAGTTTATCCATAAAGGGTTTTACAACTTCCCATTCAGTATCCGGGTTGATTGCAAGTCCAGCCTTTATATTTAATGATTTAATTTTATTCAAACATGCTTCTGTATCATCATTTGCTTCGGGATGAACTGAAACAATATCTGCACCAGCCTCAACAAACTTTTCGATATAAGGCTGTACAGGATCGATCATCAAATGAACATCAAACGGTAATGAAGATTTATCTCTAATAGACTTAACAACATCTGGACCTATTGTGAGATTGGGAACAAAGTGTCCATCCATTACATCTACATGTATGTAGTCAGCCCCGGCTTGAGTGATATTAACGACCTCATCTCCTAATGATGAAAAGTCTGATGCTAGTATAGAAGGTGATATTTTAACCGACATTATTGTGAAGCATTATTTCTTTGTATAACAGAAAGGGTTGTTGTTTCCCACTATTTTCATACTTTGATTAGCGATAAATAGAGATTACATTATATATATGAGCGATAAAAAAACAGAAGCTGTCGAAGACAAAGAACACAAGAAAACTGACTCCAAACTGCCCAAAAAGAAAAAAGAAATAGGCGGTGCTGACGGTCCTGAGCCAACCCGTTTTGGTGATTGGGAAAAAAAAGGAATAACTTCTGATTTCTAACCGCCACAAATTAACTAATTACTTAACCTTTTTTAGAAAGAATAAGTTGCACTGATTAGTGTCGCGTCAGAATCATCAGATCCACCAAGTCCACTATAGTAAACTAGAGAGTAACCAAATTGATCCGCTTCTTTTCCAGTTTCAAGCCCAATGAGAATGCCTGTGCCACTGTCATTTGCGGTTATTGTCGCAGATTGTCCACTTAATGTTACTGTAGCTGCACCATCAACTTCAGATGAATGAAAGCCACCTTTGATAATTAATCCATCAGTTATTTCATAGAGTAAAGAAGCATCAAAGCCTATGATATCTTGAGTCATAGTGATACTTGCACTACTGGTACTAAATTTTGTCTCTACATCATCAGATATGAAACCTCCAATTTCATAACCCAATGTTTCATCTATGTCTGCATTATAGTATCCTCTCAAGACTAAAGCTCCAGTATCTGTCTCAACCCTTACAGTAGTTCCGAGAGCATTAGCAAGTGCCTGACCCGTGTCCATGATTTCATCTTCAAAGCCTGGTAAATGGGCATAGCCTAACTCGATTCCAAAATTTTCATTTGCATTCGATATAGTTGGTGTGAAGAGAAAGTATGATACAGACAGTATAGAAAGTAAAAATTTTTTCATTATCTGATTTATCCTTTTTAAAGTTTGTAATGATTGCAAAATTATAAATATATATTTGAATTTATAAACAATTCTTTTTAATGATCTGAAAGATAATATTTTTATTTTAGAGTTTTGAAGCAAAATTTGATGGTTTCCAATCCTTTGGAGCAAGCTCTAAATCCTCAAATTCAAATGCTGGCGCAACTGTACAACCGATTAAACTATAAGAACCGGTTGACTTTAAAGCAAACCATGTACCCTTAGATACTGTGAACATAAAGTTATTGTTGGAACCTATTTCATCGATCTGATACTCTTCTCCATCTTTCGATGTGTAAATGTTTAATGGACTGCCAGAGTAAAAATGTAATGTTTCAGTTTTTGTTATTCTGTGCCAGTGAGATTTTTCGTGTTCTTCTAATAAGAAATATATGTGAGTGACATTGTCATTTCTAAAAACCTCAACGTAATGTCCACCTTCAGGATGAGGCTCCATGTTATGATCTTTAATTAAGCTCTTAATAAGATCTTTATCGGTCATTTATTGATTTGTTATTATTTATTCATTCGATTGTCGATGAGATCATCAACGACCGCCGGTTCGGCTAATGTAGAAGTATCACCAAGATTGCTGTATTCATTCTCTGCAATCTTTCTTAGAATTCTCCTCATGATTTTACCAGATCGTGTTTTAGGAAGACCTGGTGCCCATTGAATCAGATCAGGAGATGCAATTGGTCCAATTTCTTTTCGAACCCAAGCAATCAACTCTTTATATAATTCATCAGAAGTTTCTTCACCAACGTTCAGTGTAACATACGCATAGATCCCTTGACCTTTAATGTCATGAGGATAACCAACTACAGCTGCCTCACTAACTTTTGGATGCGCAACTAATGCAGACTCAACTTCAGCAGTTCCCATTCGGTGCCCTGATACATTGATGACATCATCCACTCGTCCTGTAATCCAATAGTAACCATCCTCATCACGTCTACACCCATCACCTGTAAAATATTTTCCATCGAATTGAGAGAAATAAGTTTCAATAAATCTATTATGATCACCATAAACTGTTCTCATTTGTCCAGGCCAAGAATCCGCTAAACAAAGGGAACCCTCGCAGGCACCTTCAAGAATTTTTCCCTCTGCATCTAAAATTTCAGGTTTGACACCAAAGAAAGGTTTTGTTGCTGAACCTGGTTTTTGTGCAATGGCTCCTGGAAGAGGTGTTATTAAAATTCCTCCTGTTTCAGTTTGCCACCATGTATCAACAATCGGACATTTTTTGTCACCAACGACATTATAATACCACATCCACGCTTCTGGATTAATAGGCTCACCAACAGTGCCAAGTAATTTGAGTGAGGACCTGTTTGTTTTTTTTACAGGATCTTCGCCTTCCCGCATCAATGCCCTAATTGCAGTTGGTGCGGTATAGAAAATATTGATTTTGTGTTTATCGACCACTTCCCAAAATCTAGAAGCGCTTGGATAGTTAGGGACACCTTCAAACATCACTGTGACGGCGCCATTCGCTAGCGGGCCATATACAATGTAGCTATGTCCTGTAACCCAACCTACATCTGCTGTGCACCAATAAACGTCACCCTGTTTGTAATCAAATACATATTGATGTGTCATCGAGGCGTAAACCATATAACCACCAGTGGTATGCATAACCCCTTTTGGTTTTCCGGTTGATCCAGATGTATACAATATAAAGAGAGGATCTTCTGCTGACATTTCTTCTGGTGGGCATTCATCGGACTCTTTTTCAGTTAGTTCGTGATACCAAACATCTCTATCGTCAACCCAACCAATATCCCCACTGGTTCTTTTAACAACAATACAATGTCGTACGCCACCTGAAATCGAAATTGCTTCATCCGTATTTTTCTTTAAGGGAATTGACTTACCACCTCTTACGCCTTCATCAGCAGTGATCACAATATCAGATTTACAATCACTAATTCTTCCAGCTAATGAGTCTGGAGAGAAACCTCCAAATACAACGGAGTGAATTGCGCCAATCCTTGTGCACGCCAGCATTGCATAAGCCGCTTCTGGAATCATCGGCATGTAAATAGTCACCCTGTCACCTTTTTTAACACCAAGTGATTTCATGCCGTTAGCAAGTTTTGATACCTCACTGTGTAATTCTTTATAAGTTATGTGTTTTGAGTCTGCTGGATCATCTCCTTCCCAAATGATTGCCGTTTGATCCGCCTTATCTTTTAAATGTCTATCAATACAGTTGCTTGATGCGTTAAGTGTACCGTCGTAATACCACTTGATTGAAAAATTATCTTTGTTGTAAGAAACGTCTTTTACTTTTGTATATGGTTTAATCCAATCAATTCTTTTACCATGCTCATTCCAAAATTCTTCATTGTTATTGAGCGAATTTTCGTACCACTCATTATATATAGCGGAATTAACCTGAGCTTCTGCAGACCATTCACTGCTTACTTCAAACTTTTCATTTTCACTCATAAGGAAATTATCTTATTTGATACCACCGAGATTGCAAATAATTGTCCATGACTTTTTATCGATAGGCATTACTGAGAGACGCGACTGTTTGACTAAGGCTAAGTGATTGAGTTTTGGATGCTCTTTTATATGAGATAGGTTTACTTTATTTTTTAGGGCCTTTACAGCTGCTACGGATACCATGCCAAAACGCTTTGATTTGTCAGTAGGATCAGGATGATATTTCTTAACGACTTTTACTATACCAACAATATCTCTTTCTTTAACAGAGTGATAAAAAAAACAAAGATCGCCTATTTCCATTTTTTTCATATTGTTGGATGCTTGATAATTTCTGACGCCGTCCCAACCTTCACCTTTACTACCAGCTTTAACTTGCTCTTCCCATGACCATGTTTCAGGTTCAGATTTCATTAACCAGTAGTTCATTTTATTCCTTTGTAATTGGTCTATTCAAAAGTTCTTGAATTGTAACATCAATATTTTTCTTACGGTATAAAACTTTATAAATAGCGTCATTGATTGGCAAATCCAATTTGTTTTCAATCGATAGTTTCTTGAGAGCTCTAACAGTAAATACTCCTTCAGCGATTGAAAATTTTTTTTCAATGATTTGATTAAGTGTTTTACCTTTTGCGAGATCAATTCCTAAAGAAAAATTTCTAGACTCTTTTGATGAGCACGTGAGAAATAAATCCCCCATACCAGACAGTCCAGCGAGCGTACTTTTTTTTGCGTTCATGGATTGGGCTACAATTTTTATTTCTGCAAAACTTCTTGATATAATTGAAGCAACTGCGTTTTCGCCGTATTTTTTTCCAAAAACTATACCACTCGCAATTGCATAAATATTTTTTAGAGCACCCGCTATTTGTGAACCAATAATGTCATCAGATAAGTAAGGCCTTAATGTTGGAGACTTAATGAGTTGTGCAATTTTATTTCCAACACTTTCACTTTTTGACGCAACGACAGTAGCAGCCGGTAAATCTTTTGCAATCTCAGCGGCAAAATTTGGTCCTGAAATGACAGCAATCTTATTTTTAGGAAAAATAGAGGTTACGATTTCACTTGGTAATTTCAGAGTATTCATCTCTATTCCCTTAGAGCAGCAAACAAATATTGTACTAGTTTGAATATCTTTTTTTAACTTTAATAAATTTGTTGATAAATATTGAACAGGCGAAACTAAAAATAAAATTTCACATTTGGCTACATCAAGAATTGATGTAGTGCATTTTATTTTTTTACTTAATTTAATCTTTGGCAAATATCTTTTGTTTTCAGATATTTTATTAATATTATCACAAACACTTTTTTCTTTTGCCCATAAAATAACTTTTTCCTTTTTTGATATAATATTTGCTAATGCAGTTCCCCATGCACCTGCACCAATCACACCAACTTTATATTTAATATTATCCTTCAACGGCTCTCTTACCCTTCATAAAAATAGCATTTTTATCCAGAGGCCATCTTGGCCGGGGCTTAAAATTTAATTTATTAAATTTATTTCTTTCATATCTCTCAATTCCAGCTAATGCAATCATTGCACCGTTATCAGTACAATACTTGATCGACGGAAATAAAAATTCGCAATTTTCTATAGTTTCAAGTTGTTTCAGTGAACTACGAATGCTTTTATTTGCAGCAACGCCTCCAGCGACAACAATTTTTAAATTTTTTTTAGTTTTTACGATTCGTTTATATTCATTAATCGCATTTTGAGTTTTGGTGAAAATAATTTTATTTATAGTTGCTTGAAATGATGCTGACATGTCTTTTTTAAACTTTTCTGTACACCTATTTTTAGCAACAATATTTGCCACTGCAGACTTTAAGCCTGCAAATGAAAAATGTGCATTATTTTCATGAATTAACGGCATAGGAAGTTTAAATTTATTTTCATTACCCAAAGCAGCATATTTTTCAATTTCGGGGCCACCTGGATAACCTAATTTAAGAAGACGGGCAGTTTTATCAAACGCTTCACCCAATGCATCGTCAATTGTTGTTCCAATTCGCTTGTAGTTATTAAAGTTTTTTATGATCGTATATTCCGTATGACCCCCTGAAACTAATAACAACAGATAGGGGTATTCTATTTCTCTTTCTAGTTTAATTGAAAGAGCATGTCCCTCTAAATGATTCACAGCGATGAAAGGCTTATTTAAGTAATGGGCAAGTGTTTTTCCAGCCACAACTCCAACGAGAAGTCCGCCAAGCAAACCAGGTCCGGCGGTCGCAGATATTGCATCAATTTTCTTAAATGTCACTTTTGCATCAGATAATGCTCTGAGTACCAATTTATCAATTATATCGGAATGCGCACGCGCCGCTAACTCTGGTACAACGCCACCATAAAATTTGTGAATATCAATTTGAGATTTCACTACATTCGACAGAACTCTGAATTTACTATCTATTTTCTCAACGATCGAGACCGATGTCTCATCGCAACTCGATTCAATTCCTAATACTCGTATTATTTTTTTTGTCATACTATTTAATAATGTATCATATATACATTTAAGAATAATAATTTATGTCAAATTTAAACAGAATTTTAGTTGGAATTAGAGATAGCAAGTTATCAAGAATACAAACCAACATATTGCTGAATCGATTAGTAAGTGTTTCAAGTAAAATTACTAATGAGTCATTTGTTATAAAAACTATAAAAACAAAAGGAGACATTCATAATGAAAAACGACTTGATCAGATTGGTGGTAAAGGTTTATTTATAAAGGAAATTGAGGATCAAATATTAAAAAGCAAAGTAGACATTGGTGTTCACTCTATGAAAGATGTCCCAGCAGAGGATAGCTCAGATAAGCTTGATATAATATGTTGGTTTAAAAGAGAAAACCACCGCGAAGCGCTATTATCAAACTCCGGTCAGAAATTCTTTGACCTGCCTCCTGGATCAGTTATTGGAACAAGCTCTATCAGAAGAAGGGCACAAATTTTAAACTTAAGACAAGATCTTCAGATAAAATTGCTAAGAGGTAACGTAGATACGCGCATTAAAAAGCTTAGAGAAAATAATTATGATGCAATCATTTTAAGTTTTGCGGGACTAAAACGGCTGGGTTTACTTGATCAAGTAACAGAGGAGCTGGATGAAGAAAATTTTCTTCCTGCAGCATGTCAAGGCACTATTGGAATACAATCAAAACGTGAAAATAATTTAAAAGATGTATTTGCAATCATTAATCATCATGAGACAGAAATTGCATCACTCACTGAAAGAAAGGTTCTAAAAACTATAAAAGCTAATTGCAACAGTCCAATATCAGTTTATGCGAAAATTAAAGATGACGTTATAATTATAAAATGTGAAATTTTTGATCATAGTGGTTTAAAAATATTTTCAAAAGATATAACTGATGTAAAAAATAAATACCTTGTATTAGCTGACGAGCTTTCACAGACTATACTTAAAGATGTGGGTCAAGAAAAAATAAATAAATTAAATAATATAAATGATTTTAATTACTCGCCTTAACGAAGATAATAGATATATACGTAAAAATTTAAGCTTATTGAAAATTAAAAGTTTAAGTGAACCAATTTACAAAATTAAATTCCTATCCAAATCTTTAAAAGAAGAAGAAAATAAAATATTTATCGTTGTTAGTAAACAAACTGTAAAAGCGATTAAGTGTAATCCAAATTTTAAAAATATAAAAAAAAGTTTATTCATTGCTGTGGGAAAACAAACTTCTCTTGAGCTTAAACAAATCGGATTTAATGTAAAATTGATAGCTACAAATAGTAATGATTTAATATCTAAAATAAAAAAAAATAAACTTCACAAACAAAATAGTTTTGAATATCTCTGTGGAAATCACTTTAATAGAGATTTCATGTCACAACTTCAAAAATTAAACAGGAAATCAAAAAAAAATATATTATATAATGTTATTTCAAATCAAAAATTTTCTAAAAATACTCTCGTACAGCTTAAAAAACAAAAAGTTAAAATAGTTTTACTTTTTTCAAAGCTCGCTTGTAAAACATTCTTAAAAATTTATCGAGGACACAAACTTGAAAAATCCATTATTAATCAGATTCACTTTGTAAGCTTAAGTAAAGAGATAGCGCAGATACTCAAAAATAAAAAATATAGAGTAAGTTATGCTAGCAGTCCTCAGCTTCAATCATTATTAAAGAAAGCCTGTTCTATATATCTGAGGCTTTGATAAGTATAATTGTCACAGTTATCGCATATTTTCTCTCTCTAGCTGAATCGAGATTGACCAAGTAGAGTTTTTTCCCTGTTTATGGGGAAATTTTCAGAGGTTATTCTTTAATAATAACTTAATTTTGGGCATTTTCCTTACTTTAATTCCTTGACTTAAGTGATTTTTTTCAGTTCAATGGTTCAAATTTAACAATAATATTATTGTTGATTATTTATATTTTAGGGGGAGACTAAATGTTAAAAAAATCAATTACGTTATTTGCGTCTGCATTGCTTTTTGTGGTTATCGGCGCAAGCTCATCAAAAGCTGTTGAAGTAAATCTTGGAGGATTTACTGGAAATGTTGATACAATTGTTACTCATGGTTTTTCAGTTAGAGCTGAAGAGAATAATTGTTTTCTAGTTTCAGGTTCACCAACAGAAACAAGTTCTGCACTGAGTGCTTTAGTTGGTTATACACCGCACGAAGGAAATGGTGGATGTAACTACAAAAGAGTTGACAATTATGGGAACACAGCTTCGAAAGTTGTTGATGTAGGTTCAGTACTTGGTGACGATGGCAGATTAAATTTTGATAAAGGTGATGTTATTGATGCTGGTCAATCAATATCTCTGAGCTTTAATGGTTCGAATGCTAATGGTGTTAGTTTAAATCTATCGGGTATCGCTATGATCAACCCAGTGATAGACATAAACAATCCACGCTTTAAGAAATTGTCTGGAGATGCTGAAGACCATTTAGAAAGTGACGTTAAACTTGGTAATGCATACATGTCTGCACCCTTATCTGCAAACGTTGATGTAACATTTGGTAGTTATGTACAAAGTCAGGGTGGAACAGCTCTCTTCCCAATTGGTGTTAACGTAGTAAACCCAGTTTCTCTCCCAATACTACGTTCTCCCGGCGCACAGTTGAAAGATGCTTTACTACCACAAGCGATGGTTGGAGTAACTGCTTACTTAGATGGTGGTATTACAGCTGATGCTTATGTACAACTGGAACAAAAAGAACTAGAACTTGATGCCTCTGGATCATTTTTTGGAAGTGACTTAGTTGGTGTCGGTAACCAACAAGGTATCATCAGTTCAGCTCTTTACAATGAAGATACAAGTTTACCTGCCGGTATGGGTTATCATGACATTGCTGCTTGTATTGCTGGCAAAGATCCTACAACTCCTGCAGACTTACTTACAAAATGTACAGACGCCGCATTATGGAGTTCTACAGAAGACTCGTACAGTGTTGTGTACGATTTATTTAATGAACACTTCGGTTCAGGTCATGCAACGCAGGAGCTTTCAATATTAGCATCTTTGGGTGGAACTACTTATGATGCTATATTCCAAGGAGCTGCTAGTGGTGGCAGTGTCGATGGTTTTTTCAATGCTGTGGGTGGACACGCAGCAGGTACGAACAGTTCATTAACTGATGCACAGCTTAGAACAGCATTTTCAACTCTTGTTGGACAGTATCCTGGACGTGGCGATAGAGCTGGAACTCTCTATATTAGAAGAGCACCTGATGCTAAAGCAAAAGACAGCGGTCAATACGGCTTAAACTTAACTGGTTATCTTGACACTGTTGGATCTGGTGTTGAATGGGGACTTTATTTCAATAACTCACATTCAAATACACCTCGTATAAGAATGTTAGGCATAACTAATGGATATGCGACTGATGTGTTTGCTTATTTGAATGTTGCAGCTGGTGCGGCTCCAACGGGGCTTGCTCAACTAGATTTCACTAACGCAACAGTAACAAACTTTGAAAGAGCACTTGCAGGAATTCAATATAGTCCTACGATTTGTGGATTACTTCCTGGTGTTGTGGACGGTGCGTTTATGAATGGCGCATACCTCCATGACGGTGCAGAGTGTTGGGCTGCGATGCATGCTAATGGAGTAAATGCTACATTCCAGTCTGCGTCTATAGCTGCGCTTTCAACAATTGCATTTGCTAATGGTGGAAGGTATCAAGTCTATTATCCTGAGGATATCAAAACTATGGGTTTATCATTATCAACAGGTATTAGTGGTTGGGCGACAAACTTTGAGCTTGCTTATCGACCAGATCATCCACTTCAAATTGGTGTAGGTGATCTAGTAAACAACTTGATCGATAGTACATATGGAACGCTAATACAAAGTATAACAGGCGTTGCGAGCGCGACTGCAGCTGAAGCACTTGCGTTGGCAGCGCAAAAGTGGTCAGGTACACCAAACTGTGACCTTTCATCTGCAACAGGAAAAGCAGCCACGGTTGCTAATTATAATGAATGTGATGGAACAGCAGAATTTGATGTTTGGACTGCTAACGTGAACTTAGCGAAATCATTTACTGCATCTGAACCATTTGTAGTTAATGCTGGAGCAGATTCGGCATCCTTATTAATTGATATCGGTGCAGTATCTGTGCCAGATTTAAATTATGCTCAAGGTGTTGTTTCATCTGGTCAGTTCCAACAGGGACATGATGTTTACCAAAACGGATGTAGAAACTCTACTGGGGTATCAACTTTATTCTCAGGACAAGCAAACGGATTGTTTGGCGCTGGTTACTGTGAAGATAACTCTGGTGCAGACGACCTTGCAATCGCATATAAATTAAGAGGTGCAATGACATATAATAATTTCAATAATTCGAAATGGTCATTCACTCCATCTCTTGGTTTTAACCACGATCTTAGAGGTGACGCTCCGTCATCAGTTGGTGGATTTGTTGAAGGTAGAATGAGTGCTACTGCTAGTGCTACCTTTGCGTCTGGTGGTGTAACATCTAGTATCAGTTATCAAATGGAGCTAGGTGACGAACTTAATAACTCGAGTGTTGACAAAGACTATGTCTCTGCAAATTTCTCATATGCATTTTAATTTAGGGAGAGGAATATAATGAATAAAATGAATATAAAAAACTTAATTATCTCACTGGTAGCAGCTTTTGGTCTTTCAGTTACTTCGGTAATTGCTGATGGTCATAAGTATACAGTAGATAGTTCAAACTATACTGAATATACAGACTTGTTGTCTCCAGGGCAGATAACAATGTTCTCAGCTTATCCTGATACTTACAAAATTCATGTCTATGAAACTGGTGCTGACTGTAAAATTCCTGCAGAGATTAAAGCTATATCTCAGACAAATGGTACGATGATAAACGACAATGAAGGTTTAGAGCTTCCTAATATGGGTCAGCTTCCTTTCCCAAACCCAACTGAGGCTCAACACTTCATTTGGAATATGAGATTGAATTCTAGTAATACATCTTCAGTTTTCCGTGTAGCTACATCAACCAACGTTCAAGCAGATGGCTCTATTATTGTAGGTCAGCAAGAAACAAATATTGTGTTTCCTCGAAACCCAAACACAGTATCACAATACGCTGATAAGAATATCTATGCGATGTTCATGCAGAAAAACTTAGGTCCGCCTAGATCAGCTGGAACAACAACACTTGTTCATGACTTTATTGATAGTTATGTGCAGCCCCGTAAAGCGTGGCAGTACAACCCTGCAACAAGACGTGTAAGAAGAGCACCTGACATTACCTATGACACAGTACTTCTTGCTGGTGGCGGAATTGTTGTAGTGGATCAGTATGGTGGCTTCAATGGCGCTCAAGATAAATACGATTGGAAGTATGAGGGCAAAAAGACAATGATTGTCCCTGCAGCTAATGAAGCACTTGCAGAAAATGCACTTGAAACTACTCATGGACAGAGTCATTTAAATCCTGACTATGTACGTTATGAAGAAAGAGATGTTCATATTGTTCACGCTCAATTAAAACCTGGACAAAGACATCTTTACGCTTCAAGAACATTCTACATAATGGATGATGATTTCTATAATCTATCAATTATGGATGCATACGATGATAATCAAGAACTAATGAGACATCAAATTGGAACAATGGTTACAGGTATTGAAGGCACTGAAGCCGATGAATGTAATATTCAAGGTGAGTTTACATTTGACTTTGCAACTAGAACTTATACTGGTAATAACCAATTAGGTACTGGGTTCAGTACAGTTCCGACTATATATAATGGTGAAGAGAAGCCTGCTAGCTTCTTTACGCCTGATGGTTTAAGACGTTACGCTAGGTAATACTTACATTATCTTTTACTATCTTTAATTTAAAACCCGACTTGAAAATTTTAAGTCGGGTTTTAAGTTTTTAAGCTGGATATGAAATTTAAATTTTTTTTACTATTTTTAATTGGATTCCTTGTATTTTCAAACCACTCTTTTACCTCTCAATTTAATTATGGTTCTGAATTTGCGGCGAAATCACCAAATGCTCATAAGGCTCTAATCAACGCTCTTGAGAAATCGGGTGATAGAATCTTTGGTGTTGGAGTACACGGTATTATTATTTATTCAGATGACGAGGGAGAAACCTGGTTCCAAGCAGAGAGTGTTCCATTTACAAAGACTCTCACTGATATTAGTTGCCCGACCATGAATAAATGTTGGGCTACAGGACACGACTCAACCATTCTTCATTCATTTGATGCAGGCGAAACCTGGCAAATTCAATATCAAGATATTGAATTCGATGCTCCGTTACTGTCAATTCACATGTATGATGACTACGAAGGTGTAGCTCTTGGTGCGTTTGCTTTATCACTAAGGACCTCTAATGGTGGTATTAGTTGGGATTATCTTTTTATTGATGACGATGATTTTCAACCGCATTTAAATTATACTTACGGCGATAACCAAAGTTGGAGAAAATCAGCGCAAAACGAAGGCTACGCTGTTGGGGAGTTAGGTAAATATTATGTCACGGATGATAGAGGATTAAATTGGCTAGCAATTGAAACTGGTTACATCGGATCCTATTGGTCAGGTATAAAAGTTGATGAAGGCCAATCTCTTTTGCTTGGCATGTCAGGCAATATTACACTTGCAACTCTTTATGAATTGAACGACCCTGTACCACCTGAAAAATCGACAGCTATAGCATGTTATGAGTCAGGTTATTACAGAGGTGATTGTAAAGTATATGCATTTGATGATCTTTTTATTGGAACAAAAAACAGTCTGACGAATGCCAGTTTACTAGAAGATGGACGAATTGTTCTTAGTGGAAATGGTGGCGTTGTTACCGTAATTGATATGGTAAGAGAAAAAAATATTAAAACATGTGTTCGATCTGATCGTCTGAGCAATACTTCAATTATTCCCTTAGGAATTGATAATTTCTTAATTGCTGGGGAGCAAGGGATGCGAAAACACAGTATGGAAGAATGTTATCAAAACTTTGTTTCAGAAACATCTACATCACAGGATGCATTCTATGAAATTAGTATTAATTAATGTCCCGCGTTGCAGGTAAGGTTGCAATAATAACTGGAGCAGCCTCTGGATTAGGCTATGCTGCTGCAATTAAGCTAATGAGTGAAGGTGCTAAAGTTATGCTTTCAGACATTAATGAAGATATACTCATGTCCATGCCTGAAAGACTAAAAGATTTCAGCCAAACACAATTCAGTACATTCACTCATGACGTAACCAGTGAAGAAGCTTGGGTTGAACTTATTGAGAAAACTGAATCTGAATTTGGTAAGATTAATATCCTCGTTAATAGTGCAGGCATATCATTAGGAGCAGATATTGTTTCAACTGAATTTGATGTATGGAAAAAAGTTCATCAGGTAAACTTAGACAGCGTTTTTCTTGGTTGTAAATATGCAATTCCAAAAATGGGTAAATCTGGACAGGGTTCTATAATTAATATTTCATCTATATCTGGAATTGTAGCTGGATGGAATACAGCGGCATACAATTCATCAAAAGCTGGTGTTCGCTTACTGAGTAAATCTGTAGCTTTGTATTGTGCTAAAAAAGGTTATGATGTTCGCTGTAATTCAGTTCATCCAGCTTTTGTAAATACACCTATTCTCGATCCGATAAAGCAAGCGTTTGGTGCTGAAGAGGCGGTAGCAAAGCTGGCACGTCAAATACCAATGAATAAAATTGGAGATACAGACGATGTTTCTTATGCAATATTATACTTAGCATCTGATGAGTCAAAATTTATGACAGGGACAGAAATTGTTCTTGATGGCGGTCTCAGCGCAATGTAATTTTGTTCATGTAACGATGAATTCAAAAAAAGCATTAATGATTGTACACCAACCTCGATCGAGCACAGGAGACGTGGGATTAAAATTACGTGACAGAGGTTATGAATTGGATGTCCGCCGTCCAGTTATTGGTGAAAAACTGCCCACATCAATGAACGACCATGATGTTGCAGTCATTTATGGTGGGCCACCAAGTGCCAATGATAATTTAGATTATATCAAACTTGAAATCGACTGGATCACAGTTGCTTTAGAGTCAAAAAAACCATTGCTGGGTATATGTCTTGGAGCTCAAATGCTTGCAAAAAATTTGGGTGGAACCGTTCAACGTGCCAAGGATCAACAATTTGAAATTGGATTTTATGACTTACAACCAACTGGAGACGGTCATAAAATATTTCAAAATCAAAAAACATTTTTTCAATGGCATAAAGAGGGCTTTAAGGTTCCAAAAGAATGTGATGTTCTTGCTTACGGTGAAACTTTTCCGCAGCAAGCATTCAAGTATAAAAATGCAGTGGGTATCCAATTTCACCCTGAAGTAAATCTTAAAATGCATTTGCGATGGCTGTATTATGCGGGTTATATGCTAAGAGAAAAAGGAGCTCAAAAACGTCAATATCAAATGGATCAAAGACTTAGTCATGGTAAAAAAATCAATATGTGGTTAGACTCTTTTTTAGATAATTATTTTCTTATAGATAAATCATGAACTCACTCATAATTCTCTTTGATCAAATTATAAATCTTTACACCTGGGTTTTGATTATCAATGTGATATTCAGTTGGTTAATTGCAATGAGTATATTTAATACTCAGAATAGAATTATTATTGCTATATATTTTGGAACAAAACGATTAACTGATCCACTTCTTAATCCAATAAGAAATTTTCTTCCAAACTTGGGAGGGATTGATATATCGCCAGTAGTCTTAATCCTGATACTTTACTTTATAAGAAATTTACTTTACGAATATTTCTACTTAGGAATTCCTATTTAAACATGTCAGATGAAAAAATTATCGATGGAAAAGTAATTGCGGCTGATCTTAGAGCTGAAACAGCTATCAAAGTTGAAAACTTTAAAAATAAATTTAATAAAACACCGACTCTTGCTGTTGTACTTGTAGGTGAAGATCCAGCAAGCCAAGTTTATGTTAATACAAAGTCTAAAATGGCCAAAGAGATAGGAATGGATGTCGAGGATCACTTTCTCGATGTCACAGTGCCTGAAGAAAAGCTTTTGGAATTAATTGATAAGCTTAATAATGATCAAAAAGTAAATGGAATTCTTGTCCAATTGCCACTTCCATCACACATTGACTCAAGGGCTATTATTGATGCAATTGATCCAGTAAAAGACGCTGACGGTTTTCATGCAATAAATGTTGGCAGAAATTCAATTGGAGGTGACTTGTTGAGTAAAACCTTTACCCCATGTACACCACTTGGATGTTATTTAATGCTTAAGAAAAGTATTCCTGATTTAAAAGGGATGCATGCTGTAATAATTGGACGATCTAATATTGTTGGTAAACCAATGGCACAACTACTCCTTGAGGAGTCATGTACGGTAACAATAGTACATTCTAAAACAAGAAATATTGAAGAAATTACTAAACAGGCTGATATTGTTGTTGCTGCAGTTGGACGTCCGTTAATGGTTAAAAAAGATTGGATTAAAGAGGGAGCTGTCGTGATTGATGTTGGTATTAATCGAGTAGACCATCCAGATAAACCAGGCAAATCAAAGCTTGTTGGAGATGTTGATTACGATGATGTATTAAGTCTTGTGTCAGCAATTACACCCGTCCCCGGTGGTGTAGGTCCTATGACAATTGCATGTTTATTAAAAAATACGGTAGATGCTGCTTTTAGACAGCAGTAGTTTATTTTTTTTCTCTTAATCTAAGAGCATTTAATTTTATAAAGCCTTCAGCATCTTTTTGAGAATATATTTGGTCTGATTCAAATGTTGCAAGATTTGGATTGTATAGGCTTAAAGACGACTCCCTTCCAGTAATCATTGTATTACCTTTAAAGAGTTTAAGTCTTACTTTACCCTCCACTTTTTCTTGTGATTTATCAATCATTGATTGCATCATCTCTCTTTCAGGTGAGAACCAATAACCGTTATAGATAAGTTCAGCATATTTAGGCGCTAACTCGTCTTTCGTATGCGCAGCCTCTTTATCAAGTGTGATACTCTCTATTGCTCTGTGTGCGTGATAGAGAATAGTTCCACCAGGAGTTTCATAAATTCCTCTAGATTTCATACCAATATATCTATTTTCAACAAGATCAACTCGTCCAATTCCATGTTTTCCACCGAGCTCATTAAGAGATTTTAATAATTCAAACGGTGTTAAAGCCTTTCCGTTGAGTGCGCAGGCATCACCTTTCTTAAATTCAATCGTTATTTCTTCAGCATTATCAGGTGCTTCTTCAGGTGAAACACTTCTGGTGTAAACATAATCAGGTGCTTCAACCCATGGATCTTCAAGAACTTTTCCTTCAGCAGAAGAGTGCAAGATATTTTCATCAATACTGAATGGTTGTTCCCCTCTTTTATCTTTTGCTATTTCAATCCCGTGCTTATCAGCGTATTCAACAAGTGATGTTCTTGACGATAAATCCCACTCTCTCCAAGGACTGATTATTTTTATATCAGGCTTATGATAATAGTAGCCTAGCTCAAATCTTATTTGATCATTTCCCTTTCCAGTTGCACCATGCGATACTGCATCAGCATTAATCTGATTTGCAATTTCTATCTGTTTTTTTGCAATCAACGGTCGAGCAATCGATGTTCCAAGTAAATAATAGCCTTCATAGAGAGGATTAGCCCTAAACATTGGAAAAACATAGTCACTCACAAACTCATCTTTTAGGTCTTCAATAAATACTTCTGTAGTTCCTTGTTTTTCTGCTTTTGCTTTAACTAGATCGTAGTCCTCGTCTTGACCTAGATTTGCTGTAAAAGTCGCCACTTCACATTGATAGGTTTCTTTTAGCCACCTTAAAATGACTGACGTATCTAAACCACCTGAGTATGCAAGAACAACTTTATTTATTTTATCCATTTGACCTGAGTTCACTTTTTCTAATTTTTATACTGGAGGATTTTAATTGACCACACGCAGCCATAATATCTTGTCCTCTGGTTTTTCTAACTGGGCTTGCATAGCCTGCATTTTTAATTATGTCACTAAATTTCTTGATATCTTCTTTACTAGAACATTCATAGGGTGAATTAGGCCAAGGATTGAAAGGAATAAGGTTAATTTTCGCAGGAATTCCAGAAATCAGTTTAACAAGTTTTCGAGCGTCTTGCGCTGTATCATTTACTCCTTTCAACATGACATATTCAAAAGTTATACGTTTAGAATTTTTTGACCGGGGGTATTCTCTACATACTTTTATTAATTCTTTGAGAGGAAATTTCTTATTTATTGGAACAATATCATTTCTCAATTCATCATTTGTTGCGTGTAAAGAAATTGCCAATCTTGAGTCGACTTCGTCACCCCATTTAATAATTTCAGGAACAATACCTGAAGTACTCAAGGTAATTCTTTTAGTAGATAACTGAATGCCTTCTTTGTCACCCATAATTTCAGCAGCATTTTTAACATTCTTATAATTATAGAGAGGCTCTCCCATTCCCATAAATACAATATTTGAAATTTTACGATCTTTTCCATTTGGCCAATCTGAAATTCTATCTTTTGCCAGAAGAAGTTGTGAAATAATTTCACCTGAAGTTAAATTTCGAACTAGTTTTTGAGTTCCAGTAAAGCAAAACTTACAGTTAAGTGTGCAGCCTACTTGAGATGAAACACATAAAGTTCCGCGATTTTCTTCAGGAATAAAAACCGTTTCAATAAGGTTACGATCATTTAATTCCAAGAGCCATTTTTGTGTTCCATCTTTTGATAGTTGATGTGATTTAACTTTAGGTCTTTTAATAGAAAAATGTTCTTTTAACTTTTTTCTGAGGTCTTTTGAAACTGTTGTCATTTTATCAAAATCAGTTTCTCCTCTATAGTAAAGCCAATGCCAGAGTTGTCTTGATCTGAATTTTTCCTTAACCTGAATTAAGTCTTTATCTACTAGAATTTCAGATATTTCATTAAGACTTAAACCAATTAAGTCGAGTTTATCACCTGTCATTGTATTTTATGAACAGGCTTTATCGATTGCTGCTAATGCTTTTGTAAATCCGATTAGTGAATATGTATCAGTAATTTTTGTTCCACGACTTGAAATACTTTTAACTTTTACGCGAGCACCATTTTTCATATCTTTAATAAGTTGTTTTCCATTCTCACCGTCTGCCAACCAAGCTCTTGATTCAACTGTAAAAAATTTGTAATTATTGCTACCAATACTCACTTCGACCATACTTTTAGGTTTGAAAGTAAAACCTGTATCTACACTTGGCTCATGAAAAGTCTTATCATCTTTGAAATTCGTAATCATCAGAGCATGTTCACCTCGATTAAGATCTGACGGGTTTGTCGCTATTGGCTCTGATATGATATAACAAATTTTTGCCGTGCCATCTTTAAACTCTTTAGCTTGCCATGCACCACTTTTGCCAAATGAACCAAGATGGACTACGTCGATAACTGCAAAAGCACTTATTGAACTCATCAGTAAAATTGATAGAATAAGTTTGAAATTAATTAATTTCATAACCGCTAATTTATATCGAGATTCACAATTATGAAAGCAATTGTTTGTAAAGAATTTGGCCCTCCGAGCTCTCTAGTTTATGAGGATGTTGAATTACCTGAACTTAAAAAAAGTCAAATACAGATAGATGTGCACTCTGCTGGAGTCAATTTTCCAGATACTTTAATTATTCAAGATAAGTATCAAGTTAAACCTCCTTTACCTTTTTCACCTGGGGGAGAAATTTCCGGTGTCATTAGTGCGACAGGTGCAAGCGTTACTGATTGGGAAGTTGGTGATGAGGTGGTTGCGATGATCGGTTTTGGTGGTTTTCGGGAACAAGTGATAACAAGTCCATCCAATATATTTCGAAAACCAAGTAGTATGGATTTTACTACAGCTTCTTGTTTTACATTAACTTATGGTACATCACATTATGCTCTGAAAAATCGTGGCCAACTTAAAGAGGGTGAAAACCTACTTGTCCTTGGGGCTGCTGTTGGTGTTGGTATTTCTGCTGTTGAAATTGGAAAAGCGATGGGTGCAAGAGTTATTGCCGGTGCATCGTCTGATGAAAAATTAGAAGTGTGTAAAGAGTATGGGGCTGATGAAGTTATTAATTATGGCAAGTATGATCTTACCGATCGAGATCAAGTAAAACAATTCAGAGCAGAAATTTCAAAAGCAACGGGTGGTAAAGGACCAGATGTCATTTATGACCCGGTTGGGGCAGATTTCACTGAACCCGCTTTACGAAGTATCGCATGGAATGGACGCTTCTTAGTTATAGGTTGGGCTGCGGGTTATATTCCAAAAATACCAATGAACTTATACCTAATCAAAGGCTGTTCTGCTGTTGGTGTATTTTGGGGTCAATTTACAGCTTTAGAGCCACAGGAGCATTTAGCTAACATGAACCAACTTACTAGTTGGTATGAAGAGGGAAAATTAAAGGCGCCTGTCACAGAAATTCTTCCACTCGAAAGAGGACAAGAGGCGCTTGAGACAATTCTTGCAAGAAAAGCTACTGGCAAAATAGCACTAACAACAACTTTTTATAAATCGTAGTTATCTAGGTAAATACGCTGTTTTTAGATACCAGTGAGGCTCTCATCAGTTAAAGCTTATATTTAATAACATTATTTTTAATTAGTAACACTATGGTGACATAGTATGTTTATTAGGTTATCATAATTGTTATGTTAAAACGATCTATAGTAACTTTTGCAATAGTACTTTTCTCATCAAATGTTTTTGCTTTTAAGTTTGAAAAAGGTGAAATTTATTCAGGGGAATTAAAAAAAGTAGAGCATTATTTATACAATTTAAAACTGCCAAAAGGTGAGTGGGAGGTACTAGGATTAAATAGAATATTATCTCACAATAATGAGTCATACATTATATTAGGACAAATTAAGTCAAATGAGCTTTCAGCGGTAATTTGGTTAGATTTTATTACAGACCCAAGTGAATACGGTTGGTACACGCCTGATAGTTCAACCTGTAATGATTGGGATAACCAAAAATCAAATTATCACAAATCAACTTATAAAAAAAAATTAGCTAATGCAGTTAGCAAAGGTGCTTGTATTTCAGTATGGGCTGAAAATAATTTGTATAAGGGTACTTATGATTGGTCTGACGAATATGTACAAGCTTATAAAAAATTAGAAAGTAAAAATGTCGATTTACCTAATGCAATTGTATGGATAGACCAACTATTAATTACAAAGGAAGCTTATGCTACTATGTATATTGGCATTAATCCAAAATTTAATGCTGATATTACATCGGATAAAAGAATTGATTATACTCGCAGTGATTGGTACAGTTATAATATAGAGAACTATCCAGATAAAAAAAATTATATGGAAAAAGTTATAAAGATTGCCAAAGAAATGCATAGTCAAAACTATAAAGCTTTAGAAAAAAGGAAAGTTATGGATCTAAGTTTTATCGATCGTCTGATAAAATAATATAATAGCCACAATCATTTACTTACTTTTTTGGTCCATTTCTCTGGCCATATCCAAGTCCAGATTTGTCACTCCACCAGCATCATGTGTTGATAAAGTAACTTCGACAGCACTGTAGACATTAAACCATTCTGGATGATGATCTTTTTTTTCCGCATAGATTGCCATCGATGTCATCCAGCCAAAAGCTTCTTGAAAGTTTTTAAACCTAAAAGTTTTCGTTATAGCACTTCGGCCTTTGACCATCTTCCAACCAGAGAGTCTTTTTAATTTTTTTGTAAGTTCAGTTTTGGAAATTTTTTTCATTATGGTGCAGGATTTGGAATTTCTTTATGAATACTTCTTATCTCATTTACAATTTCTTTTGTAATTTCAAGATCAACACTGTCTACACACGTTTTCAATTGTTCCATTGTAGTCGCTCCAATAATTGTAGACGTAACAAAGGGTTGAATGTTACAAAATTGAATAGCAAGTTGAGCAGGATCAATTTCGTATTTTTTTGCAAGATTTACATACATTTCAATTGCTTGTTGTGTCTTATCTCCTTTATATCTCATCATTAAAGGACCGTCTCCAAAGAGCGCAAGCCTTGAACCTTGAGGCATCTGTCCACCTAAATATTTTCCAGTTAATGTTCCTTGTGCTAAAGGCGAGTAAGCAAGTAAGCCCACTTGTTCGTGCATTGCAACTTCAGATAAACCAATTTCAAAACCTCTATTGACTAAATTATAAGCATT
>CACANZ010000007.1 GCA_902533965.1 uncultured Pelagibacteraceae bacterium | reverse complement strand
GATTGTTTTGTTGGTGCAAGAGCTGAGGTTGCTGAAGGTGTAATTGTAAGAGAAGGATCGGTTCTCTCAATGGGAGTATATTTAGGAGCATCAACAAAAATTGTGAATAGGTCCACGGGCGAAATAAGTTACGGGGAAGTACCTGCTTATTCTGTAGTAGTTCCAGGTAGTCTTCCTAATGAAGATCCAAAAAAGCCAAGCTTATATTGTGTTGTAATCGTTAAAACAGTTGATGAAAACACAAGAAAGAAAACATCGATAAACGATCTACTCAGAGAATAAATTATGGAAGTCGTTGAACTTACAAAATCACTTATTTCTTGTCCAAGTGTCACACCTAATAACGAGGGGGTCTTGGACCTACTTCAAAAGGAACTCACTGACATGGGATTTACATGCAATCGTTATTTATTTAGTGATACTGACACACCCGACGTAGATAATTTATTCGCAAAAATTGGCAGTGGTGCTCCACATTTGTGTTTTGGAGGTCATACTGATGTTGTTCCAGTTGGTGATGAAAATGCATGGAATTCAAATCCATTTGAGGCCACTGAAAAAAATGGAAAGTTATATGGCCGTGGTGCGAGCGATATGAAATCTGCTATAGCTGCATTTGTTTCAGCAGTAAGAGAATACTTAGAGAATAATGAGATGAAAGGAACAATAAGTCTCTTAATTACAAATGACGAAGAAGGACCTGCAATCAATGGGACAAGAAAAGTACTAGAAGAAATTTATAAAAATGGAGAAAAGATAGATAGTTGCTTGGTAGGAGAACCCACATGCCCAAGTAATTTAGGTGAAATGATTAAAATTGGAAGAAGAGGCAGTATTACCACGACTATTACAGTTTCAGGGAAACAAGGTCATGTTGCCTATCCAGAATGGACTCTCAACCCAATAAATCCTCTGACATCAATACTCAATACACTGTGTAATTTAGAGCTTGATAAAGGTACAGATGACTTTCCACCATCAAATATGGAAATTGTTAAAATTGAATCAAGTGAAGGTGCGACTAATATTGTTCCACAAACCTCAACTGGAATATTTAATATTCGCTACAATATTAATCACACAAAAGAGAGCCTTCAATCAATGATCAATGAAGTTGTTTCAAAAAATATTAATAATAGTGACTATAAAGTTGATGTAACTTTTAACAATTCTGCAGAACCATTTTTAACTGAAAAAGGTAAATTTACAGAGATAGTGAAAAGTTCTGTTGATGAGATTACAGGAATGAATTCTTCACTTACAACAACAGGTGGAACATCAGATGCAAGATTTTTTAAAGACTACTGCGAGGTAGCGGAGTTCGGACTTATTGGAGAGACCGCGCACCAAATTGATGAAAATGTAAAAACTGAGGACATAACTAAGCTTAAAGAAATTTACAGTCTCATAATCACTAAGTACTTTCAATAAAAATCAACTATATATCAATTTTAGAGCTATTTAGGTATTATACTATTAGCAACATTAGCATGATGGTCAAAGCTATATCCAATTTAAGGGGGGAAGGATTAAAATTCCATCTAGTTCCAAACATAATAAATACCTAAATAATTGCTCCAGCTATTTGAAAAAGAAAGTAAACAGTCAAGATTACTGGGAAAGCCCTTAGAAAGTAGTTAAATGATTGCTCAAAAATTTTTTTCATAATGATTCTTTACAGATTATTTGCTGAATTCGGGAGGGGAATAACATGTCAATTTGGCAAAGGCATAAAATTAATATTGATAGCTATTTGATTAGTATGTGGCCATGTTTGATGAAATGTATAGCGATGATGCTCAAATAAGAAAGCACTACTTACAAGTAAATTCGTGGTTGAGAACCATGTCATCCACGGTCATTAGCCAAAAGAATTTTGAAGCTGAGTCTCATTTTAAAAGAATTGGTATTACTTTTTCGGTCAAAGATGATGATATGACTGAACGAATCATCCCATTTGATCTAATTCCAAGAATTCTAACAAACTATGAATGGGTAAAGATAGAAAAAGGTGTTTTACAAAGAGCGAAAGCTCTAAATTCTTTTCTTCACGATATTTATAATAGCGGTGAAATTTTTAAGGCGGGGATTGTTCCAAAAGAAATAGTTTATAAAAAATCGTCCTATGATCAGTCTATGATCAACTTTTCACCTCCAAGAAAGATTTATAGTCCAATAATTGGTGTTGACTTAGTCAGAACAGGAAAAGATGAGTTTTATGTTTTAGAAGACAATTGTCGGACACCATCCGGTGTTTCATACATGTTGGAAAATAGAGAAATCATGATGAAAATGTTTCCTGATTTATTTCATACGAATCGTGTTTTACGAGTTGATGACTATCCTACTAGATTACTGCAGACGCTAATGAGTCTTGCCCCAAAAAAATGTGATAGCAGTATACCAACAGTTGTCTTATTAACTCCAGGCCATTTAAATAGTGCATATTACGAACATACTTTTTTATCCGATCAAATGGGTATTGAAATGGTGGAGTCACAAGATCTTTTTGTTGAAAATGATTTGCTCTATATGAAGACAGTTGATGGACCAAAAAAAATAGATGTTGTTTATCGAAGAATTGATGACGAATTTTTAGATCCTCTTTGTTATAACCCGGACTCAGTCATTGGCGTCCCGGGGATCACTCAAGTTTATAAGACAGGTGGTGTGAATATATGCTCAGCTCCTGGTGCTGGTATCGCAGATGACAAAGCTATTTATATATTTGTCCCTGAAATGATAAAATTTTACCTTGGTGAAACACCTATTCTAGATAATGTTGAAACATGGAGATGTGAAAGAGATGATGAATTAACTTATGTATTAGAAAATATTGAAAAACTTGTAGTGAAAGAGGTTGATGGTTCAGGTGGTTATGGAATGTTAATTGGACCTAAATCAACTAAAGATCAAATTTCAGAGTTCTCTACTAAACTGAAAAGTAACCCTCGAGGATATATTGCTCAACCAACATTAGACTTATCATCCTCACCAACATTAATAGATAATGAAGTTTCAGGAAGACGAGTTGATTTACGTCCATTCTGTCTTGTTGGAGAAAAAGTACAATTATGCCCAGGGGGATTAACAAGAGTTGCATTAAATAAAGGATCTTATGTAGTAAATTCATCACAAGGGGGAGGAGTAAAGGACACTTGGGTCCTCGCAGATTAACATGCTAAGCAGAACAGCAGAGAATCTTTACTGGATTAGTAGATATATGGAAAGAGCAGAAACTATGGCACGCCTTCTTGATGTGGGTTATAGAATGTCTTTGTTTCCTAACCCTAAAGGCTACCATAATGAATGGGACTCAGTATTATCAGCTGCGGGTGCTGCTCAAGGTTACTTTACTAAATACAATGAAATAAATCAGGAAAATGTTGAGGATTATATTTTTTTTGACGAAGAAAATCCTTCCTCTGTGTACAGCTGTATATCCAAAGCTAGAAATAATGCCCTATTAGTGCGGACTGCATTCACCCCTGAGGCATGGGTTGCAATTAATAAGTCATATAAAGAGATATTGGAGCTTAAAAATAAAAAATTTACTCGTGCTGATCTACCAAACTTTACTGAATGGACTATTCAACAAGTTAATATGTTTCGGGGATCAGCAAACTCATTATTACGAAATGACGGATACCATTTTATATTTCTTGGCACATTCATTGAACGAGCAGATAATTCTGCAAGATTGCTTGATGTAAAATATTTTGTACTACTTCCTACTGCTGATTATATAGGGGGAAATCTTGATAATTTACAATGGATTATACTTTTACGATCACTATCTTCATTTCGCGCTTTTAGATGGGCTTATGATGGAGACGTGACCTCAACAAAAATTGCTCATTTTTTTATACTTAATAATGATTGTTCACGTTCTTTAAGTTTTTGTATAAATAATATTGTTTATCATCTTAATTGTTTGAAATGCAGTCCTGATAAAATCAGTGATATTTACTCTGGCCTTAAATCAGTTCATAATTCTGTAAAAGACGAAACTGTCGAGTCAATTATTGAATATGGTTTGCATGAGTATGTGACCAATTTTGTATCGAAGATATCTTTCTTAGACAATCAAATTCAAAATCATTTTTTTAGGTAGATTATGTTACTTACAATAAATCATACAACAAATTATGAATATGATGATAACCTATTAGGGTTAATTCAAACAACAAAGTTGACTCCATCACCCTACAATGGTCTTAAAATATTGAATTGGACTGTAAAAAGAAATAACAAATCTGGTGGTGAAATATTTAGAGATGGAGAGGGAAATAATATAATTAACTTCAAAGGCGAGCCATCAGAAAAGGAAATTAAATTTGTAGTTAAAGGAGAAGTTGAAACAATTGATACAAATGGAGTGTATGAAAGTTTGAATGATAAAATCGATCCTTATGTCTATTTAAGAAGTACAATTTTAACACTACCAAATGATAAAATAAAAGAGCTAGCTACTATTGCCTCAAAAGAAAGCTCAAATGAAGACACTGTAACTATTGCTCATGATTTAATGCTCTTAATTGCAAAAAAAATTAAATATGAACCGTATACCACCAATACAAACACGACTGCAGCTATGTCAATAGATCAAGAGAAGGGTGTTTGCCAAGATCAAGCACATATAATGATTTCCGCCGCTAGATACTTGGGCATTCCCTCAAGATATGTAAATGGCTACATGCATAAAAATAGAAATGACTCTGAATTTCAAGCTACACACGCATGGGCTGAACTTTATATAGATCAACTTGGTTGGGTTGGCTTTGATCCTACAAATCAATGTTGTCCTGATGAGAGGTATATTCGAGTTTCATGCGGCTTAGATGCAAGTTATGCTGCGCCAATCAGAGGGATCTTTTATGGTAACACCGCAGAAAAATTAGATATAGATGTTCAAACAATTGAAAACTGCTCACAATAATTAGTATTTAACCTCCATAAAATATAACCCCTCAGGAGGAGCAAGTGCTCCACATTTAGAGCGATCTTTTGAATTAAACGCTTTTTCAAAGTCGCCAAGTGACCAACTTTTTTCTCCAACTAACTTTAAACTACCAACAATTGATCTAACTTGATGATGCAGAAATGATTTTGCAGTGAAGCCAAAATAGATATTTTCTTCTGATTGGCTAATTTTTAGACTGTCTAAAGTTTTTATTGGACTATCAGATTGACAGTGAGCTGAACGGAATGTTGTAAAGTCATGCTGACCCTCAATCGAAGAAATGCATTCCTTCATCAAATCAACGTCAATGTCTTTATGTACTTGCCAAGCTCTTCCCTTCTCAATAGTGAGTGGTGACTTTCTGTTTACTATTCTATAAAGGTATTTTCTTTGAGTTGCATCAAATCTTGCATGAAAATCATTATGTGCTTTCTCTACTTCTAATATGGAAATTGGAAATGGCCTCAAGTGGTCGTTTAATGCGTTCTTAATTACATATGGTTCAAGTAATTTGTCTGTAACATCAAAATGAGCAACCTGCCCCATTGCGTGAACACCTGCATCTGTTCTACCAGCACCAAAGATAGTAATGTTTTCCTCAAATATATTATTTATTGCTTTTTCAATACACCCTTGAACTGATTGTCCATTTTCTTGTCTTTGCCATCCTACAAACGGAGTGCCATCATACTCAATTTTTATTTTGTACCTGTTCATTGAATATAAGAGCCAACTTCAATTTTATGTCCTAAGAGAAAATCATTGATTGTACAATCTTGTTTACCTTCAACTCTTAGAAGCAAAGGTCTAATTGAATTAATACCACAACCAATTAAAAATTCTTCATTCATAATCTTTCCGGCCTCGCCTTTCTCATGAATTACCTCAGCCTTCAGTATTTTAATTCTTTTATTATTTAGTGAAAACCAAGCACATGGACTAGGATTATATGCATTTATACGTCTATTTATTTTCTCGGCATTTTCAGTCCAGTCAATTAAAGCTTCTTGTTTTTGTATTTTCTTGGCATAACAAGCTTGCGTGTCATTTTGTTTAGTAAACTGGATAGAGCCATCTAATCTATTAATAAAGTTTATAAGCAATTCAGCTCCTTCTTTTGCGAGTTCTTTTTCTAACTCACCGTAGTTTTGTTGTTCAATTTGTATTTCTTTTTGTAGCCCAATATCTCCAGTATCAATGCCTTTATCCATTTTCATAATTGTAACGCCCGTAGTCTGATCACCTTCAATCATTGCTCTCTGAATTGGTGCAGCTCCCCTCCACCGAGGGAGTAAAGACGCATGTACATTAAAACAACCAAGTTTAGGTAAGTTGATTACTTCTTCAGGTAATATCAGTCCATAAGCAACAACAATTATTATATCCAAATTCATTTCTTGTAGTTTTTTTAATTCCTCTGATGAACTAATCGAAGGAGGTGAGCTAATTTCAATATTTTCAGCTTCAGCAAATTCTGCCACGGGTGGAATTGATAATTTCATTCCTCGGTTAGCCTTTTTTGCGGGAGATGTATATACACCTATCAAATGATTGTTTGAAGAAAAAATTTTTTTTAAAGATGGCACTGCGAATGGGGCTGTGCCCATGAATAGGATGCGATAATTTTTCATTTTATCTAAGCGACGATTCGTTCTTTTTTTGATTGTTTTTTTGTTTTGATGAGCTTCTTTACAATCATGTTGCGTTTCATGTTTGATAAATGATCAATAAAAAGAATTCCCTCAAGATGATCCATTTCATGTTGGATGCAGGTCGCTAATAATCCTTTAGCGTTTAGAGTTGACTTTTTTCCATTATAATCAAGAAAATTTATTTCACATTCTTCTGGACGATCAATTTCTGCGTATTGATCTGGGACCGATAAACATCCCTCTTCATACGTTGAAAGATTTTTTGTTTTTATTGTAATTTCAGGGTTAACGAAATAAAGAGGTTCTTTTATACCCTCTTCATTTCTCCAGCTTATATCCATCACGATTACACGCAAAGGAACTCCAATTTGAACTGCTGCTAAACCTATTCCAGGTGCGTCATACATGGTATCCAACATGTCATCCATTAGATCCTGTATCTCTTTAGTTACTTCATCAACTGGCTTTGAAATCTGTTTTAAAAACGGATCAGGAGCAGTTAAAATCTTTTTTACTGTCATAATCTTTAGATAGGCTAACTTAGATATAAGGTCAAGATTGAATGAAAAAATTGAGAAAATACAATAAAACTAAATTTTTTGACGTGCACTGAGAGCAGCGGCAATAGTTCCTTCATCCATGTAATCCAACTCTCCGCCGACAGGTACACCGTGACCTAAGCGACTTACTTCAACACTGTGTTTTGACAATGTATCTGCTACGTAATGAGCGGTTGTTTGACCATCAACTGTTGCACTCAAAGCCAATATGACTTCGTCAATTTTTTCACCTTCAATTCGATCAATCAGTTTTTTTAAATTTAAATCATCTGGCCCAATGCTGTTTATGGCTGATAGGGTGCCACCCAGCACATGATACAGTCCATTAAATACTTCAGATTTCTCAAGTGCCCATAGATCTGCGATATTTTCAACAACACAGATTTGATTTTTAGATCGACCTTCATCTGTGCAGATCATGCATGGAGAATTTACATCGATGTTTCCACAAATTTCACATGTAACAATATTTTCACTCGATGATAAAAGCGACTCAGCGAGTGGGACCATTAACTGTTCTTTATTCTTTATTAAATGAAGTGCTGCTCTGCTCGCAGATTTGGGTCCAAAACCAGGCAGTTTACTAATTAAAAGTATTAACTTATCAATTTCTGGATTAGATATACGGGATTTCATACTAGAAAGGCAGTTTCATTCCTGGAGGAAGTTTTATACCGCCGGTAAGAGAACTCATTTCATCCTCAATTTTTCTTTGAATTTTGTCTCTCGCATCATTAAAAGCTGCAACGATCAAATCTTCTAAAATTTCTTTCTCATTTTTATCTATCGCTGTTTCGTCAATGTTTACAGAAGTTACATTATTTTTTCCATTTATAGTTATTCTTACTATTCCTCCACCTGAGATACCCTCAGCTTCCAGTGTTTCAACCTTTTCCTGAGCCTCAGCCATTTTTTTTTGCAAGTCTTGGGCCTGCTTAATCATATTGTTAAAATTATTCATATTTATTTCTCTTCAATTTGTTCAACTTCAGTTCCAGGAAAGAAATCAATAATTTCTTTTACTTTTGGATCCATTTCTGATGATGTCTCTCCTGATTTATCCTGTATTTTATTATCATTTTTTTCAACTATATTATTTAATTCACTTATTAATTCATTAGGTTTTGGTATATCGTTTAAATAAATGATCCTAATGATCAACATTTCAAGAGAAGTTATAGGAGAAAATGAGTCTGTAACTTCATGCAATCCCTTATTAAGCATTTGCCAAATCATTGAGAGAGTGGATACATCAAGATTACCTGCTACCTCCTGCACTGCATTGTATTCACTTTCCGTAAGTGAGCTTTTAACTCCCTCAGCTGCATCGATATTTATCATAGTCAAACTATGAACAGTTTCTATAAGATCTTTTACAATCATTGATGGATCAGCTCCGTTGTAATGAAGTTCATTTATTTTTTCAAGTGACTGTTGAATTTGACCAGCAGTAATGAATTTGATTAATTCTAAAATTTTGGTTGGATCGTTTAAACCAATCATCTCTTTGACTTGCTCTTCAGAAATATGCTTTCCTGAAAATGCAATAGATTGATCGAGTATGGATAGGCCGTCTCTTACAGATCCATCTGCAGCTCTTGCAATAATTTTTAATGCACCTTCTTCAAAATCAACTGACTCCTTTTCACATATAGATTTTAAAAAAATTACTAAATCATCAGGTTCAACCCTTTTTAAATCATATCTTTGGCATCTTGATAGTATCGTTGTTGGTATTTTTCTAACCTCAGTCGTTGCAAAAATAAATTTCACATGAGGCGGCGGCTCTTCTAATGTTTTAAGCAATCCATTAAAGGCTGCGGTCGATAACATGTGAACTTCATCTATAATATAAACTTTAAACTTTGATGACACAGGTGAGTATTGAACACCTTCAATCAGCTCTCTAATATCAGCTATTCCAGTACGCGATGCTGCATCCATTTCATAAACGTCAACACTTCTGGACTCTGTTATCGCTTTACAATTGTCACAAACACCACATGGCTCGTTGTTGTCTTGCTCCGATATGTTCAAACAATTTAATGATTTTGCGATAATTCTAGCTGTCGTTGTTTTCCCCACACCTCTAACTCCTGTGAGCAAATAAGCGTTTGCAATTCTATTCATCTCAATTGCATTTTGTATTGTCTTAGACATGAGATCTTGACCAATAAGTTCACTAAATTTTAGTGGCCTATATTTTAATGGAATAGGTATATTGGTTATTTCGGACATAAAAAATCACTAATCTTTAGTGGGAGATCAACGTAACCCAAATATCTTCGTTACGGCTGCTTCTTTTCAGACCTGACCGGATTGGCGAATAACTTGTCTACTCAATCTCCCAAAATATTGTATCATAACGAAAATAAAATGTTGTTTAATAAATAATAAATTAATGAACAAAATAATATTTGCGAATAATCCTCTAGATAGAATGTCAGGTTTTAGAAGCAATAAAGACTGGCAAAAAGCAAATTTATTAGACAATGAAACACGTTTTGTTGTTTTTCACTCAGGGAAACCATTAATACACGTGAGTAGTGAACCTGGCTCAAATTCAACAATTTTTTTAGCTACATATGATCAAATAAAAAATTTTATTGAAGATGCTTATTATCTTTTCCTGGGTAAGTTAAAAGATAAAAGCTACTACGCAATAGATTTATCAAAAAGTAGCAAAGACTTTGACAAAACAGCGTTTCCTAACTGTAAATTTATTGATCTAAGATCCATAGCGCAGAGTATTTCCCCAGAAGACACAGGTATTCTTGCCCAGGCCAAGTCGATGGTCGAATGGAATTCATCCAATATTTTTTGTACCAGATGTGAAAGTTCCCGACTTGAAACTGTTGATGCAGGATGCAAAAAAATTTGCAAAAATTGTAACTTAGAATTATTTCCTCGTGTTGACCCTGTCGTAATCATGCTTCCTGTTTTTAAAGACAAATGCTTACTCGGTCGCCAAAAAATATTTCCACCCAGAATGTTCTCAGCACTAGCAGGTTTTCTAGAGCCGGGTGAAACCATCGAAGATGCGGTTGTTAGAGAAGTTAAAGAAGAAGTGGGATTAAATGTTACAAGTGTTGACTATAAATTTACCCAACCATGGCCATTTCCCTCTCAGCTAATGATAGCATGTTTCTGCCAGACAGACGGCGACACAACAGATTTAGATCAGGATGAAATAGAAGATGCAGTATGGTTGTCTCGAGAAGACTTAAATCGTATATTCGTTGGTAAAAGCCCTGACAGGATATGGATACCTCCTGCAATGGCTGTAGCTCATCAATTAATTGTTGCTTGGATGCACAATAAGTAAACTAATTGTTTCTATATGAATGTTTTGGATAAACACCTAAGACTTTCAGTTTTTCAGTATAAAAGGATAACTCTTCTAAAGCTCCCTTTACCGATTGATCTTCAGCATGTCCATCTAAATCAATATAGAATTGGGCTTTATTAAAATCACCATCGACAATGAAACTCTCTAATTTAGTTAGATTGACTCCGTTAGTTGCAAAACCACCAAGTGCTTTATAAAGAGCTGAAGGAACACTCTTTACTTCAAATATACAACTAGTGAGGTATGATAGGTTTTCGTTTCTTTCTTGCTGAAGTTCTTTTGACATTATTAAGAATCGAGTTGTATTATTTTTCATGTCTTGAATATTTGTTTCGATTATATCTAATCCATAAATATCAGCTGCAAGTGTTGAGGCAATCGCTGAGTCTTCCATTGTCCCTTGCTCACTAACAAATTTGGCAGAACCTGCAGTGTCCGCCATTATGATGACATCTAAATTATATTTTTTTATCGCAGCATTACATTGTCCAATAGCCATAGAATGACTACGTACATTTTTAATTGTATCTAAGGAAGCACCTGGTTTTACCATTAACTGATGATTGATTTCTTGGAAATGTTCTGAATATATTTTTAATTCATATCCACCAAGTAAATAGTGAATATCCGCTACCCTGCCAGCAACCGAGTTTTCAATTGGTATCATGGCTAAATCACAATCTGATGCATTAACTTGCTCCATGGCAGACTCAAATGTTCTGCAAGCAACAGGATTGTGATCAGGCGCAGCTTCAATACACGCAAGATGTGAATAAGCTCCAAGTTCACCCTGGAAAGCTATTTTTTTCATTCGCTTAGTATCTTTCTAATTTCTTCTAAGTCCTCCGGAGTATCAACTCCGAGAGGTAAAAAGTCAATTAAACCAATTTTTATTTTCATATTGTTATCAATAGCTCTTAATTGCTCTAATTTTTCATCTTTTTCTCGATCAGTTTGGGATAAAGTGACAAATTTTTCTAGAGCATCTCTCTTAAAAGAGTAAATACCTATGTGATGAAAAAGATTATTAACGTTATAATTTCTTTGTTGCCTTACAAAATTCTCTGCATAAGACTCGGTTTCACCACTAGATAAATTACAAACTGCTTTTACAAATTGCTCTTTCTTTAGATCTTCCTCTCTTTCAAACTGGGTGACCAGTGTACCAATTTCATCTTCTTCTGAAGATAATAAATTAATAACCTTCTTCAAAGCCATCGAGTTAATTGTAGGCAAATCGCCCTGTAAATTTATGATGTAATGAATCATTTTACCTGGATCAATTTTTCGAAGTGCTTCATACATACGATCAGTGCCTGTCTGATGATTTTCAGCAGTCATGCATACATCACCTCCAAGATTTTCAATGCATTTAACAATCTCATCACTATCTGTAGCTACCACTACTCGACCCAAATCAGAGGCAATGGCAGCCTCCCAAACATGTTGGATC
Organism: uncultured Pelagibacteraceae bacterium; assembly: GCA_902533965.1. Lineage (GTDB taxonomy): Bacteria > Pseudomonadota > Alphaproteobacteria > Pelagibacterales > AG-422-B15 > CACNXQ01. The sequence goes on along the minus strand of CACANZ010000007.1, from coordinate 27,196 downwards.
ATTGGTTTGCCAGATATGTCGAGCAAAGGCTTATTTGGTAGCCTGCTCGCTTGCAATCTGACTGGGATGATTATCGCTGTGTTTTCTTGGCTTATCATAAAAAATTATGCGACTAGAAGACGCATAAAAACTTGCATAAATTGGAATATTATTTAAATAATTATCTAATTACGTCAATAGACATCATGGATTCATTCGAAATTAATAAAATAGTTGCCTGTGTATTAGTTGTGGCCCTTGTATTTATCGGTTTAGCAAACTTCAGTGAAATTTTATACCATGTAGAAAAACCTGAGGTAGCGGCCTATCAAGTTGAGGGCGCTGAAAATATGGTAGTATCTGCCTCAGCAGCAATGGCAGATGAAAGTGTCACAGCTGAACCTGAAATACCAATACAAACATTGCTTGCATCAGCAGATATAGAAAAAGGCGCAAAGGTCTTTAAAAAATGTTCACAATGCCATGTTTTAGAAAAAGGTGGAGCAAACAAAATTGGGCCAGCGCTCTGGAATATCGTAAATAAAGATATTGGTTCAAAAGAGGATTATAAATACTCAAACGCAATGGCAGAATATGGTGGTAACTGGACGTATGAGCAACTTAACGGTTACCTTTTAAATCCAAAAAAATATATTGAAGGTACAAAAATGTCTTTTGTAGGTCTAAAAAAAGAAAAAGACAGAGCGAATGTCATACTTTATCTAAGAAGCTTCAGTGATAATCCTGCGCCTATTGAATAAGTAAAAATAATCTTCAATATATTGGTTGACGTCAGTCGGCACTATTACCTATTCTAATATTTAATGACGAGAGAAAATGTAGGATTATCAATTTATTTTGATAATAGAATGCTGCGCATCTTGCTGCTCGGTGCAATCAGTGGTTTTCCTTGGGTGATAATTGGAAGTGCTCTTTCACTTTGGCTTAAAGATTATGAATTATCGAGAAGTACAATTGGATGGGCGGGTCTAATTTTTAGTGTATATGCAATTAACTTTATTTGGGCTCCAATCATTGACCGTGTAAAAATTCCTATCTTAACTAAAAAAATTGGCCACAGAAAATCGTGGATTATTACTTTACAAACAATAATACTGGTATGTCTATTTATTTGGACGACACTCAATCCAATTACAAATTTAGAATTAATTATTTTACTTGGATTATTGATAGCTATTTCCTCGGCATCTCAAGATATAACAATTGATGCTTTAAGAATTGAGCAAATAGGTGAGAATGAAAAAGCATCAATGGCGGCTGGCGCATCAATAGCTGTGGTTGGTTGGTGGACAGGCTATAAAATAGGTGGAATGCTAACACTTTTTGTTGCTGATTATTTTGAGCAGCAAGGCTTAGCTAATTATTGGCAATTAACTTTTCTGTTCATTTGCCTAATCATTTTTCTTTTTAATATCGGACTTTTATTTATTCCAGAAGATTTATCTAATAAAAGGCATGTTGCTCAAAAAAGTGATCAAGATCGTTTAAATTTAAATAAATTTTCAGCCTGGTTTGTAAGTACTATCATAAGTCCTCTAATCAGTTTCTTCAAAAAAAATGGTTTAACCATCAGTCTATTGATAATTGGGTTCATATTTTTATTTAAAATTGGTGAAGCATTTTTGGGACGTATGTCCATTATATTTTACGACGAAATGGGATTTTCAAAATCTGATATTGCAATTTACTCAAAAGGACTTGGATGGATAACAACAATTGTATTTACATTATTGGGCGGTTGGTTTTCCATAAAATCAGGTGTGGTTAGAGCACTATTCATTTCAGGAATTGCAATGGCGATTACAAACATAATGTTTAGTGTAATGGCATGGTCTGATAAATCGGCTTTACTCTTTGCTGCCGCTGTATTACTTGATGATTTGGCTGCAGCTTTTGCAACCGTGGCTTTTGTTACCTTTATTTCGCTACTTGTTGACCGAACATATACCGCAACTCAATATGCCCTTTTGGCATCGCTTGGAACAGCTGGGAGAACACTAATGGCATCATCATCGGGGTCATTAGTCGACTGGTTACAGGGTGATTGGGGTGTTTTCTTTATAATTACCGCTGTCATGGTAATTCCTTCATTGATTTTGCTTTGGTTTATTAGAAATAAATTTTCATTCAATTAATTCATAACCTTCCAAGCTTTTTTATCTTACCATTTGATTTTAATATTCTTTTCTTCGCTGTACTTAGTGGCTCAATAGCTGTTTTCATATGAAAAGCATTTGCATGAATGATATTCGAATTATCAATCATCATCGCAACGTGCCCTTTCCAAAATACTAGATCTCCCGCTTTGAGATCTTTTTCATACTTGACTTCATTAGTAACAAATATCTCTTGCATATCTGTATCCCTTGGAAAAGGCCTATTATTAATCTGATGGAGATTTTGGATTAATCCTGAACAGTCTATGCCCATTGAGTCTCTTCCACCCCATAGATAAGGAGTATCTAAGTATTGTTTTGATAAATCTATATGATTGAATTTACTACTTTTAATCTTTACTAGATCTAGACTTGGGCACCAACCCAAATTTTTAATAAAAGAATATTTTCCCTTAATTTTAATTACCTCAACTAATGAGTTAAAACTTAAGTAACCTTTCGTAACACTTTTAATATTTGGTTTAATATAAATAACTGTTCTTAAGGAGATAACTTTTGAATTAGGTTTATAGATTTTTTTCGTTAGATTAATTGTGGGAGTATATCCAACATAATTATCTCTTCGAGACTGAATCCAAGACCATCCATTTTTGGTTTCAAAGACATCGCATTCTTCACCATACAATAGTTGGGTGCTTAATTTTGAACCTTTATTTGAATAAAGTGGAGAAAATACACTCTTAACTGTAGCCAGCTTTGCGTTCACATATTTTTTTCTTTTTACAATAGCTTTATATGCAGCTGAAGCTAAATCTCTTCTAATTGGGGTAATTCTTGAATCAAATATCACTTCGAAAAATTAAAGGGCAAGACCGAGATAGAGAAAAACAATTATTAAAATACCAATACCACCAAAGATCATGGTCGCCCTAATCGTGACATCTAACTCCCTTGCTGCAAATAGGTGATAGATTAATGAGCCGATTAGAGGAATGAACATGACGATAAATGTCCAAATTACTTTTCCAGTCGTGCCTCTATATTTTGAAAGAAATAAATCAAATAATGCAGTAGACGTCCATGTCGCATATAAAAATATGGGAAGATAATAGCCATAAAAATTAAAAAATAATGATAAAAACGGTACATCATTTAATGGAAAAAAAGTAACACCTGGCATCTAAAATCTCCTATAAATAGGTTAAACAATTAAACTATTAGTTCAAATAGTTTCTTGCTTCTTCTGGCAATTCAATATCATTCAGTACATCTTCGAATTGTTGAAAAACCTCGACAGCTGGCTTTACAGACTTTCTGATCATATAGGTAGGTAAATTTTTCTTATCATATCCTTGATTTAACAACTTTTCCATAATTGGCATATTTGGTTGACTCTCAGGTTTAGGAAAAGATCTCCAGTCACCTTGTTGATATCCACCGTCACTCGCATGAATAATTCTTGCAAGCGATGACCACATACCTGAGAGATCTGAGCTAAGTGGAATGTACCCTGTGTCACAATTATTTAAAGACTGTAAACCTGGCGGTATAGAAGTATTAAAATAGTTTCCTTTAAAACAATTACCAAGATTGGATACGCCACTAATTGCCATGTCTGCCCTGTTAGATGATAAAATTAGATTATCTTCAACTCTGTTTCCATGGGCTGGCCAATAATTCACATCAGCTGCTGCAGTAAGAATGACGCCATATAAATCATGATTAGCAATCACATTATTTTTAATTATGTTATTATTGCCACCAGCAATGATTACGCCGTTGCCAAAAGATAAGTAAGTTGATTTTGTAGCAGGAGCATCATTATTGTTGTTATTTTCAATTAAATTCCCAATAATAAATGTCTCTCTTTCAGGAGGTAGTAATTCAGAATCTAATGTATTTGGAGCTAGACCCCCTTTATTATTTCTAAATACTGAACTAATAATGTAGAGAGAACCTCCAGAATTAGTCCCGGAATAACCTAGTCCGTTGTTTTCTGAAATAACATTATTCACAATTGCATCGCAAGGATAACATTGTCCAATATAAAAACCGGCATCAGGAGATCCTGACGCATATGAATGCTCTAATACTCCATCAACAGCATCAAATGCATAAACACCATAGTCACCGTTGTTGTAAGCTGTTAAATAAGAACCCCGATATCCCTTAACTGTTGCCCAATAAAAACCATTGAGCAATGCATTGCGTGCAGTAATATTTTCAATCACAACGCCATCGACACCTGCAACAAGAACGCCATTACCTCTTTCAAATTCACCATCGATAATTGTATTATTTCTATCCCAGCCACGAATTGTTATTGAAGGAACATTGACAACAACTTCTTCATAGTAAATTCCGGGTTTAATAAGAACCAAGTCCCCAGGATTTGATGCATTAACCGCATCTTGAATTGTCTCATAATCATCTGGTACATTTCTCACTGACCCAGAGAAAGATGGAACAACGTCTATTTTTGAGAAGTTTGTATAATCCTCATAATTTATATCACCAACAACAACAGACCCAACCATGCCCCACTCACCATCAGGTGATGCATGAAAAGAGCAAAGATATTTATATAATCCCTCCACTTCATAAGTAATATCTAAGTAATCGCCTTTGGGTATCTCTTCGTATGAGCCCCAGGTTTCGTCAACGGCAATTACATTATGTGGATTATTGCCCCAGTTATTGAACCTAACTTTCCCTCCTTCATTTATTCTTACTACTGGTGGAGAGTATGAGTTATCAATTACCCGCACTCCAGTAAATGCAGCTGATTGATTTGGGTCATTATCGCAAGAAGTAAAAAAAATCAAAGACGATAAGAAGAAGATTATGACAATAAAACTTTTTTTTGAAGCTATCATTTTTAAAAACCAACTAACAATCTTCTTGCAAGTCCAATGATAGGTGCAAGAAAACCTAAATTACCTCTGGTCAGCATAAAAACAACTGCAATTATAATCGCGGCAAAGATAATAATCTTTATGACACGGGATAATCTGCCAGGCTCAGTGTTGACTAAGGCCCTGATTATAAAGTATAGAGTAGCTGCTCCTAGAACAAAAAAGACTAAAATTTTAATCATGACAAATTTTCCTATAAAAGATTAATTTGACTGGGAAAATAAATCAACTGGTTAAAGATTATTCTCTAACTCGTATTTCTCTATTGCCTCGGCTAACTCGATTTTTTCCGAACAATTAAAGATACAGATATCTGTCAGTATTGCCAGGTTTTCAAGGGCCATTTCATATCGATTTGTTTGTAAATATAGCTCACCTTGATAGGCTAATATATCGTCATGTTGCGGTTCAATTTCTAAACCTGTATTATAATATAGTTCTGCGTCATCAAATTTGCCCAGTTTGCGACTTGCAAAGCCAATTAAATTCCAACCGTTTGCATTTTGAGGATTTTCATAGACATAAATTTCTAAGTCTTTGAGCGCACCTTGATAATTCTCATTCTTTTCGATTTCAAACAGAATTCGTTTTAACTCCTTATCATACCCAGTACTTCCCGAATAACTTCCTCCGCCGCTATCAGAACTACTACCTGAGCTGCTGCCAGAACTACCTCCTGAGCTGCCTCCTGAGCTGCCGCCAGAACTACCTCCTGAGCTACCTCCTGAGCTGCCGCCACCGTCATTCTTGGCTGAAGCAGAAAAAGCCAAGCTAATACTGATAAGAATGATAAAGATTATATTTTTCATATTTTCCTGAAATAATTCTAATGTTATACATTTCAATAGAAAAAATGACTGAATTCGACATATACGCATATGGCGTACCAATTGTTCTATTACTCATTACAGCTGAGGTAATTTACTCATCTGTAAACGGGTTAGGTTTGTATAAATTTAGAGATACCTTAGCGGGCCTAGGATTATTAATTGGAAATTTTATGATAGGGCTTCTAACAAAAAGCTCAATTTTTTTTCTATACATTTATCTTCACCAATTCAAATTTATTACAGTGAATGAACTGCTTCCAACATGGGCTGTTTGGATCGTAACTTTTGTAATGATTGACTTTGTGTACTACTGGTATCATCGCTTTTCGCATAGAGTTCGTTTCATGTGGGCAGTTCACATGAACCATCATTCTAGTGAGGAAATGAACTTTACTGTTTCATTAAGGCAAGCTTGGTTTGGGCCGATAACAAAAGTACCATTTTTCATTGTAATGCCATTAATAGGATTTGATCCAATTATTACTGCTGTAGCAGGAGTTGCGTCTACACTTTGGGGCGTTATTGGGCACACACAATGGATAAGACGACTGGGTGTTTTAGAATACTTTTTAGTTACACCTTCATCACACAGAGTTCACCATGGCAGTAATGAATGCTACATTGATAAGAATTACGGTAACTTACTAATCGTATGGGATAGACTCTTTGGAACTTTTGCAGAAGAAATTGAGCCTGTAAAATTTGGAATAAGAGAAAATGTTAAAACATTTAATCCTATCAAAATAACTTTTATGTTTTGGCAACAAATGATTTCGGATTTTAAAAATTCGAAAAACCAAAAGGAAAGATTCCTCTCATTCTTTGGTAAGCCTGAGTGGAAGCCATGATTATCTCGGATTATTCTGGATAAATTCAATAAATTTCTCAAGTTCAGGTATTTTATCGTCTCCAATGTCTTTATATGACATTCCAAAATGATTTTTTATTTCAAGTGCAATATGAGCATAAGGATTTCGACCTTTTGGGTGTGAAGGATGGTCGGGTAACCTGCCTATAAGTTCATCGCCAGTTTTCTGGATTAATTTCCAAATTTTTTTTTTATTATCTTCATTCATATGTAGCTGAAATATAAAAATAAATAAAAACAGTTAGTTAATATTTTTTATTCTAATATATGCCGCCAATCTGGCAAATAATTATTATTAATAATTATCCATACTATTTAATAATAGTTTCTGAAATTATTATTGAGGTGCTTTATGAAAACCGAAAAAATTTTTGAACAAGTTGTAAAACAAATTAAAGTTTTTGAAAGTGCTGGTGACAGAAAAGTCTTTAGCCGATTAAGTCATTTTCGCCGGTCAGTTTATGGTATTAGAATATGCTATGAGATAATGAGACTATATTTTGATTCAAATGTTAATAAAATTGAGTGCACTAAAGAATACCTAACAAAAAACATGTCAGATCTTGCTTCGAGAGCTACTATAATTAATTTTATTAACGATGAAATTAGTAAAGGATCACTTGTTACTCAAGTAAGCTCAAAAGATAAGAGGGTTAAGATAATCCAGCCAGCAAGTGAATTAATTGATGAATTCACAATGTGGCTAGATATGATAGATAAAGCAGCTTAATTATTCTGCTGCTTGTAGATTTACTGCTGAGACTTTTCCATCTTTTTCCTCAGCGTCATATGATAGTTTTTGGCCTTCATCCAATTTTTTCATACCCGCAGCTTGAACAGCTGTGATGTGAACAAATATATCTTTATCACCTTCTTCAGGGGCAATAAATCCATATCCTTTTTTTGGGTTAAACCATTTAACAGTACCAGTAGCCATAGTTGTTATTCCTTTTTTATTTAATTTAGACTTCGTATTACTCCATAAAAAAGGAACAAAAACGTAATCTTTAGACGGATCTTATAGCTATATATAGACTAAAAGTAAATTGTTTTAATGATAATAATTGAATTAACTTTACGTTTAAATTTGCAAAATACTCGTATCTAAATAGAAGGTATAACTGATTTTATGGATCTCACTAAAGATAATATTTCAACTTTAATAAGGCGAATTGCAATTCCTTCAAGTGTTGGTACTCTTTTTCAAACACTCTATAACATCGTTGATGTTAAGTTTGCTGGATTAATATCACCTGATGCTATCACTGCTATTGCAAAATCATTTCCAATTTACTTCATAATTATTGGGTTTACCGCAGGCTTATCCATAGGAGTTACAGCACTAATTTCAAACGCTCTTGGAAAAAATGATGAAAAAAAAGCATCGCTTCTTCTTGCTCAGGCTATTCTTACTAGTTTAATTGTATCTGTTCTAATTTCGTTAGTTGGAATTTATGGAACAGAACCTATTCTTATATTTTTGAAAACAAATCCTGAAATTATATTCTATGCGAAAGACTATATGGATATAATTTTCATTGGTGCCTCGTTGTTTTTCTTACAACTGACTATTAACTCATTTCTAGCTTCTAAAGGGGATACAAAGTCTCTAAGGAATGTCCTAATTATTTCATTCTTTCTTAATCTAGTTTTAAATCCCACATTTATTTATGGAATATATTTTATTCCCGCAATGGGAGTGAAAGGTATAGCCTTAGCAACATTAAGTTCACAACTGTTTGGATTAATTTATATTGCTATGAAAGTAAATAAGACAAATTTAAAAAAATTTCTTTACCCAGAATGCTTTGTGCCAAAATATAATTTACAAAAGGAAATTTTATCTCAAGCCGTTCCCGCTACAATTTCAATGATGTTTATTGGTTTGGGGGTTTTCGTCATATTATTTTATGTTTCAACCTACGGGGATTATTCAGCAGGCGGGTATGGTGCAGCGATACGCTTTGAACAACTTTTTCTATTACCTGTTTTAGGCTTAAATGCTTCTACTCTCGCTTTAGTTGGTCAGAATTTTGGCGCTATGAATTTTAGTAGAATTCATGAGACCTATAATAGGTCAATTTTTTATGGAACTTTCTTTATGGCTATATGTGGACTGTGTATTTTCTTTTTATCAGACTACATCATGTTCTTTTTTAGCGATAATAAAGAAATTATTTATTATGGATCGACTTACTTAAAGATCGCTGCATTTGCCGGACCTTGCTATCCAATTTTCTTTATATCGTCAGCATTACTTCAAGGACTTAAAAAACCAAATTATCAAATGATAATTAATCTAATGAGAATGGTGATATTACCAGTTTGTGGACTTTCCGTTGCAGTTCTCTATTTAAAAGTTGATTTTACTACAATGTTTTTAGTGATATTGACGATTAACTACATATTTGCAGCTGCAGTCTACAAATTTTCGACTTACCAAATCAGCTTTATGCAAAAAAACTATAATCCAAACTTTGATGCCGTTTGATTAAAAAATCCTTTATTTTTTTGATCTGAAATCCAATGATTTATAAAGTTTATCCATTCTTGGTCACCTCTTGGTAACAAAATTGCGAATAGTTTTGCATTTTTAGGCTCATCAATATTTATGATTGATAGCTCTGGATATAAATTGATAAGATTCATAGCATCAACTTTGCTTGTTAATGATACATCAGCTCTTCCTGACAACACTTCCTGATATTCACGTGCAGGAGCTTCAACCATCACAATTTTAGAATCTGGAAAAGATTTTTTAGCTTCATTTTCAAAGACTGTTCCGAGCGTAACAGCAACTGTTGTATTGGCATTGTTGATGTTATCCCATCTTCCAATATTTTCTAAATTTTTAGCCAGTGTCATTGCTACCGTTCCAGTGCCATAATATGAATTCGAATAACCAGCGGTAAGTGCTCTCTTAGTGGTTATTGAAGCGCTGGATGTCATGTGATATTTAGAGGCTACCACACCTGAAACAAGATTTTTCCAATCTGTTGCAACAAACTCAATATCAACACCCATATCTTCAGCTAGTTTTTTTGCTACATCAATATCGTAACCTTCGTATTCATTTGTTTCAGGATTCATAAAGCTCCAGCCTGGAAAATCGCCAGTTGTTCCGACTTTAAGTACACCAGTTTTCATAATTTCATCTAGTGTGGATGCATAAGATAAAGATGAGATAAATAATGCAATAGAAATTAATAATGCTTGAACGAGCTTCATATGATTTTCCTCTTTTTAATATTTTTAAAAAATTATACGTTTATATTTAGATAATATAATTATATTTTTTATCATGAATTTCAACATAGCTAGAAAAATCAATGTCTTCCTGATGCTTTTGTCTTTATTAGTTTTGGCAGGATGTTCATCAAATTATCAATGGGGTTGGTATGTAATTCTGCCAAATAATAAGATTGGACTATCGAATATAGAGTTTTTAATTGGTGGTTTGGGTTACACCATAATTCTATCGGTAATTTCAATTATAATAGCAATATTTTTGGGCTTAATTGTCTCCGTTGCAAGTATTTCAAGAAACAGAGCTCTTAACTATATAAATGTTGGCTATACAGAGATAATTAGAGCAATACCAGTTTTAGTCATGATTTTATGGGTTTACTATGGATTACCTGTTTTGCTAAACCTAAATTTTACTGCATTTACTGCAGGGATCATAGCATTAAGTATCTGTGAAAGCCCATTTATAGCGGAGATTTTTAGATCTGGAATCCAAGCCGTGCCTAAGGGCCAAAAAGAAGCCGGTTCATCTATGGGTATGAATTTTTTTCAAATTTTCTATCACATCACATTACCTCAAGCAGTTCGAATAATTTTACCTGCATTGGGCAATCAATTTGTTTACATGCTCAAAATGTCATCCCTTGTATCAATTATTGGTTTGAATGAGTTAACTAGGAAAGCTAATGAGCTCGTAGTTAGTCAATATCGACCTTTGGAAATTTATACATTTTTAGTATTAGAATATTTAGTCCTCATTTTAGTGGTTTCTTTTTTAGTAAGACGTCTTGAGAAGAGACTGAAGGTTTATTAAGTCCCACAAAATGTTTTATAAGGAATATTTGTTTTAGTTGGCGTTTTCAAGTATTTGGTGTTTACTTTTTTTAATTGGTAAGGTGAAGAAATTATTTCGTTAAGCTCATTAAACTTATCAAGCTTTCCAACTATTTCAGCTTCACTGAGCGCCTCTTCAACCAAATGATTTCTTGGAATTAAAATTGGATTACAACTCATCATCATATCTAAATATTCCTTTCTTTTAACTCTTTCTTTCCATTCTCTTTTCCAATTATTAAACTCATCATCTTCAAATTCTTTATCGTCTGCATGATCATAATTCATTAGATTACAAAAAGTATTTGTAAAATCCGGTTTTTTTAGTTGCATCCATTTGATTAAGTTATTGATGAGCTCTTCATCATCTTCGCTTTGATCTTCAATACCTAGTTTTTTTCTCATCATTTGAGTCCATCTATCCTTAAACAATGAACTAAAAGTGTTTAAAAGATTTTGAGCAATTTCAACTGATTTTTTCTCGTTTTCATCGATGAGTGGTAATAAGCACTCTGCTAATCTAACTAAATTCCATTGAATTATTGAGGGTTGATTGGCAAAAGAATATCTTCCTTGCGTATCAATTGAGCTAAAAACTGTATTGGCATCATAATGATCCATGAAAGCGCAAGGCCCATAATCAATTGTCTCTCCTGATATTGTTGAGTTATCAGTATTCATGACTCCATGAATAAATCCAACACGCATCCATTCTACAATTAAGTTTATCTGTTTTTGCATGACAGCTTTTATGAATTCAATCGCTATATTTTCGGAGAATTTTAAATCACTGAAATGTCTTTTTATTGAGAAATCAAGAAGAGATTTCATGCTTTCATAATCTTTATGCGCTGCTAAAAACTGAAAAGTACCAATTCTTATATGGCTGCTTGCTACTCGTGTTAAAATAGATCCTTTTAATGGAATTTCTCGGTAGACTTTTTCACCGGTCTCAACAACTGCTAAACTTCTTGTAGTTGGAATACCTAAATAATACATTGCTTCACTAATTAAATATTCACGTAACATTGGTCCTAATGCAGCCTTACCATCTCCACCCCTTGAATAAGGTGTTCGTCCTGATCCTTTATACTGAATATCAAATATTTCACCCTCTGGGGTCATTTGTTCACCGACTACGTGAGCTCTACCGTCACCAAGAATTGTGAATTGTCCAAATTGATGCCCAGCATAAGCTTGTGCAAATGGCTTTGCACCATTAGGCAATTTATTTCCTGAGAATAAATTTGATAGGTCCTTTTCAGAGACACCTTTTAAATTTAGGCCAAGTTTTTTGGCAAGCTGATTATTGATAATTACGGTGCTTGGATTATTAACTGCATCTGGTTTTAATTCTGAGAAAAGTCTGTCAGATATTTGGGTATAAGTATTTTGTAAATTCCACCCTGTGTCAGAAAGAGATACATTATTCTTCATTGTTGTTGTAAACTTAATTTAATTTTACAAATATTTATATCAAAATGTTAATTCAAAAAGAACTTGAAATAGTAGTTGAAGGCAAAGGGCTCTATAATATTACAGATATTATAAATCAAGCTATTAGCAAACACAGAATATCAAAAGGTATCTGTACTATTTTTATCAAACACACATCCGCATCTCTAATTATTCAGGAAAACGCAGACCCTAACGTCCTTAAAGATTTAGAAAATTACTACGACAAAATAGTACCCGAAAAGGATAATTACTTACACAGTGAAGAGGGTCCGGATGATATGCCTGCGCATATTAAGTCTTCTCTGACCAACACAACACTAAGTATTCCAATTAAAGAAAAAAAACTTGATCTTGGTATATGGCAGGGAGTGTATTTATTTGAACACCGATATAAGAACAATGATCTTGGAATAAAAAGAATTATTTCAATGACAGTGATAGCCTAGTGGGGCATTCTAAATTTATCATGGCACGCTTTGCAACTTGACCAAATTAAATTCTTTTGAGCTTCTTTTAATTCATCTCCTGTAAGGCTAGCAGCGATCTGGGTAAATTTTTTAACTTTGTCTGAAGTTTCAATCATCAAAGCATTAAATTCATCCTTTTGAAGCCAAATAGTGGGCAAAGCTTCTGTATCATAACCTGTTTTTGAATTTTCAGGAAAAAGATCAATGAGTTTATCATAGTTTGTACTCATTTTTTCAGAAAGCTCTATGACTTTATCATTATTACCCTTTGCTATTTCTGCGGACATCTTTTTTGCATGGCTATAATTTTGCTTAAATAATGATTTTCTTTCTTTTATAATTTTTCCATGGTCGTCGGCAAAACCAATAAAGACAAAAAATAAAGATGCTAAGATTGATGAAAGCAGTATTTGCAAAATTATTTTCATAATTTAAATATATATTATGAAAATTAAAAATGACAATAGTACTTATGGGGTTCTTGCTCGACTCTTTCATTGGCTCACTTTTTTAATCCTATTAATTCAATTACCTCTGGGACTTTATTTAGACAATTTGGAGTTTTCTGAATTTAAATTAACTATTGAAAATACACACATCATAATTGGTATGAGTATATTTTACATAACATTATTAAGAATGATTTGGAAATTTTTGAATCCAAAGCCAATAACTTCAGCTGTAAGTAAATTACAATTAATAGCGTCAAAAGCAGTACATGGACTTTTTTATATTACTCTTCTTTTCATTACAATCAGCGGAATCTTAAAACTTTTACTTTCTGGCGAGGAAGTAAATTTTATAATTTCCAAGGTATACATTGACTATTTTAACTATGAGCTTGCAGACCAATTCCACACTGTTCATGTTATTTCAGCTTATTTTTTGGTACTTCTTTTCACTATTCATTTAGGAGCTGTTGTGTATCATCATCTCATACAAAAAGACCCAATTTTAAAAAAAATGCTGTGATCAAATATGACCGATAATCCTAATTTGTCTCAATTTCTTGATAGACTAGAAAAATTAACTGATGAAACTCGAACTGAAGCAAAAAATAAAAGGCACAAACTTGGATTAAGAACAGCGCGAGAAAATCTCGATCACTTGGTTGATGATCAAAGTTTTTTAGAGTACGGCGCTTTTGCAGTAGCGGCTCAAAGAAATAGAAGAAAGTATGAAGATCTCCAAGTTGATACCGCAGCGGATGGTATCATTACTGGATTTTGTAAAATCAATTCCGATCTTATTGGTGAAGAAAAATCTGATGCGGTCAGTATAGTTTACGACTACTCAGTATTGGCAGGTACTCAAGGTTTTTTTCACCACATGAAACTTGATCGCATCTGTGAAAAAGCAAAAGAGTTTGAACTTCCAATAGTCATTTATACTGAAGGTGGAGGTGGAAGACCTGGTGATACAGATGTAACAACATCTGTTGCTGGTTTGCATGTCCCATCTTTCGCGCTCTGGGCAAGTTTGTACGGTAGATGTTTGAGAATTGCTATAAATAATGGATTTTGTTTTGCTGGTAATGCAGCTCTTTTTGGAAGCGCAGACATCAGGATTGCTACAAAAAATTCCTGGATAGGAATGGCAGGTCCTGCAATGATTGAAGGTGGTGGACTTGGAAAGTTTGATCCAAAAGAAATAGGACCGTCAGACATTCAAAAAAATAACGGAGTGATTGACTATGTTGCTGAAGACGAAAAAGAGGCAACTATTATTGCTAAAAAAATACTCTCATACTTTCAAGGAGACATTAAAGATTGGAAAGCTGATGATCAGACTCAACTAAGTAATATTATGCCCAAAGATAGAAGATGGTCTTATCCAGTAAGAGACATTATAAAAATTATTTCTGATATTGAAGAATGCACCGAAATAAAACCCGAATATGGAAAAGGAATTGTAACGTGCTTTATTAGAATAGAGGGAAAGCCTTTTGGGTTATTGGCAAATGATAGTCAACATTTAGGAGGCGCAATTGACTCCGAAGGAGCTGACAAAGCATCCTCTTTTATTGAAATGTGTAGTGAATATGATTTGCCGCTTATTTCATTAGTTGATACGCCTGGATTTATGGTGGGGCCAGATAGTGAGAAAGAAGGGGCTGTAAAAAGAATGTCAAATCTCTTTAAGATTGGGTCGAAAGTAAAAGTACCTTTAACAGCAATTTTTTTAAGAAAAGGTTATGGACTTGGAGCTCAGGCAATGGTTGGTGGTAGTCTTCATGAACCAGTGTATGCAGCAGCCTGGCCAACAGGTGAGTTTGGAGCAATGGGGTTAGAAGGAGCTGTAAAACTTGGGTTTAAAAAAGAGTTAGAAAAGATTGAAGATAATTCAGAAAGAGAGAAATTATTCAATAGTTTAGTTGAAAAGCTCTATGATAAAGGAAAAGCCATAGAAGCTGCTGCTCACCTTGAAATCGACGCAGTAATTAATCCATCTGAAACACGAAGTATTATCTTAAAATCACAAAAGGCCTTTGTATGAGAGATTATGAATTGGATGACAATAGATATTACAAAGCAAGATTAGGATTGATCGTTCTTCAGAGCGATGAAACTATCGAGCAAGAATTCAGAACCGTTCTTGATCAAAGTGTATCAATCAATCACTCACGCATTTACTGTGACAATATTGTAAGTAATGAAAATCTTGGACTTATGGAAAAAGAATTGCCAGCAGCATCTGCTTTATTACCTGATATCCAGTATGATAGTATTGGATATGCTTGTACATCAGGCGCAACAATTATTGGCTCAGATAAAATTGAAAGTCTTATAAATAAAAAACATAAATCGGCATTTGTAACTGATCCAATAAGAGCTGTAAAAAAAGCCTTGAGTACGTTAGGCTGTAGAAAAATAAATTTTGTATCACCCTATCAAGAGTCGGTAACAAAATCTTTACGCGATCATTTGCATGCTAATAATTTTATAATTCAAAACCAAATTTCTTTTGATGAGTCCGATGATAGAAATGTTGCAAGGATTTCAGATAAAGACAGCCTAGAAGCTATAATAGAAGTTGGTAAACAGGATTGTGAAGCTGTATTTATTTCATGTACTAACCTTAAAACATTTAAGATTATCAACGAAGCAGAGAAAGTATTGGATAAACCAGTAATCTCATCAAATCAGGCGATTAGCTGGCAAATGTTGAGAGAGGCTGGAATTAATAGTGTGGCTGGTCCAGGAATTCTTTTTTCAAAACATTAGCTAAGAGCTAACCAAACACCAACACCCACCATTAAGAAACCTGCTAAACCGTTAATAAGCCTGATATTATTTTGTTTTTTTAACATAATGCCTAAAGCTTGACCTCCTGTTGCGTAAATCATAAGTGAAATAAACTCAATTATAAGAATAATTATCACGAGTGCTGACATTTGCGGAATTAAATTTGCTTCGTAATTAATAAATGCAGGTACCATTGCAATAAAAAATGCCCAACCTTTTGGGTTTGCAACAGCAGTTATAAAACCTTGCATTGCTAATTTAAAAAAATTTATTTCAAATGAGTGTGAACCATCCAAATTTAATGCAAGCGATCCCCTTGAGTTAATCATCTGATACCCAACAAACATCAAATAAAGCCCTCCTCCATATTTGAATACTGCAAATGCAATTGGAAAAGATGAGATGATCGCTCCACCTCCTACTACTGCTGTGCCTGCCACAATTAAAACTCCGATTAATTCTCCAAACATCATTTTCATTGTATTTTTTACACCTATTGTAATTCCCATTGTTAAAGCAAGTGTCATACATAAACCTGGTGTAATGGAAATTATGAAAAAAACTGGTATGAAAAAGTAAAGTAATGAGAAATCAAACATCATAAGAACGAGCAGTGGTATTTAAGGGGGCAAAAAAAACGGGGCGCAACACAAACCCCTAAAGGTCTCTATTCCGCCCCGAAACTCGGCCTCCCGCCGACAAACTCCCCGAAGGGCTTTCGTTCTTTGTTCGTCCGATGAACAAATAATAGCAAATAGAAAAATATTTGAAATAAGTTTTATTAAAAAAACTCCTTATACGATGTGGATAAGTGGATAAATAGTTTTTACTATAGGAATCAATATATAATTAAAAATACTTAATTAAGACTCTATGCCCCAAGACAAAGAATTCCATATTCTTTCATGAAAATAATAAATAGTTACCTTTGTAATAACTTCCAATGCAGCAATTAAACCAGCAGTTTCAAGAACTGAAAAATCTGATTTTAAAATTACTAAGTAACTGATTAAGAATGTATCTGCTGTTGCCGTTACTCTCCAGGTGAGAGCCTTTACTAATGATCTTTTTTTTGAACTTTTAGGCACAAAACTTAATTAGTTATCTAATAAAACTTTTCAATTAATAGTTTTTTTATATCTGTTTAAAAATTAAACTATTGATTTAATTTGCCATTTTGACTAGTGGTGTTTCTTTGATTGGAAAGTGGCAAAGAGCGGAGACGAAGCCAAGTGCCACACAAATCCACCACATTATTTCATATGAACCATAGTAATCATAAAATCTACCACCAAACCAGGAACCCATAAATGATCCTATTTGATGCGATAAAAATACAAAACCATATAGCATTGACATGTACTTTGTACCAAAAATCACTGAAATTATACCACTTGTTAATGGAACAGTTGATAGCCATAAAATACCAAGTAAAGAAGCAAAGACAATCACAGATATCTCCGTTTTTGGAAGAAAAATAAATACCAAAAATAACATCGCACGAAGAGTGTAAAGTATTACTAGCAAATTCTTCTTCGATCTTTTGTCTCCTAAATGTCCAAAGAAAAGTGTTCCCAATACATTGAATAATCCAATCAACGCTAAAGACCAAGATCCAATCCAAATTGGCATTGATAAGTCATCTAAATAAGCTGGTAAATGAGTAGCAACAAATGAAACATGAAATCCACAAACAAAAAATCCAATCGTTAATAGAACATAACTCTGATTTTTAAATGCACCCCTTAGAATCTCTTCTAATGATGCTGCCGTACTATCTTCTTTACTAGATTTAAATGAGGAAGTTGTAAGAGTTAAAGAAAATAAAACCATTACAAGAGAAATAAATAATAAATAAATAATTGAATTTTGCCATCCATTAATCTCAATTAAATATCCAGCAAGTGGAACTAACAAAAATTGCCCTAGTGAACCCGCTGCCATTACTACACCTAAAGCGAGTGTTTGGTAATTACCAGTAATCGCTTTACCTACAGCGCCTAAAATAACAGCAGTACCGCAACCCGCACAACCAAATCCAAATATCGCTTGTGATAAAAGAAGCAACATGGGTCCTTCAACTAACGACATCATGTACAGACCGATTAAGTAAAAGATAACTCCATAAAGCCCTGCAACTGCTGAACCATATTTATCAGCAACAGCTCCAAAAATAGGTGAGCCAATTCCAATCATTAAAAGCTGAATTGCTATTGCAAATCCGAAAACTTCACGACCAGTTTGAATATGGTCTGAAATAGGAATTAGATACAGACCAGAAGAATGACGAATACCAAAAGATACAAGAAGTAATACACAACCGCTTACAATCACAAGCGTCGCATAGGAATGTCTAAAAAGTTTCATTTAAGTAAGTTAAGTGATAATGTGAAATAAAGTAATAAAAAAAATCTATAAACATATTAATTATGTTGAAATTTCTCTTGACGCTTCCAGTTATTAAAAGGCTTGTGCCATCTATTCTTAAAAAATTTTCCTTTAAGGAAATAAGTTATAAATATGACGACATATACTTCAATCTGGATTTAAGGTACCTAGTAGATCGAAGATTTTTTCTCTATGGCTACGATGCCAAAAATATTGAAATTTTAAACAAGTATATTCAAAATTACGAAACGGGTTACTTCTTAGATATTGGCTCTTGTTGGGGACTTTATTCACTACAAATTGCAAAAAAAAATCCGAAAATAAAAGTTTTGTCTTTTGATGTATTTGAGCAAAATATAAATCGTATAAAAAAAATGTCCTTAAAGAATAATGTTCAAAATATAGAAACATATAATATTGCAGTAGGATCAGAGGAGTCTGAGGTAGAGTTTTCTGTTGATGAAAAATTTTCACCGAATTATTCAAAAGATCTGAATGGTAAATTTAAAATTAAGATAGAGCAAAAAAAAATTGATACGATCTTAGTCATAAGAAATCAAAAAATTGCTATTAAAATTGATGTTGAAAGATCAGAAATGGATGTTCTAAGAGGGTCAAAAGAATTACTCGAAGGAAATGATTGTTTAATTCAGTTAGAATGTGAAAATGAAAATCAGAAAGAAGTATTAGAATTTCTATCTAAAATTGGTTACGCTAAGCTTGACCTTAAAGGTGACAATGATGATTTATATTTTGCTAACTTCAAAATTGAATAATTTTTTATAAATGGACAGTAAAAAGTAAAATGATATTTACAATTGTGTACCTTCTAGTCTTAGTAATGCTTTTATCCATGGTAATTTACAAACAGGTAAAAAATATTGAGAGCACTAAGGCATTTAATGAAAGAACGATGCTAATTTTATGGCTTGTACTTGGAATGGTTGGTCTCATCACTGGAGGGTTGTAACACCTAAACATTTATTGCACTGGTATGATAACCTGGTTTTTATGAAAAAAATTTTACTTGTATTTTTAATATTATTTTTCTCACTAAAATTTTCATATTCCGACAATAATATTGAGAGTAATTCTCCAGAAATATTTGAAGGAACCTCAGTAGAGCTTGATAGATTAGAGATTCAAGAGTCACTCAATCTCAAAGAAAATGGAAAGTCTGTTTCAAGTAAAAACTGGATGATTGTTACAGCAAACGCCTATGCTTCAGCTGCTGGTGCAAAAATATTACAATCTGGAGGTACAGCAGCAGATGCAATGGTTGCAGCTCAATCTGTGTTAGGCTTAGTCGAGCCTGAGTCATCAGGAATTGGTGGGGGTAGTTTCTTATTATGGTATGACGGTGTAACGGGTAAAATAGTTACTTTAGATGGTCGTGAGACTGCACCACAAAACTCAACTTCAAATCAATTTCTAAAAAGTGATGGAACTAAAATGAAGTTTTTTGATGCTGTCATAGGTGGTCTATCGGTCGGTACACCTGGAACTCTTGCATTAATGTTTGATGCTCAAAAGAAATGGGGTAATCAAAACTGGAAAAACCTTTTTGATGAAGCGATTTTCCTAAGTAAAAATGGTTTTTCAGTTTCAAAAAAATTATCCTCATCAATTGAAAGAGACAAAGATAGACTTAGCAAAATAGATAAGACAAAAGAATATTTTTTACCAAACGGAAATAGTTTAAAGCACAAGCAAGTATTGAAAAATCATGCTTATGCAAGCACAATGCAAAATATTGCTAATAATAATATTAAAGATTTCTATAAAGGATCAGTTGCGCAGGACATTGTCAGCACAGTAAAAAATTACACCGAAAATCCTGGCTTCCTAGAAGCTGGAGATTTGAGCAACTATAATGTAATTGAAAGAGATCCAGTTTGTATAAACTATAAGTTATACAACATTTGTGGCATGGGCCCACCATCTTCTGGAGGAGTTGCGGTCGCACAAATATTAAAAATTTTAGAGCCTTATGATCTTCAGTCTTTGGGTTATTCAAATCCTATAACATGGCAAATAATTGGAGATGCGACTCGTCTTGCGTTTGCTGATCGTGACCGATACTTGGCAGATAGTGATTACGTCAGTGTACCTTTGTCTGGCCTTTTAAATGACAATTATCTGAATGAAAGGTCAAATAAAATTAAAGTAGGAATGAAAACTGAAAATGTAACCTCAGGTAAACCATCAAATGATACCGTTTACAATTACGGAATAGACAACTCATTAGAACTACAATCTACAACACATATTTCAATTTATGATCAGTATGGAAACGCGCTCTCGATGACATCATCAATTGAGAATGCATTCGGATCAAGATTGATGACTGAGAGTGGTTTTCTACTTAATAATCAACTTACTGATTTTTCATTTAATGAAAAAATTGATGGCAAGCTGATTGCAAATAGATTAGAGCCTGGTAAAAGGCCAAGGTCATCCATGGCACCAACAATAGTACTAAAAGATGGAAGGCCTATCATAATTATTGGCTCTCCAGGTGGTAGCAATATTATTAGTTTTGTAGTCAATTCAATTATCGCATTACTTGAATGGGATATGAATATTCAAGAGGCAGTCTCTCATCCTCACGCTATTAATAGATGGGGAAAATTTGAAATTGAAGAGTCTGCATATTCATCAAACCTTGAAACCGCATTGAATACCATGGGTTACGATACCAAAATAAGAAAATATTATTCCGGCTTAAATGGAATATTTATTGATACCAAGATTTACGGAGGTTCAGACCCCAGAAGGGAGGGAATTGCATTAGGCGATTAATAAATAAAAAATATTTATTACGGCCTGCAGCCAATACTCCAATGATCGCAACAACAACGAGGAGTTCAATGAGGGTGAAGCCTTTTTGTCTCATATCAAATGATTAAGGTGTCCAATACACAATATCTCTTTTGCAATCTTCTTCTGCAAAACAAGTTGTTATATAAAAAGGCCAGTTAGCTACGTTGTCTGTAGAATAATATGTTTGACCTACAGGTGGATAGGTATGATGGGCTCTGCCAATCGGTATAGCTGTGTCACTTCCATCACACGATCTAAATCCAGAACCAACAAAATGATCTCTCATGTAACCATCCCATTGACTTCCAGGTTGGGAACAGTCTCTGACAACATCTTCACCATTTCTGTCAAGTAATGTAATTGTAGGGTTAATTGAGCAATTATTTAAAGTGACTCTAGTGAAATTAACCATATTCTTATGGTTACTCTTTGCACAAACTTCCTTTGAATTTTTTAAAAAACCTTGAAAGGCAAGAACCCCAACTGCAGCCAATACTCCAATGATTGCAACCACGACGAGAAGTTCAATGAGTGTGAAGCCTTTTTGAGTCATTAATAATTATTAAAAAGGATTTTTAATATAAGATTGTGTAATGTCACTTTCACCACTTCCCCATCTAGAACATATTGTAATCTCATTATTATTAGCCATTAATTCAATATTTATTCTACCAATATTTACTATGTCAGGACATGATCTTTGCATATTAATTCCTGTATCTAAAGTATCACCAAAAGGATTATCATATCCCTTTTCATCAAAGTTATGAAGATAAGACATGATACCAGCAGCAATATTTCTAAATTCTCGGTCGCATTTTGGCGACCCATAACCACTATATACTGATGGGTTAGCCTGTTGTTTTTCATATGCTTCTGTTTCTGATCCAAGGTTACACTTCCACAATTCTGATTGAATATAATCAACTACCGAAGAATGATTTGCTTTAACAGTATTAATCTTTGCATTGTTAATAAATCCATTAAATGCGACTACACCGACTGCGGCTAGTACTCCAATAATTGCAACAACGACGAGGAGTTCAATGAGGGTGAAGCCTTTATTATTCAAAGAGGTTATGGACATGTATTACAAGTATAAATTCTTCTATCAGTATATATATTTTGTGCACCCCAACAATCGTCTTGGCAACAACTCGTAACATAAATTTCTTTAGAGGCGATTGACGGAGAATGAATTGATATACCACCTATGCTTGGATCTGAGCCACTTAAGACCAACTCTCTTCCATCATAGGGGTTTCTAAATCCCATATAATTAATATGTGCACCTATTTGTGTAGCTAGAACTTCTGGGGACCATACATTACAAGCTTCTTGATTAGTTTCTGTAAAAGGCCAAACACCTCCTTGCGTCTCACACTGTAATATTGTTGTCCCAACGTACTTTGATACTGTTGAAAAATTACTATTACATGTATTAAGCTTAGATTTTGATATGAATCCCTGAAATGCGACCACCCCAACAGCAGCTAAAACTCCAATGATCGCAACAACGACAAGAAGTTCTATTAATGTAAAACCTTTACTTTTAGTGTTTATTTTAGAATGGGTCATTTATGTATGTCTGTACAATATCATTTTCTTCAGATCCAAACCTCGAACAACAATGTACTTTGCTTGTATCGTGGTCATGACCACACCATGTCTCGCCAATTGTAGAAGCATTGTCTACATCTGGGCAGGAACGATTACCACTTACACCTGTTCCTTTATCGTAATCAGGGTTAAAGGGATTAGTAAATCCTTTAATATCATAGTTTGTTAAATAATTCATAATTCCATCTGATAAATATCTCATTTTATTTGATTGAGTGATTGATGAGTTTGCCACTGAACAACTAACATTCTTTAACTCATCCCAACTAGAGTATTCCATGATAGCTGGGTCTCGCTGTTCCCATTTTGTATATTGTTCAAGTTCACCGCCAAGATTACATTTCATTAGTTCAGTTTGAATAAATTTAACAACGGACTTGTGATTTGCCTTTACAGTATTGATTTTTGAATTTTCTATAAAACCAGAAAAAGCTACTGCACCCACAGCGGCCAGAACTCCAATGATCGCAACCACGACGAGAAGTTCAATGAGGGTGAAGCCTTTTTGAGTCATGGAAGAAGTCTAACTTAATTTGTTTTTAATTATAAATATAATTATGTGTGCTAAGAGCGTGCTAAAACTTCAAAGATTACTAGTTTTATGTGATATTATTTATTCGAAAATGGCGGAAAGGATGGGATTCGAACCCACGATACGGTCACCCGCATACACGCTTTCCAATCTATGTGTCACAGATTAGAGGATAATATTTCTAAGTAAACTGGGAATTCTTTTTAGGGAAGGAGTGAATTATTTTGAGTGAGTGTGACAAGAGTGTGCCAAGTAATATTGTTTTTCTTAATTAATTAAAATTATTATTTGTTTTCTTCGGTTGCAAGTTGTAATTCAAATAATGCGTCTGCTTCTTTCTCATCTTTTGTAATAATTTTTAATAGCTCTAATGAAACTGGATCATCACCAATTTTGTGTGTTTTTTTTAGGGTTTCTATTTTATCCTCATGAGTAAATTTATTCCATAAATCTCTCTTTGCATCAACATCGCTTCCTTTATGGTTATAGTAATCTCTTATTTGATCTACCATTTCATGAGTTTCATATACTATTTTGTCAGCTTTTAGTAGATCATCATCAGTTATCTCATCAGGCTCAGAGGTATCCAATATACCCTCTATACCTTCAAGTAGCTGCATTCTAAATTCAATGTCTTCACGTTTGTAATACTCACTTACATTTTCATCTTTCATTAATTCGTCAATCGCTTGATTAGCATCGATTTGATTTTTTTTAATTTTCTCGATGTATTCATCAATTAATTTTTCAGCCGTAAATAATGGATTAATCATTATATCTCTTTACTTATTTCATAGAGAGTTTTGCCTTTATATGTCCAAAATTGTGGGCCTGCTATTTTATTCCATTTATAGCCCATTTCTTGAATTACCTCTAAAGCAGACTGGGATAGTGACGCGACTCTACCTCTAAATTCTACTTGATCATTTTCTAAAACTATTGCTTTGATGCTTGGGTCTTTCTTAAAAGATAATTCAGTACCAACTTCAATACCAATTTGAGCAAAATTAAATCTGTTTCTATTTCTCTCAGAGTTCAAAGCCGCCCTGTCGATTTCATTTTCTACAACATCATCCTTTGGAGTAACATCTTCACCTTCAGTCATATCTAATGCTGCTTTTGCTGCGTTAGGATCCATCCTGAAGAACTCTCTATTTTGTCTTATACGAAAAGAATCGAAAGCTTCATGCATCTTTGACTCTATGAATTTATTATCAGAAACTTTCTTTGCAAAATAGCACTCAAACGGTAACGGTGTTGAAGTTTTATCCAGCTCTTTCATTCTCTGTTCAATTGGATTATCAGTTATTCCAATTTTGATAATGCCCGGCATCGCTTGGTTCGTAAGAATGTAAACAATTTTACTCATATTAAATGATAGACTATGAAATTAGTTTCATCAAAAATTTTCATTTAGCGTGACCAAATTGTGACCAAATCTCAGTTTTGAAAAGCTTTTATATCTTGAGGTTGCTTGAAAATGGCGGAAAGGATGGGATTCGAACCCACGATACGGTCACCCGCATACACGCTTTCCAATTAATGAGTCTCAGATTAGAGGATAATTTTTCTAAGTAAACGGGGAATTCTTTTTAGGGAAGGTAGGAATTATTTTGAGTGATTGGGCTAAGAGTGTGATCAGATGAAAACTATTTTTTAATAAACTCCTCAACAATTCTATTATCACTGACTTTAGTGCCGATATAACAATGAAACTGACTTTCTAGACCAGCAGAGTCACCGCAATCAAATATCGTCTGACCTTTAACATGATCATCATTAGACCATCCTTCAAGTAATCCTCGATTCCTGGTTTGAAGTGCTGGACACTCTTTTCCTGAGCATGATACACCAGGGTAAGGATGATCTCCAAAATTTGAACAATTCCTGAAACCCAGTCTATAAATGTGATCAAAGTAAAGTGTTTCGCTACCACCACCAGGGGACTGACTACACAGTGAAGAAACCGCATCTGAGGTGCCAACAATCTGATTCATATTTGTAGTTGGGGAATGCGAGCCCAGAAAGTATTGAAAACAAATCGAAGGTCCCTGACTACCATCAGCATTAACTGTAGAATGAAACTTTATTGCAGCGCCTGATTGTAAATTTGCTTCAACAAACTTCACTTGAATTAAATCTCTAATAGTGTTGTGTTGCCTTAAACAAGCACTTTCCTCAGCTTTACTTATGAAACCATTAAACACAACTACCCCAACTGCCGCAAGAACCCCGATGATGGCAACGACGACAAGAAGCTCAATGAGTGTGAAGCCTTTATTCAATTCTGATGACATCATTTAAATTTTCACCCTGCTTATAATGAGTATCTACAACAATTGTAGTTCCAACTGTAATCATTTTTACCTCACCTAAATTACCAGCGCCTATTGCACCACCTTGAGCGACTCCTTCTTCACATGTACCAGAGCTATGAGTTAAACCATACGTATTACAATATTCTCCAACCGTTAAGTGATTCCAAAAAGCAGAGATCAATGCGGTAGGATTTGGATTTGAAACATGAACACATAAATTATCTGTATCCGTTCTAGGATTATGTTTTAGTATGAGTTCACCAGATATATTACATTTCATTAGACTTGTTCTTATAAATTTTACAACAGTATTGTGACTTTGTATCGTCGCATTAACCTTAGTAGTACTTATAAATCCATTAAATGCCAGCACCCCAACTGCCGCCAATACTCCAATGATTGCAACGACGACGAGAAGTTCAATGAGTGTGAAGCCTTTTTGGGTCATAATTAATATTAATTAAAATTTATAGTATCAGTTATAGGACTCCCATCAACTCCTATAGTTCTAACAGTCATTATTCCATTTGCACCTGTTATATTAGTACAACCGGGTTTAGATTCATCTCCTAATTCACAATATGAACGAAATGTAATTGAGGGATCGAGAATATTTTTAAAACCAATGCCTACTAAATGTCCCTGCATTGTGAGAGAATTTGCTAATATCATAGCTGGATTTAAAAAATCACTACATTGCGGTTCAGTCCAATGCATTGTGCCATTCAAACTTGCAGCTGTAACAAGACGTAGGGTTTGGTTTCCAAGTTCACATTTTGCTTTTTCTACCCTTATAAATTTAACAATCTCATTATGTTGATGAATAACTGCTTTAGTTTTAGCGCTTGTCATAAATCCAGTAAACGCAACTACACCAACAGCTGCCAATACTCCAATGATCGCAACCACGACGAGAAGTTCAATGAGTGTGAAGCCTTTTTGGTTCATATTTATTCTATAAGTATGGATTGGAAATGTTTTTCGTATCATAGTCATTTTCTCCAGCTCCCCATCTTGCGTAACATTTTATTAAATTGGGGTTGACTGCCTGATCAACTCCACAATGAACTCGGCCAACTTGTGAAGTTGATGGAACACCCGAACTGATTGCAAATCCTCTATCGCCTGACTTAAATGGGTTTGGGTACTGTTGAGTATCCTCCTCTAAAACTTGCATTGTGTAGCCAAAGTTTTGGATAAACCGATCAGTTGTGTTCGAGCTAACATTGTCACAATCTCTTTCATAAGCTTGGCCTCCGGATGATGATTGTATTTTTGTGCCAAACTCACATCTCATCAACTGAGTACTCACATGTTTAATTGCTAAATCTAGATTGGATTTAACTACATTTACCTTAGAGCTACCAATAAAACCATTAAATGCAACCACACCAACAGCAGCCAGAACTCCAATGATCGCAACAACAACAAGAAGTTCAATGAGTGTGAAGCCTTTTTGGGTCATGGAAGAAGCTTAAACTAGATCGAGGCCATTTAAAATTTTAAATATTGAGTGTGATCAGATTGTGATCAAA